>CAYPNO010000399.1:0-1817 GCA_964411865.1 uncultured Desulfuromonas sp. | reverse complement strand
TGGGTTAGATGAATGACTTGTTGACCCACCTGTTGATGACCCTACTGACTGACCTATTGAACTACCAAAAGATGAGCCTTGAGATTGACTGGTTGATGTTTGTCCAAGACTTGCGATTCCAGCAAGTAGACCAGGGATTTGCAGCTTCTGTTGGTCTGCTTGACCCATGATTCCTAAGTCCACACCTGACTGCATTCGTGCAGCATTCAAGCCAGCTTGTCCCACAGCATCACTCGCCACAGAGCTACTTGTTAATCCTCTCTTTGACAAGTCAGCAAGTAAACTTGTTAAGTGGCCATCCAACATATTCTTGGCTGCACTTCGACTTGCTGCCATATTCTTCTCAGCCCATTGGTCAACCTGGCCAGGAAGGTCCTTGATAGACTCTTGGAGAGTTGGCAAAAGACCTTCAAGTAAAGGCTTGTTAAACCAGTCAGGTAAGCCTGAATGGCTCCCTGAGGACTGTGAAGAACCTGAAGCACTTACGTTCGAGGACGCACTGTCTGACTGACTTGTTGACGTACTACCTGACGATGGAAACTTATCGGGCTGAAATAAATCATCCAGTCCTGTAGTAGGCGTAGTAGGCGTAGTAGGCGTAGTAGGCGTAGTAGGCGTTACTCTGTCAGGTGTGTGAGGAGGTTTTTGCGGGTTCCTACTATTGTAGTCGTCAACCGATGCCTTAAAAGTTGTTTGAAAGTTTTGCTCTGTAAGGTTACCACTCTTTAGCTGGTTTATCCAATATAGCTTATCTTCCCATTCTGGATCCCTAACTGCTCCTGGTGTATTCGCATAAGCTTTGTCAACCATATCAACATACTTCTGGTCAGTTTGCACTGCATTACTGAAAGCCGAACCAAAATTTGCTGGAGGCAAATTCCCAGAGTCAAGTTCGTTAACCCAATAGTTTAAGCCTTCGGGATCAGGAGCACGACCTACAGTTCTCTGATAATGGTCCTTTACAAAGTCAGCCGTTGTGGGTAACCCTGAAGGTATAAAGCCAACGTGCTTAAAGTATAACCTTTTAACTTCATCTGTTGTTAATGCCATTCTTACTCTCCTTGTTGATACTCATTATCAATCATAGACCAAAGCAATTCCCTTTGGCCAGAGATGTACTCTCCAAGTTCTAAGCATATACTTTTGAACTCTTCAAAAGTTACTTGATGATTGACATTATTGTAGTCTCTAACAAGTATAAGGTCATCCCTGGTCGAGTCTTGTGCTCTGGCTGCTTCTTCCAGTTGAAGCCGAAGTGCGAAGTCAACCTGGTTATTCTCCATACAATCTATCATAAAGCCTGCTGAAGTTAAGAAGCCTTCACTAAGCTTGGCCAGGTATGCACTCTTATGCTCTTGAACCTTATCTTCTACTGTTGGCACATAAGGTTCAGGGGTTGGCGCTGACCAGGAATGATAGAATGCAGTCACTTCTTGGATCTGCTCGGGTGACATATCTTTGTTGAAAACACCTGGATCATGTGACTCTACGTATTGTGCAGTTTCGTCTGTCAGCAAGAACCAAGCGTACTCAAAAGATAACACTGGTTTTTCTAACAAAGGCCAACTATCTTTCTGGCCATACCCTTTACGATCTTCCCACGTTATATACATGTTACACTCCTTTGCTATACTATAGACCTAAAAGCTACTGCTTGGTAGCTTGATGACGACTTATTAGCACTACTCACGCTACCGTTACCCAAGTGAAATATGGCGCCCACATCTGAGATACCAGTATCATCATCGGCCCAAGTATACGTACTAAGATAGTCCCATATGCTAAGCGTTGTGAAAGTATCTTTTAAAGAATAAAGG
>CAYPNO010000398.1:0-1818 GCA_964411865.1 uncultured Desulfuromonas sp. | reverse complement strand
GAGCATCTTCAGCAACAACCTTAAATTTAGCCACATCCTCCAGCAATAGGCTTGACTCGGCAGCCGTGGCGGTAGACACATGAAGTGTACCGTCGGCGTTGCTAAAAAATATCTGGTCGCTATCAAACTGCAGATTGCCTTTATCGTATTTATAGTCGGACGTAATAACTTCCCCCTTTGGGAGAGAATCACTCAACTTCAGGCGATAGATTTTTTCGTCATCTGCGTAAACCAATGTACCATTTAGGACTTCATATTGACGTCCAGGACTCTCTGCAATCTGCACGGTACCCGCTTCAGTACCGTCGGAAATAAACCAGCTCTTGGTAGTGGCAGAGCTATACGCGCTAAACAACAAATGGTCACCTATAGTGACTGCATTCTCTGGCAGAGAACTGCCGGTACCGGTAAGAACATCTTTTACCATATGAAAACTATCGTCAGCAGCATCCAGCGCCCAAAGTTCAGTACCGTGGTCAGGGTCGGAGTGGGTAAAATAGGCGATATTATCCCCCCATGCTAGGATTTTAGCCCTAGTGTCCATATTCGTAAGGGAAAGGCTCAGGTCTGAATCAATACTGTAAACACTTCTTTGTGAGTCAACCCTGGCTTCGACATATAATTTGTCGCCAACGTGGCCAAGGATAGTCGGAATAGAAGATCCATTCTCGTTAATATCGATAATTTTTGTGCCGGCTTTGGTGCCATCGGTGACTACAATCTCAACCCCGTAATCAGATGTGTTGGCTCTGAATGCAGCCAGCTCTCCAAACGGAGTAAAGCTAATGGGTTCACTTCTCAAGCTACCAACCCTCAGGTCGTCAAGCATAAAAGTACCTGCAGCAGTGCCATCGCTAATCCAAGGTTCGTTTCCGTGCGTTCCATCATCGGCTCGAAACAGCAACAACCCGTTATTCATAACGCAGGCACGACTAGAATCGCTCAGTGAAGATAAAGAGCTACTGGCTCCCGGATTGATATCCTGCACAAGCCCTACAGAGTCAATACCCGAGGTTGAAACCTGCGTAAAGAACAACTCCCTACCGTATGGCACGGTGGAGGTTGCACTCCAGATTACACCACTTGCAGGATCAAAAACATTAAAACTATCAGAGGAATAGTCTTCCATATCTAGAACAATGGTTGTACCTGCATGACTGCCATCAGTGATAAGGGCAGAGTAAACATCGTTATTTTTATCTGAAATGAGGGTAGTAGAGCCCAAAGTTATTGGGGCGTTGGTTGTAATGTCGTCGGCAATTAGTTGAGGAACTTGTGTTACATCATGGATGGAATAAACGCTATTGCCAAATTGGATTACAGCTTCATTCTCTTCTGGGCTGACAATAATCCTGCGGGTGGTGGATTCGCTAATATTTTCAACGACGCCACTACCATCAGCAGTACCATCGCTCACATACAAAACGTCTCGATATGCAGGCATCAACAATGACCATGGTGCCTTATTCTGTGGGGATTCGCATTCTTTTATAGCGGCACCAGTAACTTTTGCCAGATACGATATAGAGGCTTCCCCCTCGGGAACTGAAGCGAGAATCTGCTGGTTCGCGCCGAGAACAGCAGCTATCTGCAAATTACTACTAATACCTGCATCAAGCATTTGCTGTAAACGCGCCCCCAGTACCTTCTGCTGCAGAGCAGAGACCTCTGCAGCAAGGGTGTCAATAATTTTGTGAAGCAGATCGCTTCCTGAGTATTCAGCCATTTGTTGCAATCTCCTTGAGTTGACTTGTTCTAGAAAAATCTAGTTAAAGAACACAGTGCCTGACTTGTTAATCTTCTACCCTATTGGTCTTT
>CAYPNO010000397.1:0-1819 GCA_964411865.1 uncultured Desulfuromonas sp. | reverse complement strand
CAAGTGCGGCCTCAGTAACGTCAAATTCTGCAAGGGCCATTGTTTCGGGTGTTTCTATTATTTTCAGCGCTGCGTTTCCCATGGGACCTCCTATGCTACGTTTTGAGAGTCTACGGCCCTACCTACGGCCCTGATTGCTTCGATACACTGCTTTTCATCTACGGGGTCCGGCCATGTTTTTGTAATGTCCGGGAAATCATCACGGGTTGAAACCCATTCTTTCCATGCCGGGGTTTCATGCAACGGGTTTGATTTATTTTGTTTTACAGGCTCTTCTTTTGGGGTCACATTCCTGAGTTTATCACCAAGGCTGCCCGACGATACTTGGGGTCGTGGACCGTGATTGATGTCGTCAAGCTCTTCCTTGGTTTGCATTCCGAGAAGAATTTCAGGGGCATGGACCTTGATAAAAAATGACGCTGAACGATACTGGAACATTAATTCAGGAATCGTGTTCCATTTTGAAGATCCGCCCTTATTCCAACCTTCGGCAACAACCATTTTCCATGTTACGGTTTGCTCACATACTTCACCGTTTGAATTTCTGGTTGCGTATGCCGTACAAGATCGGTTATCACCTTCACCGTCAAATCGGTATTGGAGAGGGGAAAACATTTTGCTTTTGTTTAACAGAGCTATTGCGAGTTTTCCCTCAAGACCCGGCTTACCGTGAACAACATACATGGACTGTAAAACCATGAATGGATCTAAGTTTGCTCTAGTGGCAAAGTTAAGGGCGATCATACAATTCCCAACGTTACCCCTGAAATGCTCAGGGATCATTGTTGAGGATGCCAACATTTTTGCCACTCTCTGCGCCTGTTCAAACAATGCGACATCAAGATACATCTCGTTTGTTTTCTGAGGCATTGCTGCTTCGTCTTGATATTCAACGATCTGATTTTCCATCTGTTTTACCTCCTAAAGAAAATAGGTTTCTTGGTTAGTGGCAACCACCCTATGGGGTTTCTGCCGTCCGAGAGCCAATCAATATATGCTTGGCAAAGGTTATGATATTCTTCGTGTGCGATTGTTTTTTTATCAATATCCCCATAGTCGCATTCCCAAGGTTGACACAAATAAGGAGCCTCTTTGGACGCCACAAGAAATGGCATGGTCATACAGGTTCCAAAGACTTCATTAACGCCTTCCGTGTAATGAATTTCTTGAACCCAATACTTATCTGAAAGCATGTATCCAAATTGTTTAAAAGCTGCTGTCGTCTTTATGTCGAACGGGTAAAACTCGTCTCCAACCTGGATAAGGCAATCAATCAGGGCTTTCTTTCTAAGCCCATCAATCGAACTTTCCCATGCGATGGGAACTTGAAATTCAGCATTAGCAAGGAGATCCCCAACCAGGGCATCGGAATATTTCATGTTCATCATCCGGTCGGTCAGAGTGTGAAGCATTTCCCAATCACCGGTTGATACCGGGATCTTTCCAGGGTTTTCCAATGCTTCGTCAAGGAATGCGTGCCGGGTCTTGTATGTTCCGCTTAAATCGCCTTTTTTGGTGTAAACGTAATAGGATGTCAGGTCGTGTTTTTCATCGATCCACTGGATCATTTTGTCAGGCATGTTGCCGTCAACCGTTGACTGGAAAAAGCGTTCATCAAATGTTTTTGTCCCGGTTGCTGTGTCCTGGAGAAGTGTTTCAAACATTTTACCGAACTCAAAATAAGACTTGAAATTAATCGACATGAGGGCATGGTCAGGTGAATATGTCCCTTTATTATAGAAGGAGGCAAGGCTTGAGAAATTCAACCCCGGATATTTCCGGTATTCCTCTTCTGTGATTTCAAGTTGACCTTTCATGC
>CAYPNO010000396.1:0-1827 GCA_964411865.1 uncultured Desulfuromonas sp. | reverse complement strand
TGGACTTTGTATACGATATGGCCATCCGCTTAGTGGGGACCTTGACCTTCAAATTGCTTATCAATCACGACAAACCAAAGATGAAGTTAGGCTTTTATGCGGCATTATATAAAATTCTTCCATTGCCCCCGCTAATATCAGGCACTAGGTTTTGAGTGTTTTCAATAGTAAATGACTGAGAAGTGTTAGCGTCAATTGTACCCCCTTCAGCATAGTCAATTTTAAAGGTAACTTCTTGTGTGAGTGCAGGGTCAGACGAATCCGTGAGCAGCGCATAGTAATAGACATTGCCGGCAACATAGGTGAACGAATTAGTGTTAGTGAATGTGACATCCAAAAAACTATTTTGTGTAATCCCATCAAATGATTGCGCAGTGCTTACACTTACATTAACCTCCATAATTACATCTTGCCTCCTCTATTGCTAAATTACGGAAAGCCCGCTGAGCAAGTTTCCCATAATATCTTATTCACATAAAAAAAAATTGTGATTACAAAAAGGATTTACACCAATTTAATGTCTTGCATATAATAGATTGGAGGGCTATAGAATGAGTATATTAGATTTAATGTGTAAGGATTCAGTCAGTTTTTCAAATAATCGCTGTAATACTAAAATAAACAATACGATTTTACATTTAGGCGGGCACCATAAATATTTGAGTTGCTTGTATTTTGATTTCCCGCCTTATTCATGCTTAAAAAATTTAAAGAGTGCAAAACTTATTCTTTTTAAACATCCGATGTCACAATACAAAACTTTTGATTCGAAATGCGATTATCGCGGGAAATGCGATTGCCATGTGGGCTGCAATCGCCACTATATTGTATCTCCATTATTAGAATTCTTCAGTGCATATAGCTGTCTATATTCTGTTCCAAAAGCAGACTTTAGCAAAAAAATGAAGTTTGATGATGACGTCAGTCTTTGTTATACAGAGATCGACATTACCGAGATTGTAAAAGAATGGATAGATGATAACATGGAAAATAAAGGGCTTATGTTAATTGGAAATGATAGCAATAAACTAATTAGCTATGCTTCTGAAAAGAATGATATTCCAAGAATGTGTCCTATTATTCGGCTGATTTATAAGGAAAACACTTGTTGTTGGGGGCTCTCTTCGACTCCTTGTGTTGTGGAAGTGAAATAATTTTAATAAATACAGTTTCTATTAATTGCAATAAAAAAACAATATTTAATTTTGTTTGCTATTGTTAACTTAAGTTTCGCACCCTGAAAACATAGTTTTCTAGTGCAGAGCACGGGGTCAGGCTTGAATAATTCACTTACAATGCTATCCGCCCCATAAAGATTCTTCGCTACCGCTTAGAAAGACAGAACTACCGCCCAACCGCGGGGACTGACCCCGTGCTCCACAAACAATGCTAACCCTTTATCACTAATTGGTTTGTTCTGGCAGGAGTTTACACTTTTTTCCTAGGTTAAATTGTGCCATGTACATCCAAATGGTACTCTAACACAACCTTGTCTTGTGTCATAGTTCCTGTTTTATCGGTGCATAGTACATCCATAGAACCAAGGTTTTGAATGGAATTCAGGTTTTTAATGATTGTTTTTTTCCTGGACATTGCCACCGCACCTTTTGCAAGACAGGTAGTAACAATCATCGGGAGCATTTCCGGTGTCAAACCTACTGCAACGGAAATTGCGAACAGCAAGGCACCTAGCCAATCGCCCTTAGTAAAGCCGTTGATAAACAACACCACAGGCACCACTATCAACATAAAACGGATGAGTATCCAAGAAAATTCTCCTTGTTTTATAATGTTTGGGATCTTTTCAACCGGTTCACTCTCGCCTGT
>CAYPNO010000395.1:0-1838 GCA_964411865.1 uncultured Desulfuromonas sp. | reverse complement strand
TTTGCCGTATCTATTGGAACTTGTACCCACGATTTCCTGATCAGACAAAAATTAATTTTTCGTTAAATAAACTTCTGATATCTCCTTTGTTCCTCTTACTACTTTGCCAATCAATATAGAATAAAACACACATTGACAGGTAATATACGTGAATGGTAGAACAACATTCTATTGTCATGCAGCGGGAGAGAAATCATGGTGAAGGCTCTAATCGGTAAGAAACTCAAAAATGTGCGCCTTAAAAACGAGATGACCATTGAGATCTTGGCGCAAAAATCCATGGTATCATCCAATATGATTTCACGTATAGAACGTGGTCTTACGACCCCTTCAGTAGAGATCTTGATGAAGTTGGCAGAAGTGTTCGGGATGAGTATCAGCTACTTTGTCGAAGAGGCTGAAAAAGGTTCTACGGTGATCTACACACGGGCGGGAGAGGGTGAGCCCATATTCTTTTTTCAGGACAAACATTACATAGTCAGTTTAACCCAGGGACTGCGTGACCCAGGATTTAAAGTTTTTTACGATACTGTTCAGTCAGGATGTGGCAGCGGCGAGGTCGACATGGTGCATAAAGGTGAAGAGTTTGCTCTGATAGTCGAAGGTTGTATGACGTTTGTTGTAGAGGGTGAAACATACAGACTTAACAAGGGTGATTCAATATGTTTCAAAGCAAATCTGCCCCACCGCTGGGAAAACCCTGAACGTATGGAAGCTACTATATTGTGGGTGGTTTCGCCAGCTCCGGTGATTGCCCAACCGTAAGTCTGAACCCGGAGAGACAACCAATGAAACTGCGAAATATAATCGGGAAAAAACTTAAAGATATTCGTCTGGCTAACAGCCTAACCATTCAAGAGCTAGCTCATGACTCTGAAGTGTCATCCAATATGATTTCTCGAATAGAACGAGGTTTAACCACCCCTTCCGTTGAAATTTTGATGAAACTCGCCTCTGTTTTCCAAAAGAGCATTGACTTTTTTGTCGAAGAAATCAAAACCACCAATGAAGTGGTTTTTACTTCTCAAGGCCATCGTAAGACCACGATTTACGAAAATAATGCTAATATGCTCACAGAGTCTTTTACTGGGGGGTTGCGCGACCCGCAGTTTACTTCTTTTTTCTGTACAATTCCGCAGGGTGGTAAAAGTGGTATCGATAACATGTATCATCCTGGAGATGAGTTGATTTATCTTTTGTCTGGTCGGTTACAAGTTGAGATTGATACCAATGTCTATGTTCTCAATAAAGGTGATAGCCTTTCATTTAAATCGCATCTTCCCCATAAGTGGGTGAATATCGGAGAAGAGGAAGCCAAGGTTATCTGGACACTTTCCCCTTTTACCGTTATATAAAGACAGGGAGTGCATTTGGGTAGCGGTGATGTTGATTTACTAGCTTTGGTTTGACACTGTGAAGAGGTGCTGTAACTTAGTCAGTAAAGTATGCGAGCGTTTTTTAGTTTAGCTTCATTGTCTGTGTGGGAACATTTGATGGTGGGGGGGAGGAGGGGGAGATGAATAAATCGGAACTGATAGAGGCCTTATCTCTGGAAAAGGATCTGACGCACAAACGTGCAGAAGATATAGTAAATCTTATTTTTAATTCTATGACTGATGAGCTGGGTAACAACGGTAGAATAGAAATCCGTGGTTTCGGAAGTTTTGTAGTAAAGGAATATAAAGCATATACTGGTCGCAATCCAAAAACTGGTGAAACAATCCATGTAAAGGATAAAAAACTGCCTTTTTTTAAGGTAGGAAAAGAATTGCGTGAAAGGGTCGATAGTTGATTAACCTCAAATACTTAGAGTTTATCATGTTGAAATGAAAAAGGCC
>CAYPNO010000394.1:0-1852 GCA_964411865.1 uncultured Desulfuromonas sp. | reverse complement strand
AAATAAGCAAAATTCATTCCAAAACATAATAGTCTTTTGTTTTAGCTGCTTACCCTCCACCACTCTGATTTATTTTACATTTACATTTGATATGTAAGAAAACTCGACATTACCAATTAGCATGTCAAGCCTCATCCGAACAAGCCACAGGGATGTCTTTTTAGGCAAAAAAAGACTGCGGGCGTCGCTTGCAAAAGGTTTTTTCTTTGGAACAATTTGGGGAGCACTGATTACAAGAACAGAACTACAATTAACGCAACAGTCCATGGGGCAAGCGCATGAAAATATTGCACATCCTCAGCCAGATCCCGTCATTCACCGGCAGTGGCACATATCTACAAGCGACCATGCAGCACGCCGATCGGTATGGGTACACCAACTATCTGCTCGCTGGGGTGTCAGCGGATTTTGAATTTACCCGGCACTGCGACTCACTGCCATGCATGGAACCTGAATTAATTCGCTTCGGGCATGACATTGATCTACAGATCGTCGGGATGAGCGATGTCATGCCCTACCCCAGCGCCAGATTCTGCGACCTGGATGCAGATGAGCTGCTGCGCTATGAAGCCTGCTTCGATACTCGTCTGCAACAAGCTGTGGCGCGCTGGCAACCCGACCTTATCCATGCGCATCATCTGTGGCTGTTGACTTCACTGACGCGCCAACGCTTCCCCAATATCCCGCTGGTGGCGAGTTGCCACGGTTCTGACCTGCGTCAGTTTTACACCTGTGGGCATCTGCAACAACAGGTTATGCGTGGTTGCCGCAACATCGACGCGGTGTGTGCCTTAAGCCTAGAACAGAAGCAACAGATCATTAATGCCTATGAAATTCCCAGCGAAAAAATTCACATCGTTGGAGCAGGATACAATAGCACTCTGTTTCAAGCAGCAGACCTCAGTTCCACCACTGCCTCCCCCGCCAACGTTTCTGCTAACACCATCATCAACATCATCTATGCCGGCAAACTCAGTCGTGCTAAGGGGGTTCCCTGGCTGCTTCGCGCACTGGATAAAATTACGGACTCCCAGTGGCATTTCCACCTGGCTGGAGACGGCAGTGGAGCAGAAAAAGAGGAGATCGTTACCCTAAGTAAAACACTGGGTACCAAAGTAACCTTGCATGGCAGCGTTAAGCCCGAACACCTAGCCAGCCTGCTCAAGGCCAGCCACCTGTTCGTCCTCCCCTCTTTTTATGAAGGGGTTCCACTGGTGGTGCTAGAAGCTCTGGGGTGCAAGTGCCGAATTGTGACCACCAACCTACCGGGGATCAAGGAGATGTTTAGCACCATGAGTTGTACTTGGGTTCAGCGCGTTGAACTTCCTGAAATGGAAAGCATTGATCGCCCTCGTTCAGACGCCGAGGCAGGATTCATTCATAGACTTGAGCAAAGCCTCCGCATTCAGATGGACTCGATCCGAACCCAACCTTCGGCGCAACCGCCTGAAGCCGCGCAACAGATATTACGCAAGTATGCGTGGAGCAACACATTTAGCCGTATAGAAAAGGTATATCGGCAGATATTGGCTTGATTTAAACGCGAAATGCAACACAGGTATCCCGTTAAACTTTAGTGTAAGTAAAGAAACAAATACTTCAACTGCCTAAACCTTAGGCATAGAGTTGTAAAGGCTGTGTCCTTAGCCGTTATTCCAAGCATTCGAGCACAAGACCACAACGTTATCCACAGCTACCTGTGCATTACCCTCAGCTTAACCCTGCATTACCTCTCCAAGGGTTACCTCGCAAAAACAAAACCCCGCTAGGCATGAATGGCTAGCGGGGTTTTGTTATAAAGAGCGGATAAGTGAACTAGGCCGGCTCGAAATCACTTTGGGGCGCACCACAA
>CAYPNO010000393.1:0-1854 GCA_964411865.1 uncultured Desulfuromonas sp. | reverse complement strand
TAATTTGCCATCTTTCAAGATTGTGATCGTCTCGCAAATTTCAAAAATCTCATATAATCGATGTGAGATAAAGATTATGGAAACTCCTGTCTTTTGAAGTTTACGAACGATTTCAAAAAGACGATTAGTTTCTTCAACACTTAAAGGTGCTGTTGGTTCATCAAGTACAAGATATTTTGCATTTTGAAATACTGCACGTGCTAAAAGAACCAATTGCTTTTCTGATAATGTCAATTCGCTAACCAAGCGATTCACATTCACATTTAGCCCAATCATATCTAATGCTTTTTTAGCTTCTTTTTTAATCGCTTTCCAATTAATAAAAACTTTTTTATGATCATTTACAATGTAATCAATCATAATGTTTTCAGCAACTGATAAATTAGGAACGAGTGCGGTATCAACTTCTTGATACACAACAACTACTCCATGTTTTTTTGCATCATGAGGATTGTGGATGGATACAAGTTCATTATTCATCATGATTTCACCTGTAAATCCTTGATACACTCCACCTAAAATTTTCATAAGTGTTGATTTCCCTGCACCATTTGCACCAATCAATGCATGTATTTCACCAGCCTTCACTGTGAAATCTACATTTTGAAGAGCTTTAACACCAGGAAATTCGATTGAAATCTCTTTCATTTCTAATTTCTGAATAGTATCCATGTTGTTACCACCTTAATTTTTAAAGAATAAAGAGCAAGAGCATAACCATCTTTTGAGCGCCTCGCTCTTTTATTCTGTATTAATCTTTACTTATTTACTAACTTCATCAATAATTAATTGCATCCAGCTTTCGAAGAATTCGTTTGTTGAACCCCAATTATCATAATATTCTGCTAAACCAACCATTGTGACTTGTTTTTCACTTAACGGTGGAAGATCATCAACTTTGATTAGAACTGGCTTCAATGAGTAATAACGTGGAATCTTATCACCAGCTAATGCCTTGAGTGCAAGACGAATTTGAACTTGTCCAACTACCGCTGGGTCAACTGCTGCTGATGCTCGCCAAATGTCTGGACGTTGTTGCATCATTGCTAAGTCTTGATCAGAAATGTCAATAGAATACAATTTAACATTACGTTCAGCTTGTACAATCGCATTATAGAAACCTTTAGCATATTCATCCCATACTGCAAATGTCGCATCAACATCAGCATTCGCTTGAAGTGCTGCTTCCATTGCAACTTGAGCTTTTTGCATCGCACCATCAGTACCTTGGTCAATGGTTGACACAACGTTTAATAATGGATATGTTGGTAGAATTGCGCCTTCCCAAATTCGATGACGTTTATCAGTTGGAGCTACACCAGCAACACGGTTATATATGATATTACCTTGTCCATCAAGTTCTTCAACTAAATATGCCATTGACATTAGACCCATCATTAAGTCATTTTGGTCGATACTTACTAATAATCCTTTATGAACTGATTCAGGAATATCGAAATCAATATCAAATGCAATAACTGGAATACCAGCTTCTAAAGCTTCTCTAACTGCAGCTTCAAGAGCATCTGGTTTACCATGTGAAATTAAAATTGCATCTACTTGATTTGTTACAGCTGTCGTGATACCATCTGCCATCTTAGTTAAATCATTGTTGGCATCAACAACAGTTAATTCAATACCAAAGCGATCTGCTTCTGCACGTACACCATTAATATGAGTCACCATGTGTGTACCTGTACCCCATTCTTTAACAAGTGCAAATTTTAATGTTTTGCCTTGTAAAGCTTCGGGAATACCATCATGAGTAATACCGCCATTTGGATCTTCAGGATCTTCAGGATCTTCTGTAGGACCACAAGCAGCTAAGCCCATGAACAAAGTCAAAACTAGCAA
>CAYPNO010000392.1:0-1854 GCA_964411865.1 uncultured Desulfuromonas sp. | reverse complement strand
AAGTATCCACTAACAGAAGAAATTTATGATGATATGGAAAATTTTATAATTCAAACAGTAAAGGAAATAGAAGGTTTGCCAAAAATAGATAAAGATGAAACAGATTTAGTATTAATTAATCAACACTTTCCACACACCAATATAAATCAAGATGCCTTTTATTGCAGTAATTTATGTGGATATGCTAAAGATAAAAATGGAGTTCCAATTTGCCAATTTTATCAAAATTATTTAAAAAGTTTATAAATATAGTTGACATTAAATGATAAAAATGTTATACTATTCTTGTCAGTAAGGAATGAAAAAGAAATTATTTAAAAGTACAAATAAGTAGTTGACATAAAATAATAAATATGTTATACTACTTATGTACTAAACTAAAAGGAGGATTTACGATGAATAATAAAGTAGAATTAAGTAGAAGTGAAGAAATCGCAAAATGGAGAAAACAAGGAGTTGATATGAATTTCAAAGGTCAAGGATATGGGAAATTTGCAAATGGAATACCATGTTCGGTACAATTTAGAAATACAATTAATACTAAAAAAATAGGGGGAGTAAGATAATGACAGACAAAAAGAAAATAGACTTATCAAAAATATATTCTGGGTTTACTTGTATAGGAACATTACATCTTGGAGAGGATGCGGTAGTTCCAAAAACAGTAGAAGGAAAAAATTCAACAGTATTACAATATGGATACATGGATAAGAGAACAGGAATTGCAAAAAATGGGAAAGCTTATGCTTCAAGAAGTTTAAAATTATCAATTGAAACAGATGCAAAAGACAAAACATATTTAGATTTAGGTGATTTTAATATGGAAGGAAATGCAGATACATTTTATTTTAGAGCAAAAGGAGCTAAAAAGTTTAATCCAATATCTATGGATTTAGCAACAGATAAAAACACAATTGAACAAGCTGAAACTTGGACAGTAAAGAAATTTGAAATTGGAGATTTTACTCATGAAACACTTGATGTTAAAAGTTTAATGGATATGATTTGTGACAACCCAACAGATGGTGAAATTGATATAACAAAACTTACACCAGAGCAACAAATGCAATATCAACAAATGTCACAAGAACAAAGAGATAGAGAATTATTAGCAAGAAAAACAGCAATTAAAACTCAAAAGGCAAATTTAAGAGCCTCTTTAAGAGGTAAAAGAGTTGTTGTTTATGGAAATATTACATTCTCTGAATATGAAAAGAAAGCACAAGCTAAATATGAAATCAAATCTATTAGAAATCCTTTTCCAGATGAAAAAGATAAATTAGAAGTAAGCATTAATGCAGTTTATACTAAAAACTCTATTAAATTGCCAGCTTGGGAAACATTAGCAAATCAAGAATTTATAAAAATACCATTAAGCTTTAATGTTCCAATAACTACTAAGAAATTTACTATGGGTGCAGATGGTAAGAAAGTTTATGAAGTAGAATTATTACCTCTTGATAATATTATAGGATTAAATGTATCAATGTTTGATTTTAATAACCCAGCACAAAAACCAATGTACGAAGCAATGGCAAATTTATTATCAACTAAACAAGTAATGGGTGCAGATGGTAAGCTTAAAAATGTAGCTTTAGCTCCAACAGATATTTATTTAGCTAAATTCTTTGGAAACATAAAAACAACTTCTAAGGGTGGAGATTTAAATGAAGCAGACTTAACACCACAAGAAAGCTTTTATATGTCAATGAATCAAAAAACATTAGCAGATATTAAAAAGGAAAGAGGAATTAAACAAGTTACTAATTCAATTATCAACTTAGATATTATTCCTTATGATGCAGAGAAGATAGAAGTTAATGATGAAACTTTACACAAAGTTCCAGAAAACAT
>CAYPNO010000391.1:0-1855 GCA_964411865.1 uncultured Desulfuromonas sp. | reverse complement strand
CCGGTAAAAAATGTGAAGAGTGAAGTGAGAAGTGAGAAAGAAAACATTTTCAAACTTCAAACATCTAACTTCTAACTTCATTTCTTCCTCTCCTTCATTTGTTTTATAATCGTAGTTAATATTGCAATCAGCTGACTGCACTCACCCGTCAGATCAGCAAGCTTGTTTTATTCAACAATTCCGGTTGTACACAGGAGTCTCAACCAATAATGGGTCTCACGCGCTTCTTTGCAGGCAATACTGTATTTGGAAACAAAATCGGCTTCGCTTTGCGATGCCTGGCCTTCTTCAATATTTGCTCCAACAGAAGTTCCTGATCTCAATAGCTGATTTGCCAGGGTGCGGCTTACTCCCGGTTTTTCATCCAAAGCCCTGCACAGCAATACAATCCGCTTAGCAAACTCAAATGACCGTTCCGGCAAATCGCTCTTCCTTTCACCCTTCAAACTTCCAACTTCACTCTTCATTGGTTCCCACCGTTTTTCCGTCTATTGCGCTTCAAGGTTTCGGCAGATTTTTTCAGGTTTTCGATGTAGTGTTGATCCGCCTTTTGCTGGACTTCCAATCTGCGTTTCTCGGCGAAATGGTCATATTGCAGATTCGCATAATCCAATGCGACTTTCCTGCTAATTTCCCCGGCGCTTTCAAGAACGGGCAGTTCTACGTCTGTAAGAAATTTATCAAGAAAGACTTCCCAGTCTGTCATTTGAAGAGTCTGGCGTCTTTGCGCACGGAATTCAGCTTGATCAAGAAACATCACCGTGATCCGGTTAAGCGTGTCGATCTCGGTTTTATCCAGATAGTTTTTGGCAGTGCCGACATCTGTTTTCAGTGCCCGTGAACCTTTCCAGTTGGTGAGTCCCATGTTGGGCAATTCGGCATTGGCACGTTGTTTTACGATTTCGGCTGCGGTCAAACCGGTAGCGGCATAGTGCATCTTGTTTTGTATGGTGGCAAAAAAGAGCTGGGTCTGTTTTGCGCCTTCCTGATAGTCGCCGGCCAGAGCAAAGATATTTTTAATCATTAGATAAACACGGGCTTCACTGGCACGGATTTCCCGGATGCGAGCCAGAAGTTCGTCAAAATAATCAACGATTCCAGCGTTACCCTTGAGCCGCTCATCGTCCATGGTGAAGCCCTTGACCAGATATTCTGAGATCCGCTCATTGGCCCATTTGCGAAACTGAGCCCCCCGTCTTGACCGTACCCGAAAGCCGACGGCAATAATCATTTCCAGATTATAGTGATCAATCAGTCGTCCTACCCGCCTTACACCTTCGGTTTGAACTATTCGGAATTTCCTAATAGTTGCCTCGGGAAGTAGCTCTTCATCTTCATAAATATTGGATATGTGCTCATTAATGGTCGGCACAGAAACGCCATAAAGCTCCGACATCAATTTTTGACTCAGCCAGACCGTTTCCCCTTCCAATCGCACTTGGACGGGGCTATGAAGCCCCTTTCCCTGATAAACCAAAAGCTCGCCCTTGGGTGGTTGGTTGTTGTTATCTGGCATGATATCCCCCCTCAACGACCATTCCGAGCAAATCTCTCTTCGTTTCGTCCTTCAAACTTCTCTCTTCAAACTTCATTCTCTTGTCCATCTGTGATTACCTCTGAATCTGCTGAAGTTTTTCCGCCATCTGTTTTCTGACTTCCAACAGCTCTTTTTCCAGCGCATCAATTTCCTTCTGCACCGCATCGATGTCGATTTCCTCTTCCTCCTCAAAGGTGTCCACATAACGGGGGATATTGAGGTTGAAGTCGTTTTCCTTTATCTCGGCAAACTCAGCCACATGGGCGTATTTCTCGATCTCCTTTCGCTCTTTATAGGTGCGCATGATCTTCTCAATAT
>CAYPNO010000390.1:0-1859 GCA_964411865.1 uncultured Desulfuromonas sp. | reverse complement strand
ATCCGATAACGCGTGAGCAGATGGCAGTTATTTTATATCGGTATGCCGGGTACACGGGCTATGACATAAGCGTCGGTGAAGAAACCAATATTCTTTCCTATGACGATGCGTTCGATATCTCTGAATACGCTATTCCTGCCATCCAGTGGGCTTGCGGCGCCGGCATCATGCAGGGAGAAGGGGCAAAGCTTGATCCTCAAGGCAATGCCACCCGCGCACAAGTCGCGGCAATGCTCATGAGATTTGTTGCTTACCGGGGATAATACGATCCACAAAGCAATTCGGGTTTATCCCCAATAGGAGGCTTCTTTTTGAACCCGGTCATAAAGAGAGGGTGCGGATGCACGATGATACCCCTCTTTTCACCCTTGCACTCTTAAATAAGCAGCCCATTTGCCGCGCCGCTCGCCGCTGAACAAATGGGCTGTTTTATTATCCCTCAATCTCTATCCCGTTTTGGAACTTGAACACCAGCGTTCCGTCACTCTTCACCGTGACCGTATCGATGGTCTTCTGCCACAGTTTATCGTCAAACTCGGCGGGGATGGTGTCCATATCCCTCACCGTGCGGATGAAGGTTTCAAAAGCGTCCGCCCGTGCTAACCGCAGCGTCCGTTCCTGTTCCAACGCCTCGACCTTCACTTTTGCGGCGTCATACCGCTCCACGTAGCCGTTATAGCGGGAAAAGTACTCGTCCTGGTTCTGGACGCTGACGGCGTTTTCCTCGATGCACTTTCGCGTCAGCTCGGCGACAACATCGAGCTCACGGAGCAGCTCCGCAAGCCCAGCGTCGATGGCGGTACAGTCCGTGTACATGGCTCGAACCTGTTCGCAATTCTCAAGAAGGGCCTCCTTGCTGCCGAACAGGGTGTCGAAGGCGACGAGGAATCGGGTCTTGATTTGCTCCTCATCTAGATGGGGCGTCGTGCATTTGTGCTCGCCCTTGAATTTCGCGTTACACTGCAAAATCGTGCGACGGTACTTGCTGGTGGAATTCCAGACCTTGGAGCCGTAAAACCCGCCACAATCGCCGCAGATGATACGGGAGGCGAATATACCGTTCCCGCTGTAACTGCGCCCCAGAGCCTTGCGTCGTGCAAACTCTTTTTGAACGACATCCCATTCGTCCGGCAGAATGATTGGCTCATGAGAATGTTCTACCCAATACTGCGGAATCTCGCCCTCGTTTGGTTTCATAGTTTTTGTAAGAAAATCCACAGTAAATCGTTTCTGAAGTTTTGCCGACCCCCTGTATTTCTCGTTTGTGAGGATGCTTTCAATCGTGCTAACCTGCCATTTGACCTTGCCTGCCGGAGTGGGTATGCCCTCGGCGGTAAGCAACTTTGCAATAGCACAGGCAGTCTTTCCGCTCATGAAAAGCTCGTAGATGCGCCTAACTAGCTCTGCTTCATCTTCCACGATCTGCGGTATACCGTCCTGCCCGCGTTCATAACCGAGAAACTGACTGTACGGCAGACTGACTTTTCCGTCCGAGAACCGCTTGCGTTGACCCCAAGTGACGTTTTCAGAAATGGAGCGGGATTCCTCCTGCGCCAACGAGGACATAATGGTGATGAGCAGTTCCCCCTTGCTATCGAGGGTAAAAATTTGCTCCTTTTCGAAATACACCTCCACGCCTTTTTCCTTCAGCTTGCGGACGGTGACCAGGCTGTCCACTGTATTGCGAGCAAAGCGGCTGACGGATTTGGTGACGATAAGGTCTATTTTTCCTGCGAGGGCGTCCTCCACCATCCGGTTGAAACCATCGCGCTTTTTCGCATTCAGTCCGGAAAGCCCCTCGTCCGTGTAGACTTTAACAAACTCCCAATCGGTGCGGCTTTTAATGTAATCAGTATAGT
>CAYPNO010000389.1:0-1859 GCA_964411865.1 uncultured Desulfuromonas sp. | reverse complement strand
GGCGTTCCCATCCGCGCGCGATCATTATTGGATCACCGGGCTGCTTTGCTCGAAGCAGGTATTCGGATTCATGAAGGCGATGAATCCGACGCTGAACTTTCAGGTTGGCAATGTAGCAGGCCTTCCTGTTCTCCAGCAACAGGCACTAGGACAGAAGACAGAAATCGACTGCGTGGTGAAGGCGCTCGTTGAGTCAACAAGAACTGACTGGAACGCCTACGAACGTTCCTGGGACTTCCAATCCCTCCCTCTCCTGACGACATCCTCCGACCCCACGCCCACCCTCGACTCCAGCTACACCGCCTGGATCGCCCAGAACAAGGACACCATCGCCGAGGTGAAGCGCCTCGAAGAGGAGAACAACCGCCTCTTCATCGACGCCTACGGCCTGGCGGAGGAACTCACCCCCGACGTTCCCATCGAGCAGATCACCCTCACGGTGAATCCTGCCTACCGCTACGGCGGCAAGCTCACGGTCGAGGAACAATGGGACAGGTTCCGCCAGGACACCATGGAGGAGCTGGTCTCCTACGCCATCGGCTGCATGATGGGCCGCTACAGTCTGGAAGCGCCGGGTCTCATCTACGCCCACAGCGGCAACGAGGGCTTCGACCCCAGCCGCTACAAAAAGTTCCCCGCCGATGATGACGGCATTGTGCCTGTCACCGATATGGATTGGTTCGATGATGATGCGGCCAATCGCGTGCGTGAATTTATTCAAATAGCCTGGGGTTCGGAAACTCTCGAAGAAAACATGGCATTCCTGGCAGAAAACCTGGGTCAAAAAGGGAGTGAAACCCCGGATGAGGCCATCCGGCGGTATTTGTCGACCAAGTTTTTCAAAGACCATCTGAAAACCTACAAAAAACGCCCGATCTATTGGCTCTTCTCCAGCGGCAAAGCTAAGGCCTTCGAATGCCTCGTCTATCTGCACCGCTACAATGAGTCGACCCTGTCACGCATGCGCAACGAATACGTCATCCCCTTGCAGGGTAAGTATTCTGCCCGCGCCGAGTACCTCGACAATGAAGTAAAAAAAGCATCCAGTGCATCAGCCCAGAAGAAGCTGCAAAAAGAACTCGACAGCCTCAAAAAGAAACAAACCGAACTCGCCAAATTCGACGAAGAACTACGCCACTACGCCGACCAGCGCATCTCCATCGACCTGGATGATGGCGTCAAGGTCAACTATGGCAAGTTTGGCAAGCTGTTGGCTGAAGTGACGGCAGTGACGGGGAAGAAATAGATATTAGTTAATTCGTAGGATGTGGTGAGGAACGAACCGCATCGTTCTCTTTTTACTACCTGATTAGTATCAATCTTCCGCATAGTTTTGTTCTTTAATTTCGTCATACTCGCGAAGGCGGGTATCCAGAGGTTTTGCATAGATTTCTAGACTCCCGTATTCGCGAGAGTGACGTGCTTTAGGTCGATAGAGGAAGATCAGTGCTAATCAGGTTTTACTAGGAAGTAGTCAATTTGACGGCTCACAATCTTTTTCTCGGCACCCGTAGCCTGACTTGTTCAAAAGAAGATCACTTAACGGAGTTTTTGGCGGCGCTCATAACCATGGATGCGTCTTTCAATATTGAATTTTCTCAAGTGCTTCTCGGAGAATATGCTGCCCAGAACGGTTGGGGAAAACCCGTTATTGCCTCTGTCGAAACGCAGGTAAGTTATTTAGGGACAACCTGTTGCCCAGATATGCGTTTTACGCTGGAGGATGGTCACGTAATCTTGTGTGAAAATAAGATTGAGGCGCCTGAAACCCAAGGTCCTTCGGCTGATCCCAGAGGACAACTTCGTCGTTATCTGGATCTTCCTGTCGACGGTGTGGCTTATATCAGGGCGACCCCTAG
>CAYPNO010000388.1:0-1879 GCA_964411865.1 uncultured Desulfuromonas sp. | reverse complement strand
CACCTAAGCGTGCGATTGGGGGAGACCTATGATCCCAGTGTGGTGCGCATTAATCCGCGTAAAGCCCACATCCAGCCTCCGCACATCTCCATTGCTTTGGGCGCGTGCTCTGCTCTGGAGCAAATAAATCAACTTCTCTAGTCATGGCTCAAGGGGTAGATACAAATAAGTCACGGCACATTCTTATCTTGAATACTTTCTCCAAGCATAGTTTCAAGATTATGCTCCCTTAGATAAGCATTCTGCATCGCTTCCCAGTGCTGCAGCAAAACCTTGAGGCCTACAGCGTCTGCCTCGCTGATGTTCAACTCCGGGGTCAACAATTGGTCCAAATCCACGTTGGCGGCACTGTACTGAGGTAAGATATGCACATCGCCTCCCTGCCCCTCAAAACGGACCAAGACCCCTTTTTGCTCCAAGAAATACAGCACAGAAAGACTCACCTGGGGCTCCATGCCTGAGGCAGACAGCAGCTCCGCCTCGCTCCAAGATTCTTCCCCTGCTTGAAATCTGCGGTAAAGCATGGACAAAAGCGCCAGCACCTGCAGAGGGTGCCAAGTGGTCTCTTGCCCGCTATGTTCAAGTGTCAGCGTCTCACGGTCTTGCCACGTCCGACTCAGAGCCCCACCGGCCAGAGCAATCATCCAGCCGATATACAGCCAGATCATAAATACGGGCAGAGCCGCCATGGTGCCATAAATAGCATTATACTTGCCCACTCCAATCTGAAAACTTACATAACCCCACTGGGTTAGAAGCCACAGGGTTCCAGCCGTAATACCGCCAACAGCAGCAGAACTGAAACGTACCCTAGTGTTGGGCATAAACAGATATAGAAAGATAAAAGCGGTCCATATCACCAAAAAAGGGGTAACTTCCAGCATCACAATCACAGCTTCTCCCAGCAATGGCTGCTTCAGAATCCACTGCACGAAGGTCTGGCTGCGCAAAGAGCTGCTCATTGAGATTGCGGCAAGTAAGAAAATAGGCCCAAAGGAGATGACGGAAAAATAATCGGCGAAGCGTCGAAACCAGGAGCGGTTTTCGCGGACATTCCACAGGCAGTTAAAAGCTTTTTCCACATTGCTGAGCAAAAACAAAACTGTCAGCAGTAACGTTACGAGCCCCACCGCACCAAGACTACCGACGTTGGTGTTGTTAATATAATTAAGAACCTTAGTTACAACCTCATCAGAACCACTGGCCAAATATTTAAGCAGCAGCGGCTCCAAGGTGTTATGCACCCCAAGACCCTTGAGGAGGGCAAACATTATCGCCAGCAAAGGTACCAGGGCGAGTAAAGTGCTATAGGTCAAAGCTGCAGCCTTCTCTACACAGCGTTCACGCTGAAACAGGGAACCCGCAAGCAACACAGCACGCAACGGTCCATTGCGGCTGGCAGTTATTTGGCTGCGCCATATTGACAACTTACCGGCTATCTTATTGATTTTCATTTCCTCTCCTGCCCCAACACGTCTAATTCAATATACAATTCTTTTGTCTTTGCAGTAGCTCACATTACAGCTTAAATACTCTTTATAAACTGCATGGACAGCGTAATAAGGGGGAAATTCTTTTTGCGTTGAATAAAGACCAGTTTGATATTAGTAATGAGGTGGACGTTCATCAGCACTGTGAGCAGAACTGAAAGATCCGCCTGAGCTGGTTGCGATTCGTTCAAAGACTTTCTTTAGAACAGAATTAAGTTTTAAAATCTGTTTTTGCTGATCTGCTATCTGGCTACTCAATTCACTAAGCTGATATTCTTGGAAGGCTATTCTGCTCTCCAGCTCAATTATACGCTTCTCTGGCATCATTTACCGCCTTTCATTCATTTCGGAGCTGTTATGGAGTTTGGAATGGCTTCTAATTAGGGTTT
>CAYPNO010000387.1:0-1893 GCA_964411865.1 uncultured Desulfuromonas sp. | reverse complement strand
CAGAGGAAAACAAAATACCTTCTCTCGCCTCCACCCCGCATACTTTATCATTCTTTATTTTTAACTTCCTCACCACTCCCTGTTTCAGATCTATACACGGGTAGTTTTCCACAACTCCCTTCATATAGCGCGAGTAAGCCATACGGTCAGCCTGAGCTCTTAACGCGCGCACAGCCGGTCCTTTTTTAGTATTAAGGGTGCGAAACTGTATTCCTGTCGCATCTATGGCTAAACCCATTTGTCCACCCATAGCGTCTATTTCTCTCACCAAATGCCCTTTCGCAAGTCCACCAATAGCAGGATTACATGACATTTGCGCCACCGCATCTAAACTTAAATTCAGGAGTAAGGTTTTGGCATCCATTCGCGCAGCTGCCATAGCAGCCTCACAACCGGCATGCCCTGCGCCCACTACTATAACATCATATTTTTCTTCACAAATTGACATAATTATCGCCTATGTTTCACGTGAAACATTATTTTCCTACACAGAATTTAGAGAAAATCTGATTTAGAATATCATCTGGAACTGTTTCACCAGTAATTCTCCCGAGTGATTCCATCGCGGTATAAATATGACAAGCGAGAAATTCCCCTGGTAACTGGTTTTCTAAACCTTGTCTAAATAATATAATTTCTTTTCTCACTTGATCGAAAATATCAAAATGTCTCTTTTCAGTTAATACACCTTCGGCCGGCGCAGCTGGAAGCATAAATTCAAGTTCTACCATATTCTTGAGTGAATCTATGCCAAATCCTGTTAGTGCTGAAATACACACATGGGGAAATTTAAAACTAAACTTATTTTCACTGACAACAACTTGCTGCAATTTATCTACTTTATTAACAACAACGATCACTGGGATATCAGCATGAAACAGTCCCGATGCAGCGTTCAAAGAAATTTGGTTAGAACTTCCATCTACAACATAAAAAATAACATCAACATCTTTGACCTTATCTCTAGCACGTTGAACTCCATTCTGTTCAATTATATCAGTGGAAATACGAAGACCAGCGGTATCAATAATTCTCACAGGCAGATTACCAAAGGTGACCTGTTCTTCTATAAAGTCTCGAGTCGTACCAGGTATATCAGTAACAATAGCCCTGTCATAGCCTAAGATATTATTCAATAGAGAACTTTTACCTACATTGGGCTCACCCAAAATTAATATAGACAAACCTTCTCGCAAAACCTTACCTGCATAAAATGTTGAAAGAAGGGAATCTAAATCAGTTAGAACAGAATCTGCAATAGTAGTTAGCGGATTAATATGGACAAATTCTACTTCATCTTCTGGAAAATCAAGATATGCCTCACATTGGACAGCTATTTTTGTTAATCGATCATGCAATTGAATTGCAAGTGTAGAAACACCACCTTCTAAATGCTGAATAGCGACCCTTGCAGATGCAGCAGATCCAGCTCCTATTAACTCAGCTATTGCTTCAGCTTCAGATAGATTGATTCGACCATGCATAAAAGCACGGTAGGTAAATTCACCAGGTTCAGCAAGTCTACAACCCATCTGAACAAATATGTTAAGAATTTGGCGTACAATATATGTATTAGAATGGCAGTGTATCTCAACTACATCTTCACATGTAAACGAAGCTGGAGATTGCATAAAAACAGCCATTACATGATCTATAACAACAGCCTTTTCATTTTTAATTGTGCCATAGGTAAGCATATGACTCTTCATGCCTGGCAAAGATCGACTATGATGGAAACATCTTAATAAAAAATCAAGAGCATCGGAACCTGATATACGAATAATAGCTATAGAACCAGTACCTACTGCAGTTGCTGGAGCTATTATAGTATCTTCGGTATTAATCATACGAAATCTCCAAAAAAAACCCCTCTAGATAAATTAGAAGGGTAGT
>CAYPNO010000386.1:0-1895 GCA_964411865.1 uncultured Desulfuromonas sp. | reverse complement strand
ACTACTATGGGAGGATTGACCTGTAAATCAACTTGTAAAACCTGTGGAGCCTTAATAAGGCTCCACTCCTATAAAGGATGGTATCATCCGGATGGGAAAGGGAAAGGACACCGGAATCATAAACCTAAACCTATGGAGGTTAAAATATGCTGAAAGGCTGTTATGCAGAAGTGGAAGGACGGGAGGAGTACAGAGAATGTTCTAGATGCGAGCATTCTGTTGATAGTGTCTCTTGCTGTTCCTTCCGGAGAACTTATGAAATTTCCAGAGAGAGGCAGGGAGCCTCCCTTCTCTTTTTTTTTGCTATACGTTTTTACCCTTTTTAGCCTCTTTCCTCTAGTCTCTATACCTTATTTAGGCCCTCCCCAATATACCTTTGCACAATACTGTTTATGAGTCAGGGCCTGAGGCACTATCAATAGAGGCTAAATTTTATCAATAAAATTGAAAAACACTATCGGCAAACCTATCTAAAAGGCCAAAAGGTATTTATACTTTTACAGCGTTCTTTAGAGTAAGGAAGATTAAAAGGAGATGAAAAGATGAATGAGAAAGTGAACTTTAAACTGTTCGGAGACATTAAAAGAGTTGCGGAAGTAAGAGCGAACTGCCATGCCTCAAAAGATCAATCTGTGGAACTTCTCGGGAAGCTCCGAGCCATGAAATCCCTTTTTGACTCTCTCGGGAGTCTAAGCCCGGAAGAGCAGAAGGAATTTGACAATATGATAATTGAGATGGTAAGAATCAAAAATTTTGTTGACGCAAAGTTGGAGAAAGCCTGGGATGAGAATTACCGACTGGAGCACGAGTACTGCGATTTGGTAAGAGGTGAGTAAGATGGTAAGGAAGAGTGTAAAAACCCTCCGGGAAGAGGGATTCAGGGAAGGGCCTATGCCCTTCCTTTACCTGAACAAAGCAACCAGAGATGCCGAACTTAAGGAAAAGCAGAAGGCGGAGCCCGAAAAGTACTTCCAAAAGAGTGTCCGGAATAACATTCAGCTTCACCCTGAATATATCGAGGATGCGAAAGCTGAAGGTATTGAATATCAGACTGGCTTTGGAAACACTGACTATCAGAGAGTGTGGGAAGTTCTTTGGGGGATTGAAGTCTGGAGTAAGAGGGAGGCCTTCTAATGAAGGCTTCCAGAATTGCGCTTATGGTCCTGAATATCCTTGAGAACCTTTCTGATCAGGAAATCCTGGATAGTGATTCTCTCGGAGAAGTCCTTGAACTAAAAGACCAAGCTATGGAAGGAGCTGAGAAAGATGAGTGAAGAAGCACCGAAGAGAATTGAGAATTGTACTATAACCAAGGAGGAGAAGAACCACGTAACTGTGGAGTTTAAGGAAGAGGAGGGCCCTGATTGGGCCTGTGGTAAAATGGTCTTGAACAGAAGGCTTGCCCCTGGATCAATGAAGGGAGACAAAGGAATCCTGAAGTATGTTATCGGAGTCTCTTATGCTATCTGGGTATTTGAAAGAAGGCCCTTTGACAGAACAGGAAGGAAGTGGAAGTAAAATTTAAACAGAGGCTTAAAGATGAAAAAAGTCTGCGGTGATGATCTGTATGCTTTTCTTGAACACGTTCTCCCAGAGTATGCTAATATGAGGGAAGATTCAGTGCTCATAGAAAGAGGGGAAATAAGGAAAGGGCATGGTGAACTCCTCCTTTCTTTTGATAGTGGCAAGGAATACAAAATATCTCTGGATGTGCTTCCAAAATGAAACAAGAACAATATAAAAGTTGGCTCGCAGGCCGGATAAAGGCCTGTGAAACTGCGGCAAAGGAATATGAGGAAGAGGGTGATTATGTCCAAAGTGCTATCGAATATGCAAAAGCCTCTTCCTTTACTATCTCCCTTAAAGTTTTCTCACAGGAGGAATGATGTACTTCG
>CAYPNO010000385.1:0-1917 GCA_964411865.1 uncultured Desulfuromonas sp. | reverse complement strand
TTTTCTTTATAATCATCCTCACACGAAACGCCTATGCCGATGATTATAAATATTATATAACTCCAGCAGATACTTTAACTTATATAGATACAACAGCGACAACTGCCAAAGTAGATACTGATATTAAAGAGATAACCCTGCCAGAGTATTACCCTGGTAAGGCCATAGCCTTCAGTGGGATGGGTTACGACTATATTGTCATGACTCCTACGGAAATAAAACACTTTTCATTTGATGGCACGGAAATGATTGAAAACTCTTTTTTGTCGGTATCTGGCATAAGCAATCCGGTTGCAATCGCGGCATCGACTTATCCAGATATAGTTGTAGCGGATAGCGGAACGGTAACTCAATATTCATTCGGTGCGGGGATGGTCGCCAACCCGCTCCTGAGTATTAATGGATTGAGCAATGTTTTAAGCATCGGGGCCAGAGAGTATGATAAGGCTGTCTTGTCCGAGGATGCGGTAGATTACTATATGTATGATGGTTCTGACATGATACAATCACCGTTATTATCATTGAGCGGCCTTTCTAATCCTTTAGATATGGCCTTAAATAGCGACAACTTTGATTGCATAGTGCTTGAAAAAGATCAGGCTCAATACTATAGTTTTACCGGAACTGAACTTGTTGCCAATCCAATATTAAGCATTACCGGACTAAGCGATCCGAAATCAGTAGCAACGGATGAAGGAAACGTTGTTGTTGTCGATGGCACTGAAATCAAACAGTACGCCTTAGATGGCGGTACAATGGCTTATTCTAATGCCTTATCAGTAACCACCGGCTTAAATAAACCCACTTCGGTAGCTATGCGGCCAGGAACAAACGATTTACTAATTGCGGATGGGCAGGATATTAAATACTATATGTTCGATGGAACGGAAATGGTCTATAACGAAGCCTTATCGGTACAGGTCGCAGAAATAGTTGCCACAGGTTTATACAGGACGGGTGCAGTAGCGCAATCATTAACAATCGACCCGGGCGAACCGGTAAGTTTTCTTCGATTAAGGGCTTATCATATATTACCGCCACAAACCAAAGTCACATGGTATGTGACCGCAGATGACATAGACTGGACAGCCTGTTGGCGGGTGAGTGGAACGATGGCCGGCTCGGTAGCAGAGTTAACTGAAGATAACGGGACTACCTGGACTGTGATAGGTGATGCCGGAGAAGTGAATCCATTATCAAACAACCCTAGCTTATGGATTGAAGTCGCAGAGGGTGAGGATGTTAAGTGGCGTGCTGAACTAGAAACCGAGGACCCTAACGTAACACCGAAGATAAAAGCACCCAATCCGGGCATAGACGCGGCGGTAGTGTTAAATGTAAACCACAAACCAGAACCGCCAATTTTAGATATACCGATTGGTTGTTATCTAACCACCATTCCCAAATTTGAATGGGAATACGTTGATGCAGATGGGGACGAGCAGAGTGCTTATCAAGTTGTAATCAAGAAATTAGACGATACCATAATACATGACACCGGTAAGGTATTATCCAGTGATGAGTATTATGAAATGACCACAAGTGAAGATCCGGTACAGCCCGGGCCTTTTTGGGAGTCGGAAGTAAGCGATTTTATCTTAGAAGTTAAGGTATGGGATGCTTGCGGAATAGATTCTGATTGGGCGACAGGCGAATTCTGCATACTGGCTATGGAACGTTTGCGGGTAAAAGAAATCGTAGCAGCACCCGATGAACAAGTATTGCCAGACCCAACCGATCCATCCACCCATCTTGTAATAGCTCATGGGGCAACTTTCAACGACATTCCAATAGCTAAAGCCGGAACCAAGATAACGGTCTTAGTAGACGTTGTGAGTAATGGATGGAGTTTAAATGCAGTTTTTCCGTATCTCGAAACAACTGCAATACTGGAAGGGGCACCAACCTGTGTAGCCA
>CAYPNO010000384.1:0-1921 GCA_964411865.1 uncultured Desulfuromonas sp. | reverse complement strand
AATATTATTTTTAAGCCTTGCACATAAAATCAATCCCTTACTTTCCAAAAGAAGTCTTTGATTTTGCGCGTCATCTATGGGTTCGGCAGGTGGTTAACCTGTTTGACTGAAGCCATGGATTTAATACAGGAACCAAACGATGAATTCAAAACCAGATTTTAAAAAGGATAGCAACTCGTCCTCTCAGCTGACTCCAGCCATCCCTCTTGCGGTTGTGGGGATCGGCTGCCTGTTCCCCAAAGCGGCTGATAAATCCACCTATTGGGCCAACATTAAAAACAAGATGGATGCGATCACTGAAGTTCCTGAAACCCACTGGCGCGTTTCAGACTACTACGATCCAGATCCAAGGTGTGCTGATCATACCTATGGTAAACGAGGCGGCTTTCTCGATCCGGTTGATTTCAATCCTTTGGAATTTAATATTCAGCCTAATATTATCGAAGCGATCGATACCTCCCAACTTTTGGGTCTTATCGCCGCTCGTGAAGCCCTGCGCGATGCGGGTTACGATCCAGACGGAGATTTCGCGCGTGAGCGGGTTTCAGTGCTGCTCGGAGTAACCGGCGCACTGGAGATGGTGATCCCCCTCGGGGCCAGACTCGGACACCCTATCTGGAAGAAAGCACTCCTTGATTCAGGGGTTCCAGCGGAGGTGGCAGATGAAGTAGTTGAGCGCATCAGCGCTTCTTATGTTCCGTGGCAGGAAAACTCGTTCCCTGGTTTGCTCGGCAATGTCGTAGCCGGACGCATCAGCAAACAATTCAACCTCGGCGGCAGTAACAGCGTGGTGGATGCAGCCTGTGGCAGCTCCTTAAGTGCGGTACATATTGCGGCAATGGAGCTGGCATGCGGGCATGCGGATATGGTGGTCACCGGTGGAATTGACACCTTTAACGATATCTTCATGTTCACCTGCTTCAGCAAAACCCCGGCTCTATCCCCTACCAACCAGATCCGCCCATTCGATGAAGCAAGCGACGGCACCATGATTGGCGAAGGTCTGGGCCTTGTCACCTTAAAACGTCTGGAAGATGCGGAACGTGACGGAGACCACATCTACGCAGTCATTAAGAGTGTCGGCAGCGGCAGTGACGGCAAGGGTGGTGCTATCTATGAACCCAGCGTCAACGGGCAAAAACGTACCCTCTTAAATGCCCAAAAACTCGCCAATGTAGAACCACGCGATATTACCCTGATCGAGGCACACGGCACCGGTACCATGGTCGGTGACGCTACCGAAATCAAAGCCCTGCGCGAAGTGTTTGGTGACAGCGATGGCGCTCCTTGGTGCGCCTTAGGCTCGGTTAAATCCCAGATTGGCCACGCCAAGGCCGCCGCTGGTGCCGCCGGACTCATCAAAACGGTGCTGGCGCTGCATAACAAGATTCTCCCCCCCACAATCAATGTAACCAAGCCGCAGGATATAATTACCGCCGGCAACAGTCCGTTTTATGTCAACACCGAAGTGCGCCCTTGGGTAACGGAGCCGAACAAGCCCCGCCGAGCTGGGGTGAGTGCCTTCGGCTTTGGCGGAAGTAATTACCACTGTATTCTGGAAGAATACCAGCATGCAAAACGCTCCTGCGATTGGGATGGCTGCCCCCAGATTCTGGCATGGAGTGCTGCAACGCTGGCAGACCTTAAGCACCAGCTTGGGCAGAGCCAAATAGACTTGCAAGAGAACGTAGGCGTGGAACCCAACACAGCGCCCAGTACTGAGCAGGTACGCCAACTGGCTGCTCGAAACCGTACCGCTTTTGATCCGAGCGCTAAACATCGCCTCGTGTGCTGCATCGATGATTCCATTAATGCGCTTACAACCCTGAGTCAGGCTAATACCCTGCTTGAGAGTGGCAAAGATCAGGCCTCCACCCCGACAGGGATATACTACAGCGCTGTAGAGCCTATCGGTGCAGAT
>CAYPNO010000383.1:0-1941 GCA_964411865.1 uncultured Desulfuromonas sp. | reverse complement strand
GGCTGAGGGCTGAGGGCTGAGGGCTGAGGGCTGAGGGCTGAGGGCTGAGGGCTGAAGGAGGAAGGATGAAAAGAAGCAATTCTGTCGAACCAGAGTTCGACACCATCACCCGTCACCCTCTTTCGATAAACTCGCCCAACTCTCCATTCAATTTTCGTTCTTCCGCCTTCCGCTTTCCAAACAATCGCGTCGCCCTCATGCACACCACGCAGCTGCGATCCAGCTTCATCCTTCTGCTTTCCGCCTTCCGCCTTCCGCCTTCCGCCTTCAAAACATAGCCATTGAGGCGGACTTCTTCACCGAGCCTCACCAGCCATGCATTGGGATTGACCCTATTTGTTTCATTTTTATTGTTCATCCTTCACCTCTCCACCTTCATCCTTCAAAAAATATCCCCCATTTCGCGGTGCCCCTCGAAATTCAATCTTGTCATTATTCTTAAGCTCTGAGAGATACCGCTCCACCGATCGCAGGGATATTTTAAGTGCGTTCGCAATAGCGTTAGCGCGATATCCGGGGTTCCGTTGAATATATGTCAATACTTCGTTTACTCCGCCAATCACCCCGCCAATCACTCCGCCATCTGATGCTTTTTCAGATTGATACACTTTGAGTGCCTCATGAATCTCTGTGAGCATGAAGTCGATGAACAGACCACAATTGACATCTTTGGTGCTTTCATTGATCGCATCGTAATAGGCCTGTTGATTGTCATGCACCATGGATTCTACGGGGAGGGCGAGAAACGCTTCATGCAGTTGGCCGAGGATGAGTGATTGCCAAAGCCGTCCCATACGCCCATTTCCGTCGGCAAAGGGGTGGATAAATTCAAACTCATAATGAAACACGCAACTGCGTATAAGCAGATGATCCTCAGCCTTTGTCAGCCATTGAAAAAGATCGCTCATCAAAGTTGGTACCCGATCGGCAGGTGGTGCCATGTGAATGCACTGATCTTCAGCAAACACGCCGACACCGCCTGACCTGAATTTCCCGGCACAATCATCCAGAGCAGTCATCAAGGTTCTGTGGGCGCGCAGCAGGTCATTGACATCAAAAGGGCTTAACTCGGCGATTAAATCGTACGCGGCGATCGCATTTTTCACCTCTTGAATCTGACGCAGCGGTGCCACCACCCGTTTTCCGTCCAGTAGATCGGAAACCTGATTTTCGGTCAGGGTGTTCCCTTCGATCGCCAGTGAAGAGTGAATCGTCTTGATCTTATTCGCCCTGCGAAGGCGCAATGAATCCTGCCGTTCCAATCGAATCGCATAGCGTTCGATCATCGCCGAAATCTCTGCGACGAGCGAAATCGCTTTAGCGGAGACCGTAAAGGGCGGAGTGTAGGTGTCTGATGTGTCTTCAGGTTTTCTTTTCATCCGTCCTCCCTCTGCCTTTATCCCTCAAATGTGAGACATGTTTGAAATTCAAATTGTCATTGTCTGTCATTTATAACGTATAGCCGATATCGGCCATATAGCCGTCGCTCCAGGGGGTCATGGGTCTTTCTTCTCCTTATAAAATTAAAAACCCTGTACAGATTCAAGTCGTAAGTGCAACAGGTGGATTGATTCCAAAAAACACCTGATTGGGTGTTTTGAAGCCAAGGCATTTTCTGGGGCGATTGTTTATTTTGTCCATCACTTCCTGGACTTCTTTTCCATCTGCTGCGCCAGTTCATCAAACCGCTGCCGTGCCTCTTTGGCGGTCTCGGCACTGAAGATCCTTTTCAGGCCGTCGCCCATCTCTGCCTTGTGACGAGCGCTGGTATGCGAGAGCACATTGCGCATAAAGTGAACCTGACACCGTTGCCATATGGCTCCCTGGAAGCAGCGCTGGGATGCATTGACCAGTCCGCTGTGGTCGTCGGACACGACATAGCGAACTTCGCTAAGACCACGTTGTTTCAACCAGCGAAAGGTCTCCTGCCAGAATGCCTCC
>CAYPNO010000382.1:0-1944 GCA_964411865.1 uncultured Desulfuromonas sp. | reverse complement strand
CAGCAGCTACATCTTCTCTTCTACCAGGAGTGGGTATTGTTGTAGGAATTTCTGTCTCTGGTTTAGTATAAGAAGGGTCTCCCATACTACCATAATTTACATCCTGTTTATAGCTTCCACTTGTACTCCAGTTTCTATTTATAATTGCTTGAAGGGCTTTTTCTTTATCTCCACCAGTTACATCTAAAAGTTCTGGCATAGATTGAAGTTGGCTTTCAGCTAATTGTCTTGCATAAGGACTATTAGGATGATATAATTTATTTCTTTCTTGTTCTGATAATCCTTTGGATTCTACAGTTTGAATAACTCCTTCAGGTACACCATTAACATCTATTCCTTTACCTACTATATAAGATATTCCTCCAGGTTTATTAAGGTTACTTGTTTGACTTTGTAAGAATAATTTATCAATATCTTCCATATTTACTCCAGAAGCTTTAAATTGAGAGGGGTCTCTCCAACTACCTTCTTTTGTTTTTATAGATAAACTTCTTGGATCTGTACCCATTAAAGCGTTAACTCCATACTGTAACTTAAGTTTATCATACATTTCAGCAGCTTTAGACTTAGCTTGTAAAGCTTGTACTCCAGGCTGTATTTCCCTTCTTACATCCATTATAGTACCAGCTACTTGAGATGGAGATATAAATTCAGAATCTAGCATAGATTTAAATTTCTCTTCTGCTGGAGTAATTACAGATGCTCTGTCTTCTTCTGAATAAACAGGAAGATTATAAATATAATCTAAAGCTTGAGATTGCATCTGAGTAGCTTGATTAAGATTCTGTTGAGTTTGGTTCATAAGGTTACTATAGAAATCTACATTAACCTCAGGATAAGGATTAACCATTTGTCTTCTTGGAGCTGTTAAAAATCTTGCCATATCTTATTTTCTCCTATTTCTTTTAATTACTCCACCATATTTTGAAGCAGTAACCTTATCTTTCTTTCTTATAACAGGGTTGCCATTTTCATCCATACCATAAATAAAGTCTCCCATATTTTGTAACATATTAATCTGACCTTCAGCCATAGATAGTTGATTTTGTCCAGCAGCACCCATACCTATATATCCAGCCATATCAGCTAAACTTTGTAGTTGCATAGATCTTGCAGCATCTTCTTCAGCAATCCTCGCCTCTTGCTCTGCTCTACTAATATCAGCATTAATTTTAGAGGCTTCAAACTCAGATTGTTTATTAAATTGTTCTTCTGACAAAAATGATTGAGCAACTTCATTACCATATTGTCCTTGTGCACCAGCATTAGCTGCTCCTAAAAAGTTAAGAGCCATACCTACACTATCAGCACCTCTTGCTCCAGCTCTATTAGAAGCAATTATTCTATTTCTTGAAAGTTCAGAAGCTCTCCTTTGGGCAGATAAATCAATTTCTGGAGCAGTAACTCTATCATAATTTACATCAGATGCTCTTGTAGTAAGTCCTGGAATAGCTGTAGCTAATTGTGCTCCAGTTGCTATATTACCAAGTTGTTTAGCTTTATTAAGGTTAAATGGTGAGATTATGTCTTTGAGATCTTCTGGGTTATTATTTACGGAAACTGGAGCTGTTGCAGCAGCTACATTAACTTTTATATCAGTTCCTCTTAATGTAGATTGCTCTGCTTGTCCTACTTCTTTAGAAGTCATTGTTAGTTGAGGTCTATAACTAAAAGTCTGTTCTCCTGCTAAACCATCATCAGGAATACCTGCCCATTGTTGGAATTTTTTGGTATTTTCTGGTTGTATAAAATCCTCAAATGACCCTAAATCATAGGATTCTCCTAAAGCTCTTTGTAATAGGTTAAAAGAAGTCTTATCTGTATTTCCATAACTGCCTAACGGATTAATAGATTGGTTACGTACATCTTTTCTAAAAGTCCCTTCTTTTTCTCCCCCTAGTAAAAACATATTCATATCATTATCCATACCTAAAGATTCTTTAA
>CAYPNO010000381.1:0-1946 GCA_964411865.1 uncultured Desulfuromonas sp. | reverse complement strand
CACAGGGGCACATAGGCAATGAGACAGGGGCGATGGTATCATCAACCATCGCCCCTGTACATCAATGACTTGTTCATGGCTCCGTACTTGGCCTGGATTCTAAATGGGTGTGCTGCGTCGGAAACAACTACTATTCAATCGTTACATCTAGAGCTCTAGGCTTCACATTCTTAACCTTATGCAATTTGATACTCAAAACTCCATCCTTAAAGCTAGCTTTTACATTTTCCTGATCAACTGTTTCAGGCAACGTAAAGCTGCGATTAAAAAATCCGTAGTGACGCTCTATGCGGTGGTAGGTCTTGCCTTTTGCTTCCTTTTCTTGTTTGCGTTCACCGAGGAGCATCAAAATGCCATTTTCAACCGTTACCTTTACATCTTCTTTATTAACTTCCGGGATCTCCGCCTTGATAGTAAATTCATCCTCGGTTTCGACAATATCAACTCTGGGTGACCAGTCCCCTTTGCGGATCACATCCTGCCCACCCTCTTGCCGTTCACCGAGAGCACGGTTATAGCGATCTACAAAGCTTTCCATTTCCCGCCATGGATCCCAACGTACCAGTGACATAACGTTCCTCCTTTTAGCAACAATATTCGAATAAAGTCTGCAGCGCCACCAACGCCTCCATAAGCTTCGCCGCGGTGGTGGTGTTCGGCACAGGCCTCTTTGTCCCTTGACAATAGACGCAGCACACCGTTGCAAGGAATACTCATAGCTTATATTAACCCCAAGAGAGCACTTTTCAAGATGTAGACAAAAAATGATGGTGCCCTGTTTTCGCTCTAGAGGTTTTACCACCCTAATCAATATTTACAACGCCACAAAACAGCTAATAATCTGCCCTAAACATGCTACACTCAAGGCCTAAGTATAACGTTTATGGTGAATGGAGAAATGATGAGTAGGGATAACACACTGAAACAAGTATTTGTTGCAGGAACCACCGGATATGTCGGGGGACGGTTGGTGCCACGCCTGTTAGCACAAGGATATCGTGTCCACGCTTTGACCAGAGCACCAGAAAAAATTGAGGGGCGTCCATGGGCGACGCATCAAAATTTTCGTGTATTTAAAGGCGATATGCTCGATCGCACCAGCCTTAAAATAGCCCTGAAGGGATGCAGCGTTGCCTACTATCTAGTGCATTCAATGAGTCCGGAGGTGAGCGATTTTCGCTACACGGACCGCATTGCCGCGCAAAACATGGCCATGGCGGCAGATGAGGTTGAACTTGAGCAGATTATTTATCTGGGGGGGCTGGGTGAAGAACATCCAGAGCTAAGCCCCCACCTGCGTTCGCGCGCCGAAGTGGGACAAGTCCTGCGCCAAGGGAGCGTGCCCGTCACCATACTGCGCGCCGCCATGATCATAGGCTCCGGCAGTGCCTCATTCGAAATGCTGCGCTATCTGGTAGACCGGCTTCCCATTATCATAGCTCCGCGCAAAGTCGACACCCCCTGCCAGCCCATTGGAGTGCGGAATGTGATGCGCTATCTTGTTGGCTGCCTAGAGACTCCGGCAGTCCTGGGTCAGACCTTCGATATTGGTCAACCAGAAGTCACCAACTACGCTGAACTGATGCGCATCTATGCCGAAGAAGCTGGCCTGCCCCGACGTTTGATTCTCCAGTTACCTTTTCTTAACACCCGTCTGAGTGCCTATTGGATTCACCTTGTGACCCCTATCTCCGTAGCTCTGGCTCGCCCCTTGGCGGAAGGATTGAGCAATCCGGTGGTATGCCGGGAGCAGCGTATCACCGAGCTGATCCCACAGGAACTTTTTGACGCCAGGATCTCCATCCGCCGCGCCTTGATGCGCACCAAACAGCACGAGGTGGAGACTTCATGGAGCGACTCAGGAGAACTCCAACCGGTGGAATGGAGCACCGCAGGAGACCCGGAATGGGCGGGGGGAAGTATGTTTGAAGATGCGCGCCGCGTAG
>CAYPNO010000380.1:0-1970 GCA_964411865.1 uncultured Desulfuromonas sp. | reverse complement strand
CACACACGCTAATGTCGGAGGCGCTGGTATAGATAACGAAGGTAAGGCGCTGCCTGATGCAACGGTGGATCTGTGTAAGGCCTCGGATGCGATATTATTTGGGAGTGTTGGAGGGCCGAAGTGGGAATCTTTGCCACCAAATGAGCAACCTGAGCGTGGAGCTTTGCTCCCATTACGCAAAATTTTTGGCCTGTTTTGCAATCTACGTCCTGCGATAATTTTCCCTGCTCTAATCGGTAGTTCCTCCCTCAAGGAATCTGTCATTGAAGGTGGCTTCAATATCTTGGTGGTGCGTGAACTAACTGGGGGAATATATTTCTCCGAGCCAAAGGGAATCGAAACTCGAGATGGGGTTCGTTGTGGTTATGACACCATGCTCTACACCGAACCAGAGATTGAGCGGATCACCAGAGTAGCTTTCGAAGTAGCCAGAAAGCGCGGTAAGAAGGTGTGTAGTATCGACAAGGCCAATGTTCTGTCTACATCAGTGCTCTGGCGCGAAGTTGTATCCAGGGTCGCAAAGGATTATCCAGATGTCGAGTTGGGGCATATGTATGTGGATAATGCCTCAATGCAGCTGGTTCGTTGGCCGAAACAGTTTGATGTAATGCTGTGCGGCAATATGTTTGGCGATATAATTTCCGATGAAGCCGCTATGCTCACAGGGTCGTTGGGGATGCTCCCATCTGCGTCTCTTGCTGAAGGGAGCTTCGGTATGTACGAACCATCCGGCGGTAGTGCGCCAGACATTGCTGGTCAGGGGATAGCTAATCCGATTGCGCAGATCCTTTCTGCTGCAATGATGTTGCGCTATTCCTTCAATATGCTTGAAGCTGCAGAGGCAGTGGAGAAAGCTGTAGAAGAGGTTCTGAATCAGGGTTATCGCACTGGGGATATTCATCAGGGAACGCAGAATGAGACCAAGGTTAATACTGCGCAGATGGGTGATGCCATAGTGAAGGCACTGGCTTGAACTTGAATTTTAACCATAAGTCACAGGTTTAAGTAAAGGATCGAGACAATGAGAGTAGGATTTGTTGGTTGGCGTGGCATGGTTGGCTCCGTTCTCATGCAGCGCATGCAGGAAGAGAATGATTTTGCAACACTGGATCCGGTATTTTTCTCAACCTCGCAGGTGGGGCAAAAGGCCCCAGCGCAGCCCCCTTTCAATAGTGGTATTCTGCAAGATGCGGCAGATGTAGATGCTCTGAAGCAGATGGATGCCATCGTTACCTGCCAGGGTGGAGACTACACCAAGGTTGTGCATGAAAAGTTGCGCCAAGTAGGGTGGGGTGGTTACTGGATCGATGCGGCAAGTAGCCTACGCATGAATAACAGTTCGGTGATTATTCTTGATCCGGTAAACCGTTCGGTTATCGATACTGCCATAAATGCTGGTCAAAAGGACTTTATTGGTGGTAACTGCACCGTGAGTTTAATGTTGATGGCCTTGGGCGGTTTGTTTCGTGCCGATATGGTTGAATGGGTATCGTCCATGACCTATCAGGCTGCATCAGGTGCTGGTGCCCCCAATATGCGCGAATTGCTGGCGCAGATGGGAGCACTTAACGAGTCTGTTGCCGATCTGCTGCAGGATCCGGGTTCGGCTATTCTGGACATTGATCGCCAAGTGACTTCAGTGCTGCGTGGCAATCAACTTCCGATATCAGAATTTGGCTATCCCCTTGCGGGGAATGTGTTGCCGTGGATCGACCGTGAAGTTGAAGATGGTCAGAGTCGCGAAGAATGGAAGGGTTTTGCTGAAACCAACAAAATCCTTGGATTTAAGCAACCTGTCCCTGTGGATGGCATTTGTGTCCGTGTTGGAGCTATGCGCTGCCATTCCCAGGCATTGACCATCAAGCTCAGACGAGACATTCCCATTGATGAGGTTGAGCATATACTTGCTGAAGATAACACCTGGGTAAAACTTATTCCCAATACTAAAGCTGCCAGCCTTGCAGAACTTA
>CAYPNO010000379.1:0-1983 GCA_964411865.1 uncultured Desulfuromonas sp. | reverse complement strand
AATAACGAGATGATAATCGTGTTTGAGAGCCAGCCCGTCCTGTAGGGAGCTTGATATTGATGAAAGCATCTCATTGAAAACGTCTGTGGCAAGCCATTGTCCCTGCCATACATATGGTGGAGAAGTTATCATTTAAGCCCCTTTTCCTGCCAAAAGTTCAGATGCAGCGATGGCACAACTTTTAGTCTTCGCGGTTCCTGCTCTTCCTAAAACTTCAAAAAATGGAGTTTCCAGTTCACAATCACATGCACTGCCTGGGTGTTTCACCGCAAGATCACCCATCATCACGCTGACGGCTGCCACCGAAGTAATATAGGGTGTGACAAAATGAATAAATCCTGGTTCGCCGTCAGGGACAACTTCAAGTGTTTTCGGATCACGAATAAATGCCCGTGACCATATTGGGATATGGAATCGATGTTTTTTGCACTCAAAATAAGGTATGGCGTGCTCTACCGAACCATAGCCATCACGGCAATTCTCATGAGAGAATCCGAGCCAGTACTCGACCATTTCATACAACTCTTGCTTTGGTATCTGTTGATCCGCATCGCCTTTCCACCCACCCCCAAATGAGGTTATGGAGTCAGGATGCAACTTGAGAGGCTTCATATCCAGTGCCTCCATTCTCTTCAGGGTAAAATACATAAAGGATGGAAACCCTAAAATCCGAACGGGGAGGCCTTCTTTTTCGTATGATTTTAAAGTATCGATGGCACCAAAACAATCAAATTCATGCTTGTTTTCAGCATGATTTACAAAGCGGAGTGCATAGAATTTACGGTTTATTTTGGCATACTTCGTTAAGAAATTATCGGTTGCAGCGGTTCCTAGCTGAGAGTCTGGCAGAGTTTCATAGGTGTAGAGGAGGTAGTTGGCGGGGGTATTAGGTTGATTCCAGCCATAGTAATCATAGATGTAATCAATCATCTTGCGACCGGCACCGATAGACCACTCATCAAAAAACATCTGGCTTTTTTGCCCTGTTGTTCCACTTGATGTGAAGGTTTCTACTACATCCTCTTCAGGGATTGACCGGATCGTGTGGGTTTTGAAAAAATTTGCATGGATAAGAGGCAGTGTTGCACAATCAGCCACAGTGTTAAGATTATTTTCGTTGATATCTTCCTGAGCTAGGAGCTTGGCAAAGTAGGTGCAGCGCTCACGATGCCATTTGATCGACTCTTTCATCGCTGCAACAAAAAGATGATCCATTTTCTCGCTATTGGAATATGGGTTTTTGTGACGACATAGTGAACGAATATCTTCTGGAATTTCGCAGGTCATAATTCAGTCTTTGTTCGAAGTGTTTAAAGTTAACTGACTACAGATGGGTTGCCAGACTGCATATTCCGTTAAAAGTGGGGCACCAATTCCACTTTAAACTGTGCCAGTTCTGCTTTGGTCATTTTGTGTCCTCCAGGGTTATTGCCAAAATCGGTTAAGTGTTACAGTTTTTTGGCAAGCTGAGCCAATACTGCGGAAGAGTTACTCGATATAAATAGTTAGAATTAAGCCAACAGATAATAAGCATCTGCGGCGGAAACAAGCAAAAAGAAAAACATGAGTTTGTTGGGTTTTTCTCCGCCTGTTGAGAGATGTTAGGAGAATTTGGGGTCGTTGGACGGCACTATTCAACAATTAGTTGGATTGTTTCAAGCTAAAATGTTGTAGTACAAGGCCTGACCCTTTTCTTTTGCAAAATGGAGGATTTACCGTTGAAACACAAATTGTCATTTTTTGTTTTATTAGTATGTGCAAGCCTTGTTATGTCTGGACTCAGTGGGTGTGGAGATAGCAGTAGTCATAAACGGCACCAGGCAAAAGATCCGGTCGCTAATCCATACTTATCCTCTGCACTGTACGGAATGACTCATTTCGACCCTTCTCAAAGCGACTCTACTCCCTATGGTCCTCCAAATGGAATTTTTAATGTCGATCCCCTAGAGCAGCCGATCTCTCCGGGGGGGCCGGTCAATATCG
>CAYPNO010000378.1:0-1997 GCA_964411865.1 uncultured Desulfuromonas sp. | reverse complement strand
TCCCTGTAACAAGATCTTTGGGATTGTCCGGTTGAGGTGTGTAATCATCAAACGGACACACTCCAGTCTCCTTGCAGTAACAGTCCCAGTCACGCAGAGTGAAAGATACTGATCCTTTATATGTCTGCCATTTTTCAGTGAACGTGGGAAAATTCATATCACCTGCTACCCAGTCATTTGTCGCAGGACAATACAGCTTGTTTTTGTCAAACCGGTAGAAGCATCCGACAAGATTGTCATATTCTCCGCCAACCGAAGTGACAAGCATCAGATTCCCTTTGACTTTGTTAGGTCTGGCCAGAGTTTCAACTTTTATTTCCTTGTATTCTGGGTCTTTCCCTTCTTCAAGCTTAACTTCAATAAGAGTGCCGGGTAAAGTATAGCTGTAAAAAACAAGTCTTGTTTTATCATCCTCATCTATTCTGCGACTGTGACCAAGTTCATAGCCACCTTCATCAAGTTTTCTCGTCACTCTTGTACAGTCATTGAAACTCTTCGGGTATTTACTCATGTCACAATAAAACACCTGTCTGTCATTTACTCCGTCATTTATTATAAATGATAGTCTGTTATCAACTATATTTCCTTCCTGAACTTTTCCTATATTCAGACTGTGCCATTCCCAGACTCCGGCCTTTGCATATTTTACATCCGTATTGCTGCTTCCTTTTCCTGGTCTAACCTGAATAAGCACCCATTTGTCCCCGACAAATGAAGGATTGCTCATGAAAGAATTGTTGACATCATTATTGTAAATAAATTCATAATAGTATTTGCCATTCTTTTTTTCTGCGGAAATGATAAATGACCTGTAATCATCTGTATCGAACGATCTGTCATAAACCGGAAAAACATATCTGCCTTTATTATAGCTAAGTCTTCCGGCTGCCTGTCCTATTTTAGTGAATTTATCTTTTTCAGGGTCATATTCTATTGCATCTCTATTCATTAGCATCCCTGCGACACCATCACTTAATCCATGTGTCCATACATCACCCATGCTGGCTTTGTATCCCCCGACTGTTAAATCTCTGTCACATATCGTTTTAAGTCCCGTGTCTGTAGCAGCTTTCATGTCCGGCAGAACACACGGCCACGGATAGCATTCTCTCTCCCATTCCTGTTCTAGATCTTCCTTCTCAGCCTCAAGATATTTCTGGTATTTTTCCCAGTTGTCCCATTCCCAGATATTTCTTACACACTGTGGATCTGTCTCTGTCGGCGTGTCGCATCCCGGACGGCAGAATGTCGGTTTTCCGTTCTTGTCTTTGAACGGAAATGCCGTTTTAATTACATTCGCCTGAATTTTTAGATCAAGGCATGGAACATTAACATCCTCATCCGGCTTTTCATTATCAATGTCAATCATACTCGGATCAGGCTTTTCATCCGGTGTTGCATCCTGAATGTCCGTGTCAATAGTTGAATCTTTATCTGGAACAGGATCTAAATCAGTCTTGGTTCCGTTTGAATTACATGATGTGCATGACCACAGAAATGCCATAAGAAATATTATAATAAATTCTTTCAAATCTACCACCCGTCATCTGTTTCACAACTGTCTTCATTGTAGCCGGAGCATAGAGAATTGCAATAGGCTGTTCCACCGTAATAAGAAGCATCAAGATCTGTACAGGCTAAAGAATCCCCGTCACAGACTTCTCCGGGTTCAATAACTCCGTTTCCGCAATAGCTCGGGACATCATTGAGTGTGGAAAGCTTTACACTGCTTCCATCAGGAATGTATGTCCATCCGTCATAAACATGGTTCTCCTGCATTTCTCTCATGTCTCCGTCAAGCGGATAGAAATTAAAATATGTGTCAGGTCTTCCCTCAAAACGGTACTCATAGCCATCGCATGACAGATAGAATGCTCCGTGATCTGTGGTAAGTTCACCTGTGTAACATTCCGCATATTCATAAGCTTTGAGATTAAGTGTTTCAACATCCCTGATATGGAGTCCTGCACTCCAGAACGATGATCTGTACAGTGCTA
>CAYPNO010000377.1:0-2006 GCA_964411865.1 uncultured Desulfuromonas sp. | reverse complement strand
GGTTGACGGGTCAAACGGCGCAATACCATCCTGCTGGGTTGGGCGAGGACGGAGTTCAATACCCGGCCGAACCGGCCGGTGCGACTATAGTCCGGAGGAGTGGGCGGGCGCATGGCCGTTGCCGGGGTAAGGGCAAAGACCCGGCGCAATACTAAAAGACCACCTGCCGATGCAGCCCCCACGCTGACCAGAAATCCGGTCACAAAAGAGGCTGGATCGAGCTGGAATATCAGGAACGGAAACTTAAAATACTCAAGATACAGGTCAATCATCGCCCGCCCGGCCACGATACCAAAGAGACAGCCGGCAGCGGCACCTCCGGCAGCGATGGCAATGATCAACTTGAAATAGTGTGAACCAATCTCAAAGTCTGTATAACCAAAGGCCTTGATGAGACCTATCTGCTCCCGTTCGGACTCCACCATGCGGGAAATGACGATATAGAGCAGGAAGGCGGCAACAACCATGAAGATCGGCGGGACACTGGTGCTGGTTGCCCTCAGGCCGTCAATTTCCTCACTGACGATACGGTTGGAGGTTTGATCCTCCCGGCCGTAGGCACCTAACCCGCCGTAGGGTTCGAGAATCCGGTCGGCGGCATCGAGCACTGCAAGAAGACGGGTATCAAGGCCGATGGACAGGAGTGCTTCGTTAAAGGCCCCTTCCATATCATAGGCGGCGGCAAGCGCGGTACGGCTCATCCAGATGACGCCAAACCTTGCATCGTCGGTTATCAGCTCGCCGGGTGCGGTGGTGTAGAGAAATTCCGGTGCCTGGGCGAGGCCGACAATGCGCAGACTGCGCTTTTTGCCGTTCATGGTGACCGACAGGCTGTCACCGGGACTGAGCCCGTTGGCCGTGGCAAAACTCTTCAAGAGCAGGATTTCGTCGGCGTGATCGCTCTCCAGTCTGCGCCCATCGGTCAGGTAGATATCGTTTAAGCGCGGGGTGCCGAAATCAGGCAGCGAAACAGCCTGGGCCTGCAGCGGCAGGTCGCGGCCAGGCAGGTCAATCAGGGCACTGCCGACAACCCTTCCTTCTGCAAAAGAAACACCGGGAATTGCGACAAGTTCGGCAATTCTGTGTTCAGGAGCGCGATTCACCGGAACGAAGACATCGGCAAGGCGGTATCGTTCATAATAGGTGCGCCGCGTTTCGTCCAGGGACGTGACAAGCCCGGTCATCATAACCAGCATCAGCACGCCAACGGCGATGACGGCTCCAATGGCAGTCGCCTGGCCCTTGATGCGCCAGAGATCGCGCAAAAGCTTACGGTTCAACGGGCTCATCGATCGGTCACCATTTAATATCTTCGGGATTAAGTTTGGTCTTGTTGACGACAATCTCACGGATGGCGCCATCGGCAAAATGAATGACCCGATCCGCCATATCGGCAGTGGCCGCAGCATGAGTGACGATGAGTACCGTTGCGCCAAGGTTTTCGTTGATGTCTTTTAATACCTGCAGTACGACCCGTCCGGTGTTGCTGTCAAGCGCCCCCGTTGGTTCATCGCAGAAAAGCACGGTCGGCTGCTTGGCCACCGCCCGGGCGATGGCGACCCGCTGCTGTTCGCCGCCGGAAAGCTGGGATGGAAAATGGTCGGCCCGAGCGCGCAGCCCCACCAGACTAAGTGCTTCATCCGGGTCCATGGGATCGCTTGCTATTTCAGTCACCAGCTCGACATTCTCATGGGCGGTAAGGCTGGGCATCAGGTTATAAAATTGAAAGACGAAGCCGACATGGTCACGTCGATAGCGGGTCAGCTGCTCGTCGGTCATATCGCTCAGCTCCTGGTCCTGAAAAAAAACAGTGCCCTCCGACGCCCGGTCCAGGCCACCGATGATGTTGAGAAGGGTTGATTTGCCACTGCCAGAAGGGCCGAGCAGCACAACCATTTCACCGGCTGGGATCTTAAGGTCGACCCCGCGCAGGGCGTGCACCGCCGCCGCACCCTCACCATAGGTTTTGGTAAGAGCCTTGGTGGTAAATGCCGGTGGCTTTTTTT
>CAYPNO010000376.1:0-2008 GCA_964411865.1 uncultured Desulfuromonas sp. | reverse complement strand
TCTGCAGGATATTCCGGAAGTACCAAAGACCGGCACAGTGGACCCAAGCCGTCATTCCCGCCTCAACGAGATCGAGGCTCTTGGTGCGTGTTCTAAAATGCGCGCGCGCCTGTTAACCCTGATGCAGGGGTATAAGAGTCAACCGGTAAGCTACGGTAGCAGTGGCAGAAAGATCGATTCCAAACGCCTGGTACGCATGGGGATGGGCGATGCACGCATATTTAAACGCAAGACAGAGCAGAAGGCTCTGAACACCGCAGTGATGATATTGTTGGATACCTCCGGAAGCATGGCGCAGAAAGCGGATAAGTCCCGTACCCGGCAACAGATTGCGAACAGCTCTGCATATGCTCTTCACTACGCCCTGCAGGGTATGAGCGGGGTAAATGCAGCCACCGTGTCATTTGCGCACAGGAGGGCCGAGTGCCCGGCTCTGCTCGAGGTGTGCGATTTTAATCGCAAGCCCGACAGCCGCAGCTTCAACCTCGATTCCAATGGGGGTACACCGATAGACAAAGCTCTCTGGTACGCCAGAGCCGCGCTTCTGCAGAGACCCGAGCCCAGAAAAATAATCCTGCTGCTGACTGATGGGCACCCGTCAAACGCCAGCAGATGCGAAGCCGCCACCTGGCGCTGTTACAGGGACGGAATCGAAATAGCCGCGCTGGGGATTGATACCAATGGGGTAATGCAATACTGGAGGAACAGCCGCGTGATAAGCGATGTAAGTACACTGCCGCAGTCGATGTTCGGGGTGATGGAGCATGCCAGGCCTGGGATGGTGGCCTAGTCTTAAACAATTGGCAGCAAATGAAGTATGGAGCGAAGTTGTTACCTCGCTCCATACTTTGAATAATATCAAGAGATCATAGCCGCATTCATGCGTTCTACGACTGATCCTGTATGGTTTTCAGTTAAGTGTGCGTAACGTTGGACCATTTGCAAAGTTTTATGCCCTAAGATATTCGCAATCTCAAGTAGCGAAGCACCATTCATCGCGAGATATGAAGCAGCAGTATGGCGAAGATCGTGGACTTGAAATCTTCAATTTGTGCCTCACCCAAAGCCTTTACCCATGGCTTACGGAATGTGTATGGGGCATCGCTTTTTCCCGGGAATACAAGTTTTGTATCGATTCGTCTTACTCTTCTTTTTTCTTTTAGCAATTCCAGGGCTTTGCCCTTAATAGGTACTCGTCTGATCTCTCCATTCTTCGTCTTGTTGAACTGGAGGAATTCACCCCTGATGTCGACATCGTTCCAGGTCAGATTCATTATTTCTGAGCGCCTGGCTCCAGTTGACATGGCAACAACTACGATACAGTAAAGATCCTCATACTCGCTGTTTTGACAGGCATCAAGGAGTCGTTTTACTTCGTCTTCAGACAGGAATCGGGTTCTGCCTCGAGGCTCAGACAACCTTCGCACTTTTAGCAGCGAATTTTCGCTTATTAAGCCCCATTCCTCTGATGCAATTGTCAGCATATGAGACAGAGCTGCCAAGTACCGGTTTACGTTTGCTGGACTTCGCTTCTTTCTTTTTGCCAATAATTTTTTAGATAGCTCGTCTCGTTCTTGGGACAAGACTTGAGGAGAAAGGTCGCACAGCAACATGTGACCGATTTTGTCCTTCCAGTACAAATATTGATGGCGTTGTTTCTCCTGCATTATCTCTGATTTTTCGGGTAGTATCTCTTCCATGTAGCGGTCTATTGCTTCAGCGACTGTATATTTGCGCCTCTCTGCCGATTTGTAATACCGCCCCTCCAGCATGGCCGCCTCAGTTTGGGTTGCCCACCTCAATGCATCTTTTTTTCTTTTGAAGCTTGCGTATTCTGGAGAGAATCCGCGCATTCTAGGTAGGATGGTTAGGAATCACAAATGTCCCATGGGTGTCCCATGGAGGCCCACAAACCAAAAAGGGGCTACAGCGAAAAGCCGTAACCCCTTGATATTTATGGTGCCCAGAGACGGAATCGAACCGCCGACACGAGGATTTTCAGTCCTCT
>CAYPNO010000375.1:0-2013 GCA_964411865.1 uncultured Desulfuromonas sp. | reverse complement strand
GCCAAACTAGGTACAGAAAAAGCTGTCCGTGCCATAAGTTTGGGCCACTCTGGAGTGAAAACAATGCTAAATGTTGCTGTTGTTGGTGCCACTGGATACACCGGAGTTGAGTTAGTAAGATTGCTGCTTCGTCATCCACAGGTTAGAATAACTGCTTTAACCTCACGTCAATACGCTAATAAAAATTTTGCACAAGTTTTCCCGTCTATGGCTGGGCACCTCGACATTGCGTGTACAGAATATGATATCGAGGAGTTTGTAAGGAAAAAAATACAAATTGTATTCACCGCAGTACCGCATAAAATGGCTATGGAGATTGTTCCATCATTGCTGAAGCATGATATTCGAGTTGTTGATCTCTCCGCAGATTATCGTCTACGTGACGTAGATGTATATGAACAATGGTATGATTCTCATACTAGCCCAGATTTAATTAAAGAGGCAGTATATGGTTTGCCCGAGTTATATAGAAGTCAAATTCGCGCAGCTAAATTAATTGCAAATCCAGGTTGTTATCCTACTAGTATCGCAGTGGCAATAGCCCCGTTGCTGCGCGAGAATCTTATAGAGGTGGAAGATCTAATCTTCGATTGCAAGTCCGGCGTGACTGGAGCAGGCCGCAGTGCTAAAACCGGTAGTTTGTTTTGTGAGGTTAATGAAGGCTTCAGAGCCTATGGTATAGCAAGCCACCGTCACACACCCGAGATTGAGCAGACTCTGAGTGAACTCAGTGGAGAGGCTGTCGAAGTAACCTTTACGCCCCACCTTTTGCCGCTTAATCGTGGAATTCTATCTACATCTTACGCCACTATGAAGGTAGGTACTACAAAGGCACAAATTGATGCCGCTTACGAGAAATACTATGCGGATGAACCCTTTGTGCGATTGTGTCTTAATGGCAATCTTCCAAATACGGCGTATGTTAGGGGAAGTAATTTTGTGGATTTGGGCTGGGTGGTGGATGATAGGGCTAAGCGGGTTATAGTAGTTAGCGCAATTGACAATCTGGTAAAAGGTGCCGCCGGGCAAGCCCTCCAGAACATGAATATTATGTTAGGTCTTGAAGAAAATATTGGGCTTTCAGATATTCCTTTGTTCCCCTAGCATAACCGCAAAAAGTTCTTGCTAACATTTGCGGAATGTCACATTAAAGATATACACCGATGTATCGATAAGTTATACTATGGTGTTTTTGAAGCGTTTTTACTTTGTGATTGCAACCATTAAGCTGACGATCTTTTTACTAGAGGAGGATAAAGATGAACAATATCCGCCAGGCAGTAGCTGAAAACGAAAATGATTTCGAATCGGAAGATACGCAAGAAGGTAAATATCTTACCTTTCACATGGCAGGCGAAGATTACGGCATAGAAATCAGACATGTAACTGAAATTATTGGTATCCAACGTATAACTGAGGTGCCAGATATGCCGGACTTCATTAAAGGGGTTGTTAACTTGCGTGGGAAGGTGATACCAGTAATGGACGTCAGGGCACGCTTTCACTTGCCGTCGCGTGAATATGACGAACGGACCTGTATAATTGTGGTCAATTACAACGATGCTTCAGTTGGGCTCGTTGTTGATCAAGTTAATGAGGTTGCCGATATCCAGGGTGATAATATTGAGCCTCCACCGCGCACTACTTCAGGAGGCAGTTCACAATACATTCAGGGAATGGGGAAAATGGGTGAGCAGGTTAAAATACTTTTAAATGTGGGTAAGTTACTGTACGATTCTGAACTTGAAACCCTTGAATTTTGAGTGTAAATGTATTCTTGGTCAGCTGCTAATTTTGTTGAATTAGATACTAATTCCATACATTGAATGGGCATAATAGTTGATGCACTGATAGTTATACTATTATGTTCTGATTGAATTTAATGCATTATCAACGCAAAGGATTAATTAATATGGGCATACAGAATAAGGTCTCCGCAATCCTAGTAGCTCTGCTGGTTCTGCTGATGGGGTCCATTATCCTGCTGGTGAATTTTCAGACGAGCAAAGTGCT
>CAYPNO010000374.1:0-2014 GCA_964411865.1 uncultured Desulfuromonas sp. | reverse complement strand
AGACAAGATGACTTTTGATATCATTAACACAAACCCGATGCTTATAACCACAATGCCTTACCGTTTTAGATTCGGTCTTGTTGACTTTGAGTCCGACAACGGAGATAGAGGCGGGCCTGGTGGAGGCAAGGGCGGCGGTGGGGTTGGTGGCGGCGATCACGGGATAAGCGGAAGCTCTGGTTCCAGTAGTGGAGGCAGTCGTGGCGGCGGTTTAGGTGGTTCGGATACTGGTGATGGTCATTATGAAGGCTCCTGGGAAAGCGCCGCCAGAGACAAAGCTAAAGGTTACCCAGGATCAGGAGGATACAAAGTAGGCTCCACTGGATATAACGCCGGTGATGGTCACTATGAAGGCTCCTGGGAAAGCGCCGCCAGAGACAAAGCTAAAGGATTATTTGGTTACCCAGGATCAAGAGGATACAAAGTAGGCCCCACTGGATATAACGATGGCAACATATCTCTTGGGGATATGAGCGGGCTTGGGTTTACGGATAAAGCCAAGGTAGGGCTACATGTTGCAAAAGACAATCCAGGTCAAGTTGTAGGGGCTCTGGGCGGATTCGTTTTTGGCGGGCTTCCAGGGTTTACCGCCGGGAAGGTGGTTGGCGGCATGGTTGACAAGGCCAGAAGCGGGTGGAGCGCAAAAGCACTCGCCAAAGCAGGGGCTAACAGCCTTCCATCGGTTGCCGCGTCCCTGGTCGGTAAATACGGGACACCGGCCATGGCCATGGGAACCGGGTTGGTCGCCAATGCAATTGACCCAGATACTAAACTATCAAGCCATCTTGCAAGTATTGTGGGCGCTGGCCTTGGTGGGCAAAAGCTCGGAGGTAAATACGGGGCCATGGCCGGGGCATCCTTGGGACAGTTGGCCGGAAGTCTTGCGCCGAGTGGGTCAATGAATCCGAGGAACAGCGATTTGTCAAGCGCTGACAATGGGGTCGCTGCTGTTGGTACCAATGGAGGGGTGCAAGAAGGCGAGGGGTCGGCATGGGGGGGCATTCCTGCCTCGAATGTTTCAGCGATTGGCGACTCAACGGCCTTGGTGGCGAACAGGGCAAAAGCAATAAGACAAGCCGGTCAATGGCAAGACTATCAAGACCGGTTTCATTCATAAGGGGGAAATATGGGTTTGTGGGATTATATAAACGACGGACTTGATTGGGCAGACAAACATTCGAAAGGACTCAGTACCGTCGGCAACCTTGCCCTTGGTGGCTTGGGTGTATACGATTCGTACAAGGCAAGTGAAACAGCATCAAATTTTTATGACGCTGCCGGGGATACCACAAAAAAGCGTTGGGACATGATTTCCCCGCTCGAAAAAGCAAAAGTTGACGCAGAACTTAAAATGCTTGCGACTCGTGCAGAGACTACAATTGATCGTGATCAGCTATACACTGAGCGACTATCCACAAGCCTGAACAATCAAATTCTTGAGTTTCAAAACTCTTTGGTTCCGCAGCAAGGAGCCTTTGAAACAGAGCTGATGAAGTATCGGCAAGAAAATCTTCCAAAAGAACAGGGACTGTATACCCAAAATCTTGATATCCAGAGCAAAGCCCTTGACATGACGAGTAAGGATATGGACACGTACGAAAAGTACCGTGGTGTCGAAGATGAATACTATAGACAGTCGATGGAGGGAATAGATCCAGGCACTGAGGCTAACAGGGCACAGGCAGATGTTGCCCATGCTTTTGCAGGAACAATGGCTGCGGCGAATAGGGAGCTTGCAAGGCGTGGAGTTGGTCCTGACGCCGCCGGTTACCAAGGAAAAATAAACAGCAACGCCATCGAGCAGGCAAAGGCTGTGGGGGGTGCCATGACAACGGCGAGAAGATACGCTGAAGACGTAAACTATAACCGCCTTGGTTCTGCCATGAACGCACGACAGAGACTATCTCCTGCAACAACTGGATCAATTACCGCACCATCCGGGTCTGTTCTCCCAGCAACCACTGCCATAAATAATCCGATGGGCGGAGTAAATAGCAGTTATGACCCAACAAGC
>CAYPNO010000373.1:0-2031 GCA_964411865.1 uncultured Desulfuromonas sp. | reverse complement strand
AACTTTTTTATCGCCATTATCCTACTCCGTATTCCTTAAACTGTCATTACACGCCAAAAAAGTCGATGTTACTGCCTTCAGCGAGAGTAATATACGCCTTCTTCCGATTGGGACGCTTACCAAACTGCTTGCCGACACGCTTAATCTTGCCAGCAACAATCATGGTGTTAACTTCTGACACTTTGACATCAAATGCTTTTTCAATTGCCTGTTTGATCTCAATTTTATTGGCATCCCGAGCCACCTCAAATGCTACAACCCGACCAACTTCTTTTTGCATAGTCGTTTTCTCGGTTAACAGCGGCTTCTTTATCAACTGATGCAAAGGTCTCATTGTGCTAACGCTCCTTCCAGTATTTCAACGGCACCCTCTGTCATCACGAGATTGCGATACTTCATCACATCGTAGACATTAATGCCCTCAGCACGCAGCACTTTAACATTGTGTAAATTACGCGCTGACAACTCTACCTCTGGATTAGCCCCATCAATTACAAATAAGACATTCTCAAGTTCAAGGCCGCGCACAATTTGCGCAAATGTCTTTGTGCTAATTTCGCCTAACTTCATCTCTGAAAGCACAAGCAACTCATTGCCTTGGTAGCGTGCAGAGAGAGCAGAACACAATGCAGCGCGCCTAACCTTTTTGTTGAGTTTAAATCCGTACTGACGCGGAGACGGTCCAAACGCTACTCCACCACCAACATAATGTGGCGCACGGATAGTTCCCTGACGAGCATTACCTGTCCCTTTTTGTTTGTAGGGTTTCTTACCCCCACCGGCGACCATGCCGCGTGACTTTGTTGCAGCTGTTCCCTGACGGCGCGCAGCTAACTGGCTCCGCACTACATCGTGAATCAAATAACCTTTAACCTTAGTATCGAACACGCTGTCGCTCAGTTCGCGTTCCGACAACGGATTTTTCTGCATGTCATACACAGTTACTTTAGCCATTGCATATCTCCCTTAACACCTTAGCCTAGGCCTTCGCCTTCACCGCTTTGCGAATTGCGACCAGACCATTTTTCGGACCAGGGATCGCACCCTTAATCAGAACCACATTCTGATCGGCACGCACATCAACAATTTCAAGGTTCTGAACTGTTACTTGCTCATTACCCATCTGGCCAGCCATTTTCTTTCCTTTAAAAACCTTCGCGGGCCAAGCGCTGCAACCGATAGCTCCTGCAGAACGGTGGAATTTGGAGCCATGAGAACTACGGCCGCCAGAAAAATTCCAACGTTTGATTACACCTTGAAAGCCTTTACCTTTACTTGTACCAACTACATCGACAACATCTCCTGCGCTGAACAAGTCATCACACTTTATCTGAGCACCAACTTCGTACTCAGTTACGTCACCACTCATTTCGCGCAGATATCTGAACACACCCTGCCTAGCCTTAGAAAAATGACCTGTTAGGGGCTTATTTATACGTTGAGCCTTCTGGTCGCCAAACCCGAGTTGCACTGCGCTGTAGCCATCAATTTCAGCCAGCTTCTTCTGCACAACTGTACACGGACCGGCCTCAATTACTGTAACCGGAATACGCGCACCGCTCTCGGTAAATATCTGGGTCATTCCCAGCTTTTTTCCAAGAATACCGTCTACCATCTCTCTACCCTCATCCTCTATATAATATCTTGCAGCGTGCTTACAGCTTTATCTCTACAAACACACCTGCAGAAAGATCAAGCTTCATCAACGCATCCACTGTCTGCTGTGTAGGTTCAAGAATATCAAGCAAACGTTTGTGCGTGCGAATTTCGAACTGTTCACGACTCTTTTTATCTACGTGAGGTCCCCGCAGAACGCAGTACTTGTTAATAACCGTGGGAAGTGGAATTGGCCCCGCCAAACGTGAGCCAGTGCGCTTCACCGTATCTACTATCTCATTGACTGCCATATCAAGCAGCTTATGATCATACGCCTTCAGGCGAATTCTTATCTTCTGACTAGCCATCTGAATCCTCTACTACTCAATAATTTCGCTTACGACACCAGCGCCTACTGTACGTCCACCTTCGCGG
>CAYPNO010000372.1:0-2034 GCA_964411865.1 uncultured Desulfuromonas sp. | reverse complement strand
AGGAAGATACCACGATCAACGACATCGCCTCCCTCATTTCCAAAGATGTGTCGTTATCAACTAAACTCCTGCGTGTGGTTAATTCTGCTTTTTATAGTTTCCCTCAGCAAATAGGAACAATTCATCAGGCGGCTTCTATCCTTGGAACCAACGCGGTTCGCAGTCTAGTACTGTCTTTTTCTTTCTTGAAACCGGAGCAAACGCAGTCATCGTCTTTTGACTATGCTCTGTTTTGGGAAAACTCCCTGTTTGAGGCAGTTACCGCACGCATGCTTATGGCTGCCATGAAAGCCGAGGATTCAGAAGAAGGTTTTGTTGCTAGTTTGCTCCAAAATCTTGGAATCATGATTTTGGCGCGGGCCTATCCTGAACAGTACCCCAAGGTGGGTCAGTTACTGGCATCTGAAGACTCAAAGACCAAGATTACAGATCTAGAACAGCAGGTTATCGGTGCAGATCACACATATATTGGTAGTGAGATTGTTAAAAAATGGGGCTTCCCCGAAACACTTGTTGCTCCTATCACCTACCATCATGCTCCGCATGAATATCCAGGCGAATTAAAGAAGATCAAGCTATTGTGTCATGTTGTCCACTTATCTGACATGCTTTCTAAAGCACGCCGGTCAAAAAATCCAGAGGAACACGTAGCAGAATTTCGTCAACGGGCGAAACAGAGGCTCGGTCTCAATGACAATATGCTTGAGGACCTCCTGGACAAGGTCCATACCGAAGTGGAAGAGACCGCTAAATTTTTTAATCTTAAAATTGCACCTCAGAAATCTATCGCCGAAATTTTGCAGATTGCCAATGCAGAGTTAAGTGTTTTAAACCTAAGTTACGAACAGATGAATCGTGCCTTGGTAGAAAAAACTGTAAAGTTAGAGTTATTGACAAAAGAACTGGGAAAGAAAAACAAATTTCTGGAAAAACTTGCTCACATTGATGGCTTGACTGAAGCATACAATCACCGCTACTTTCAGATCTATCTAGATAAAGAGATTAAACGTGCGGATCGTAATGAAAGCAATCTAAGTGTAATCATGATTGATATTGACAACTTTAAACCCTTTAATGATAAGCATGGACATCAGATCGGTGACCAGATCCTTATCCAGTTTTCTAAGCTTTTTCGAGATTCAATCCGTGAATATGATGTGTTTGCACGCTACGGTGGGGAAGAATTTATCTTGATATTACCGGACACCGAATTAGAACGGGCCGTTGAAGTCGCTGAAAAACTTCGTGCTATGATTGCCAATAATACTTTCACGTATGAGCATGAAAATTACCATATTACTGCAAGCTTTGGAGTCGCTTCCATCAAACCAATTCTGGACGATTTCGGCAAAAACGAGCTAATTTCAAGAGCGGACGCCGCCTTGTATGAATCAAAAAAGAAAGGACGCAACACTGTAACCGTCTACAGCAGCAAGAAAAAGTGGTTTGGGCGCTAACATTTAGGCTAAAGTTTTGCTTCCATTGTGCCGAAGAAAGGGATGACGCATTCAGCATAGTCTAAAAGCCAACCCAAGGAAGGGAGTATAGACATGACACAGGCAATCAATAACACCTCACTTGAAAAATTTCAGGTTGAATCGCAACGAGTGCTGCAAAAAAATCGGCAGCAACCGGTCAGCGATGCTGCCGATAAATCTACAGCAGAACCGCTAAAGCAGTACGCAGATAACGTCACTCTCGGGGAATCTACCCCGGCAGCTCCAGGTCTGTATAACGCCAATATGAGCACCAATGAAGACCCTCAACTCACTCTCATGCGTAGCCTAGTATTGCAAATGTTCCAAGAACAAGGGCTAGCCTCTAATATTTCCATGGGCGATACGAGCATAGACCTTGAAAGCTTGACACCAGGGCAGGCACAGGAGTTGGTGGCAGATGATGGGTACTTCGGGATTGATCAAACTTCTGAGCGGATATTTCGAGGCGCCGTTGGTATCGCCGGTGGTGACCCAGCCCGTCTTGACGCCATCCTTAAAGGGGTAGAAAAAGGTTTTGCTGAAGCCGAAAAAGCCT
>CAYPNO010000371.1:0-2050 GCA_964411865.1 uncultured Desulfuromonas sp. | reverse complement strand
TTTCTTTGCCTGTTTTTCTGTCATTTCTTCAACTTTTATTTTCATTATAAACCTCCGCCACTTCTTTCCATCATGTCAGGAAACTCTTCCTCAAACACAACACAATAATCAGATGTCAGAATCAAGCATGCAGTTGAAGATGCATGAGTTAGTGCAAGTCTGACAACTTTTGTTGGGTCAACTATCTTTGGGTCATCATATGCAACCATGACATCATTTCTTGCATCATATTTCAATGTGAAGTCTGAATCAATAATTTTGCTTGCTACGACATCACCAGACCTTCCAGTGTTCTCAACAATTTTTTTCAATGGAGCCTGAAGAACCTTCTTGAGAATCTTGAAACCATAGATTTCATCTCCTTCAATGTTTTCATCTTTGTTGTATTCATTCATCAGTTCTGAAAGTTTCAAAAGGAATGCTCCTCCTCCACAAACAATACCTTCTTGAACAGCTGACCTTGTTGCATTGATTGCATCATCAAGTCTGTCTTTTCTTTCCTTGAGTTCTGCCTCTGTGACAGCACCAACATAGATGACGCCAATTCCACCCTGAAGTTTTGCAATTCTTTGTTCAACTTTCTTTTTCTCAAATGCTGAGTCAGTGGTTGTCAATTTGTTCTTGAGTGCCTCAATTCTTGGTTTGATTTTTGCATCATCAACTGACTCATGTCTGAGAATTGTTGTCTTGTCCCTGTCAACTATGATTTTCTTGACAAATCCAAGGTCTTTCATTTGAATCTTTGAGAAGTCATCACCCATGTCTTTTGAGAATATCTTTGCACCTGTCACTGCTGACATGTCTTCAAGGAAGTCTAATCTTGATTGTCCATATCCATCATTCTTGACAAGACAACAAGAAATCACTCCTCTCATCTTGTTCTGAACAAAAATCTGAAGTGTCTCATTTCCAACATTGTCTGTGAAGATGATGAGTTTCTTTCCCTTCTGGGCACATTCTGAAAGAAGTGGTGCAAGAGTCTGAACTTCTGAAATCTCCCCGTTGATGAGAAGAACATTTGCTCCTTCCATTACACATTCATATTTGGTCATGTCTGTCGAGAAGAATGGAGAAAAGAATCCTTTGTCAAAATTGTATCCTTCATGAGTTTCAAAATATGTTCTGTCATCAGGTGAATTCTCAACCATGATGATTCCATCTTTTCCAACTTTGTCAAGAGCTTCTGTGACAACTCTTGAGATGACTTGGTCACCATTAGAAGAGATGAGAGCAACATTCATGATTTCATCTGAGTCTTTGATTTCTCTTGATTCAGCTTTGATATCTTCTATGATGTTGACTGTCACTTTTTCTATTCCTCTTCTGATTGCATTTGGGTCAACTCCTGATGCAACAAACTTCATTCCTTCCTTTATCATTTCAGATGCAAGCAATGTTGATGTCGTTGTTCCATCTCCTGCTTCTCTGTTTGTCATTTCAGATGCCTGTCTGATGAGTTTTGCTCCAACATTCTCGATTGGTTCTTTGAGATGAATTGATTTTGCAACTGTCACTCCATCCTTTGTGATGTGAGGAACTCCAAACTCCTGTTCAATCATCACAGTTCTTCCTCTTGCTCCAAGTGTGCTTGAAACTGCATCGCTCACTTTCATGATTCCAGTAAGCAACTTCTTCTTCATTTCTAATCCAGAATAGATTTCATTCTTCCTCATTTTTCCTCCTCTATTTTAATCAATTCAATTGGAATCTTTATTTCATACAATCCAAACTCTAAACCACGAAATTCAATTTCATCAACTCTGTCAATCCATCTGCCATTGTCTGAATCCTTTTTCCAAAATCTTTTCATAAAGACATCATTGATAAGTCTTGGTTTACCTTCATAAATATAAATTTCACCATAATCATCTACTGACAAATAGTTTGCCCAATTTGGAAAATTATTAGCAACAAATTTTTTCATCTTACTCACCATAAGCTAAAATTTCATTCAGTCTGACACTCCAGTATTCATTTGTTACCTTTATTGGAACTCCTTTCAGTGTATAAACTTTCACACCATCTTTGAATTCCTGTTCATCTTTGTCAT
>CAYPNO010000370.1:0-2051 GCA_964411865.1 uncultured Desulfuromonas sp. | reverse complement strand
AGCCCTTGTGCGGTTGAGCCTTTGTATTTGTGGATCTCGTCGCTGATATAATACCTAAAGTAGTCTTTTGGTATCCTCTTTTTAATGAGGTCGCCTATCGATACTTTACGGTATCCCTTCCGGTTATTATCGGCTTGCCACAAGACTTCTTCGCACTCTCTGCATTTATGGTTTAATGTGGTGTGTGTTTCAAAATCCACCGGGTAAAGGTTAACCCAAACCGTATCCCCGTTGTCGTCTTTCTCGGGATACTTAAGGATTTTGCCGCATTTAGGACAGGTGCAAACATCCATGTAGCGATGTTCCTGTAGTTCAACGTCGTAAACCTTGATCTTCTTGGTGGTATACCCGGGCCGAGTTATATAACTGCCTCTTAATGCTTCATTTGACACAATCCAATATTCCGGCTTTAACGGGTTTTTTGCACTGTATCGGTACGCAGCGTAAAATTCCTGCCAGGGTTTCATCTTCCCGTTACCGATAGTGTAAGTAACCGCATCTGGCAAAACTGTTTGTACCTCTCTTGCCCATTTTTCTACTAAGTGGCCTGGGCAAGTGACTATGGTCCGATACGGTTTCTCGTTGCAATGATACTGGCATATCGCTATACCAAGTGTGCTTTTGCCTACCCCCATTTGGCCGCTTATTAAGACGCTTTTCTCAACGTCCAGCCGTTTTGATGCGGCCACGGCAATATCTTTTTGCTGTGGGAATAGGGTTCGGCCCATCCTATCAAAAACATCGTTATTATATTTTCCAGGGGTATGCAGATAGGTTATTCTTTCGCCTATCTTTTCTCCGATTTCAGGCGAATACCTTTCTATATAATCTGCGATCCCTTCGATGCCGGTTAGAATTTCTTCCGAGTCAATTTCTTCAATAATAAAACGGCTTATTATTTCTGCCGCGTTATCCCTGAATTCTGACAGCCATACCTGATTGATGTAAAAAAACTGGGCATCTTCAGGTATATCTCCAACACCCTCACACTTAACAAAATATGCTAGATCCTTGGCATTTTCTAATATTAATCCTAAGCACTCTGCATATTCTGCTTCGCCCGGTGTAGGGCAAGGAATGTTTAGATCATATAGGTGCTTATATAAGTTGGTTATCATATCTTCCTGGCTTAAGCCAAAAATAAGATTTTCACTATACATAAACACTTGGTATCCTTGTTCGGTTTTCTTGGCTGGCAAGTTAATAAATGTACCACCGGGCTTGTAAATTCTGCGTGGGTATTTATCTCCTTCCGCTTCCATGAAAAACGGTAGCGATCTTTTTGCCATATTGTTATCCAAATATTTAGCACGATACGCCTTAATTGCTATCTCGGTCCCTATTAAGGAGATAGCCCGAATCTCATTATTGTATTTGATAATGAAATCCGAATAAACCTTGGGCATATCCTGCTCATAAAAAGTATAAATCAAATTTTGCCTCCTTTAGCCTACCCCGAAGGGTAGGCATTTTATCCTACCCTTGAAGGGAACAACTAAAAGAGTTTTAAACCCTTATTCTTTACGTTTAATGGCAACTTGTTATGCGGTGCCAAGTTCAACGTTATCTAGCGGAATATAGTTATCGAAATAATTATGTTCTTTTAAACCGTTAAGGTTGGTTCCCCGATTATTAATGTTCACCCAGTTTAAGGAGTCGTCACGCAGGGTGACGTCTATATCGTCTATGTCTAACATTCCGCTGCAGGTTGACGCCCACGTTACTTCCCAGGCACGTCCATTAGCGTCACGAACATATGAGCCGACTTTAAAGCCCATTCTGGCTGTAAATTCTTGTACTTCTCTGTTATGGAGATCCGTTGATGCTTTTTGATCTTCTGGTGACAACATTAAAATCCATTCTGCTGCGATTTCTTGTTCTTTCTTGGTACGTTTACTCAGGATAGACCGGGCTATTTCTTGCCAATACAGTTTATCTCGGAATAGTTCTTGACGCATTTTTTCCTTCCTTTCTAGGTTTGAATGAATCCTTCGGAATCGAATTCCCATCCTAAAAATATTAATTTTTCTTTAAAGGTTTTGCCCTTAAAA
>CAYPNO010000369.1:0-2054 GCA_964411865.1 uncultured Desulfuromonas sp. | reverse complement strand
AAAATATATTTCATGTGGGTAGGCGTCATAGAGTTTGTCTCGATCGGTGATGGTTGTAATGAATTGAGCCTTGCATTCAATTTCACTCAACTTTGCAAAAGACCTAAGGTGAAATGGTTTGGTCGTACTCTCAGCGTATAGCGGCGGGATGATGCAAAGATTGAGAATAGCAACGCCGTAATGCCTGAGCATGCTAAGAAAATTACTGTACTCAACTGTAGGTGTGCGTACTGAGTCAGGGTTATGGTGATAAGCATAGAGGCTTTGGGGTCTGCCATGCGATTCATGGTCATGTGCTTATCCAGATTGGCGCGCAGGGCATTGCTCGCCAGCAGGCGCGGAAGGATAGGTTCTTCCGTTTCGGGATTTCTAGGCTTGTGCCCACTTTTGATGTTATCAGTTTCCATTTCGGCCCCTTTGCTGCAATTAGTTTTTTAAGAGTAACCTTTTTTTTCGTTGGATCCTTTGATGAGCTGGTATGATTAGTCTAATGTCCATGTGTAGAAAAGAACATCTTTACCAGTGTGGGATGAAAGTCTGTTAAGTAAAAGTTTTCCCCAAATAAGCACTTATTCCGGAGATATACAAGATAATATACTTGCGTTTATACCGCAAATAAGAGTTTGAAATATTGTCTAATTTAGGTATCATCGGTGCGCTAATTCTCTTACATTGTCCTTGATTTGCTGTGAAGTGATTCTAATGGTGAACAGGGGAAAGTTATTGTCTGATACCCAGCTGATCTTTATATAAAACCAATCCATACTCCACTTATGCCGCGATATAGTATAGCACTAATCACTTCGGAGAACTAATTTGAAGTCAATAATCCCTGAGCGTTGGCGCAAGAGTAACTCATTGAAAATGAAAATGAGTATGCCTGTAACATTGCTCGTAGCTTTTCTTCTTATTTTGACAACTTGGATGATGTTTGGGTTCTTCCGTGGTGAGCTACGTACTGCTATCTCGCGGGAGCAGGCAGCATTGGTGCAGACGCTGGCAGGACAGATCGATGATAGACTCTACAATGTGACTCAACATCTGCAGGGTCTCGCTGGGCGAGTCGATGCGGAGATGCTTGACGAACCAGCGCGTGCAAGTGCTTTTCTAGACAAGGAGTGGAGCAGTCAGCTCCTCTTTGGCAAGGGATTGGCCTTGTTTGATTCTACTGGCGCCATGGTTACGACAGAGGCATCTTCTTTGCTCGGCTTGCAAGCAGTGTGCGGATGGAAGCGGCAGCTTCAATTCACCTTGCGTACAGGGAAGACGCGCGTGTCAGCGTGTGTATCTGACCGGGAGGAGATGTCTGCACAAAGGTCAGAACCGGTAATTTTGTTTACCGTCCCAGTTATAAAGTCTACGGGAAGAGTGGTTGGAGTCCTCGCCGGCGCAGTCAACCTGCTGGATAGCAATATGCTAGGTTATTTGCAGAAATTTGGTTCGGGTGAAGCTGGAGATTTCCTTAGCTTGTGCAATACGGAGCATGCATTAAGGTTCGGCGCCGGGCATAAGGATGTTGTGTCTGATTCTTTGTCAGATCTGGGGAAAAAGTTGCACCAGCGTGCGTCCGTTGGTGAAACTATAACCACTGTTATATCTAGAGTTAATGGCTTGAATACGCTCAGTTCTATCCATAAGTTAGCTCAGGTAGATCTGGTGTTAGGAGTACACCAGTCCCTTGAGCAGGCGTATGCCCCTCTAGCGGCATTGAAGCGTGAGCTGTTTTTGGTTCTTAGCGGCAAAATTGCCTTGGCTGCGGTTGCGGTTTGGTTGTTAATGTGGCACCTGATGAAGCCTTTAAAGCAGTTGACTCACAAGGTGGTTGCCGCCGCAGATGTTCGCCTCAATGATGAAGACTTTCAGAGTGGTAAGTCTAGGAGGCGCGCAGCCGGGGACGAACTCGTGGTGCTGCAGGAGTGTTTTGACCAAATGCTGCATCGCGTAGAGCGCCAGCGTCGAAGCTTGCAAGTCCAGTTGGATAAACTCCAGAACCTGATCGACGCAATTCCGAATCCGATTTTTTTCGCAGATGCAGGCGGTCGTTATATAGGCTT
>CAYPNO010000368.1:0-2061 GCA_964411865.1 uncultured Desulfuromonas sp. | reverse complement strand
GCGTGTCTATACACGCGCCTAAAGAGAAGCGGATGTCCGCTTTTACAGGGCATTTATTTAGAAGGAATGTTCAGGTCATTGTAACAAGCGGTTGTTTCAGGCCGTTTAAGTCTGGTTTAAGTTAAACATTATATGTTTATGTATAAATGGGTAACAGGGGTCAGGCAGCAATGAAACAAGTTGTGTTGATGTCTGCTCAATTATGTAATTAGGAGGTTTTTTCATGCAGAAATCTAAAAAGCGGCATATTGACCCTGAAGAGAAGATGTGGCGCGTTCTGCGGGTGGCGCGCGATCTGTTTGTGGAAAAGGGTTATCACAATGTAACTATTCCAACCATTGTGAAAGCTTCCGGTGTTAGTACCGGAGCTATATATAGTTATTTCACCAATAAGGAATCCTTGGCTCGGCGTATTCACGAAGAGACTATGCATGAATTTCAAAGTATGTTGCAGGAGCGCTTTGATGCCGTTTCGAGTATCCGCCATAAGCTCGAAGCGTTTGCCATGTTATGCTTCGATATCACCGAATCTGATCCCGTCATGATGGAATATCTGCTGTATATGAAGCACTCTGAATTTATGCGTGATACTGTCCCCATCTGTTTTACTGAACCCTTCAAAATGGTGCGCCAAGTTATCGCTGAGGGTATAGAGGCGGGAGATATTCGGCAGCAGGATATCCATGTCGCGGCTATATCGTACACCGGGGTTATTATCCGCGCGATAGAACTAAAGTTGATGTGTGTAGTAAATAATGATTTACACGAGCTTGCTTCAGACTTGATGCAAAATGCTTGGTCGGCCATAAGAAATTCTTAGATCGACTTCCTGCACATGTAAAAACCTTCTTGGGATTCTTTCCAAGTGCTTCACTTCACCATCTGTTAGTGCCAAAGTGCGTCTTGACATTCGCAGGGAGGAAAATATACCCTCAGCGATTATTCTTTAAACTACGGGGTGAAACGACGAAACAAAGGAGCGAGGATGAAGCGTAGAAGGATATTGAATCTTGCGTATGCTCTGGTGGCGCTTGGAGTGGTTTTGCTTTTTGTGCAGCTTGAGGGTGTTGAACCACTGCCGCCGCAGGAGAAAGAAAAACCTGTAGAGATTATTAGCACGTCGAGTAAAAAACAACGCTTTCTTACAACGTTGGTGCCGGTGGTAAGTCGAGTTCATGACGATCTCATGCAGCGTTATTTGCGAGTGCAGACTTGGCTAGAGCAGGGACGTAAGCACGAAACCATAGCTAAACTCAAGCATGAGTATAAAGTCCGTACCGACCCTGAGCTGTTACAGGCGCTTAAGCCACATCCACCAAGTGTTACCTTGGCGCAGGCTGCAATGGAAAGCGCCTGGGGGACATCGCGTTTTTTTGTTGAGGCCAACAATGTTTTTGGGGTGTGGTCATTTAATGCCAATGAGCCCCGCATAGCGGCTGAAAAGCAGCGTGGCAATAAAACCATATGGGTGCGCAAGTACGATTCTTTGGAGGGCTCTGTGCGTGATTACTACCGTCTTTTAGGACGCAGCGCCGCCTTTAAGGAGTTTCGCCAACTACGTATGCGTTCTGCTGATCCACACGAACTGGTGAAGAAACTGCACCGCTATTCAGAAAAGAGCCACGCCTACGGTAAAGAGCTATCAGCTGTTATTAAGTATAACGAATTCACTCGTTTTGATAGTTATTAGTATTGAATGCCACTTCTATGCTCAAATCCTACGAAAAAACCCTTGGTGCAGCCATGTGCCATGTTTCAATCTGTCAGGGTTGAGGTTTTAGGAGTAACGCTCCGCCCGCGCTGATGTCCGAGGTGGGTATTTCCATAAGGCCATAACTACGCCGCCAATAAATCCGCCAATGTGAGCTCCATGTGCTACACCGCCACTCCCTGTGGCGGCGAACAGAAAGGGTAGCAGATTGTCAACCAGAAGGTAGAATCCAAGTACCAGCCGTGCTGGCAGATAGATGGAGTCCATGATAAAGGGAAATAGGAAGACGAAAACCTTGACCTTGTTGCGCGGGAACCAGATAAAGTAGGCACCCAGTATCCCGGAAATAG
>CAYPNO010000367.1:0-2068 GCA_964411865.1 uncultured Desulfuromonas sp. | reverse complement strand
ATCAGAAGTGGGCACTTTCGCCCTATAACTACTAGAAATTTAAGGAAATAATTATGAAACTATCAGTATCTAAAAAAGCGGAAGACATGAAAGACGCCGGTAGCGGTGCATACATTAATCAGTCAGGTATCTATGATATCGTACTAAATTATGTACAACTCGCTGAAACAAAGAATGGTGCGTGTCAGGTTAATTTTAATGTTAACCACCAAGGTATGGACCAAACTATTTATGGCCCAATCCTATTGAGTAAAGAAAAGAAGCTTAACGAGATTACCCATCGCCTGCTAAACCACCTATGTATTATTGCTGGCATGGAGGATGGGCAGGATATCGAAACGGAGACTGTCGAAAAGCTTGTCGGCAAAGCACAAAAGCCTATGGAGATGGAAATCATCCCCGAACTGGTGGATCTTACACTAAAAATACGGGTACAAATGGAGTACTCTGTATGGAATGACACAATCCAAGAACGTAAAGCAGTAAAGGCATTTTACCGAGAAGATGGCGCTACTGCGGCTGAAGCAGAGTCTGGTGTTGATATCGGTAGCCGTTTGGCTAAAGATAAAGAAAAATACGCGTCTAATGTCACGTACAAAGACGGCTTAACTGCCGATGATGTACAGGAATGGATTAAGTCCAAATCTAGTGGTGGTAAAGGTGCAGCGCCTGCTCCTGCAGCAAAAACCACCGCAAAACGCCCTATGTTTGGTAAATCCTAAATCTAAGGAGGTTTTTTAGTGCCTGTAAAAATTGACGACGTACAATTTGCAGAGCTGTGCTTTCAGCATGATTTTAATATACCAGCAATTATGAGTGCACTTAAAACCTTAAGACCAGCCTCCCGTGTGCAACGCTATCGAGTTGTTGACCGAATAATACGACTGCGTAAGACGGGACTCTTGCCTTTAGACTCAGGAAATTTCGTTAGTCAGGGGGAGGTACTGAAAGGTACCACCACCCTGTACAACGAATCTGGGGAGATTAAGCATCAGTATGTAAAAACGGATGTCGCGAAGGAAGCAATACTGGCAACATTCAAAGAATGTATTGATAATTATGTAGAAGAGTTGCCTAAATTCCGGCCCGTTCCTTGTGAAACCTTGAACGCTCCAGATGATCTACTGGCGGTATATCCACTAGGTGATCCACACATAGGTATGAAGGCATACAAAGACGAAGTAGGAGAAGATTGGGATTTGATTAAAACCCAAGAAGTACTCTGCGGAATCTTTGACCGCTTGGTAAAAACTACCCCGCACTGCAAACGGGCAGTGATTGTAAATCTAGGTGATTATTTCCACCGTGATAATATGGCTGGCGTTACAGAACGGCACCGCCACAACCTAGATACTGATGGTACGTACTTAATGATGGTTAGTACAGGTATGAAAATCATGGTTCAGATGATCAATTCTGCGTTAGAGCATCATGAGACTGTGCGGGTAATTAACTCGCTAGGGAACCACGACGATACAGGTGCTATCTTCTTACAGGCAGCATTGGCACACATGTACGCTGACGAACCTCGTGTACAAGTAGATTGCACAAGTTCGGTATTCCAATATTTTCAACACGGTACATCGTTTTTTGGGGTGCACCACGGGCATACCGTAAAACCAGATAAACTTCCATTACTCATGGCAACCGACCGTCCAGTAGAGTGGGGAGCATCGACATTTCGATATTTTTTAACAGGTCATGTGCACAATGAAGCGCGTAAAGAGTACTCAGGCTGTATAGTAGAATCTTTTCGGACATTGGCAAGTAAAGACAGCTACGCACACACAGGTGGCTGGAGAGCAGGGCGTGACAGTAAAGCGCTCGTAATTCACAAAGATTTCGGTGAGGTAGAGCGCTATACGGTCAATATCGCTCAAGTCTTAAAATAACTGATAAGAGGGAGTACCTAGATATGGGTAGACAGTTCAAACAAACACCTAAGAAGCTCTACCCATATCTGGGTACCGAGGGTTGGTTTATTTCAGGAAGCTTTGCAAATTTTGACATAGAGGACTATAACGATATTGATATATATTTTCACACCGAAAAAGATTTTAAACGCGCG
>CAYPNO010000366.1:0-2068 GCA_964411865.1 uncultured Desulfuromonas sp. | reverse complement strand
GTTATCCAGACATACAAGCACCTCTCCCCGCAGGTTTAAGTGGTGTTCGGCCAAAAATACTTTGGCTGCATTAACCTCTCCAAATATCTCGGAGTTAAGTTCATAGGTTCTGAAGAGGTTGGTTAAAAGCTCAATCCGTGCCGAGTTGGGACTGACAATCAGTACTGCAGTGAGGTTGTGTAGATTTGCTCCGCAGTTGAGCCAATGCTCCCGCAGGGTTGTCGTTGTACGGGTGGTTGCGAAAGGTATTTCCAGGGTGAAAACCGTACCATGGGGCTCGTTGTCTGCGATATGGACACTGCCCTGCATCAGCTCACACAGCTGTTTGACAATAGCCAAGCCTAGCCCTGTGCCGCCGTACTGGCGCGACGTGGAGCTGTCAGCCTGCCTGAATACTTCAAATATTCTATCTCTATCCCCGGAATTAATCCCGATGCCGGTGTCGCGCACTTCAAGCTGGATGTGGCAGATGGTCTCCGTTTTTTGGACGGCTTGTAGCGCTATGGTGATGCTGCCATGATGGGTGAATTTTATCGCGTTGGATAGCAGATTGAGGATGATTTGGCGCAACCGCACCCTGTCTCCATAGAGTTCGATCGGTATCTTGGGGTCTACTGATACCGTAATGTCCAGCCCTTTGTTCAGGGCGCTATGGCCCAGCACTGCAACAGCGATATCGACAGTCTCAAGTACACAGCAAGGGGCGAGGTCCAGTTCAAGTTGGCCGGCTTCGATCTTGGAAATATCGAGCACATCATTCAGCATGGTAAGAAGGGTTTCGCCAGAGGTGTATATGGTATTGACTAGCTCCATCTGCTCCAGTGGTAGCGCATGTTTCTGAAGTAATTCAGCCATGCCGAGCACTCCGATCATCGGTGTTCTGATTTCATGACTGATGTTTGCCAGAAAACGTGATTTGGCAGCGCTGGCCACGAGGGCTTCTTCTCTGGCCTGATGCAGCTCAGAGACGGTTTGCTCAAGTTTTAAGTTGCTATTTTTAAGGGAGTGGGTACGTTCTGTAACCTGCTCTTCAAGGTCGATATTGTAGTTTAGCAATGCCTGCTCGTGGGTGTAGATCTGCTGCACCATGGTATTGAAATTATCAACTAAAAGGTTTATTTCATATATCCCTGCCGTGAATATCTCGGGTTGCATGGTATATATTTTCCCCTTGATGATTTCACTCATGTGGTTAGTAAGGCTATGCAGAGGCGTGGTTATCTGTTTTTGCAAGCGCGTCGCAAGCAGGTATGCTAGAACCAACGCCGCCCCTAAGATAAGCATCGCGGCTATCATGAACCAGAGGAGATTCTGCAACAGTATATTGTTGTTGGTCTGGATAAATATGCATCCGAGGTGTTCCCCGGCGTAGGTGATGGGGGTGTAAACGGTGATGTGCGAAAAACTCTGGTGTGTTACATCCTCACCTGTATTTACCGCCTCTAGCAGTAGATCGTGGCGAAAGCCAGGATTTTTCAATTCTTCCGCAAAGCTTGATTGTTTACTATTGAGGTAGTGAGCGATAACCTCATTGTTGCGATCAAAGATAGATGCGACGCCAATGGTTGGCTCCGCAACGAGGGTTTCGATGGTTTTCTGAGTTTCCCATTTCTTGTGGAAGCTCAGAACTTCCCTGCTGTTGAGTTCAATAATATGGGCTATGGTTAGGAGTTTATCCTCTATTGTGGTACGAAAATGGACGGTTTGAATCACTACAGCGCAGCACAGAAACAGCAGCAGTATCACTGTGCTGGTAGCCATCACCAAGGTGGTAATTTTTTGCCCTATAGTTGTATTTGCGTGCTTTGGCATGCATAATCCCATGCTGAATTTTTTAGGGGGAATGGCCATAAATGCTGGCCATCTGACGCTGGGCACAGATACTAGTTTAGATTCTTAACCAAGGTCAACCGTTTGGACTGTTTTAGTTTGGAGACTGTATAAAATGTCCCCTCTCACTCGGTAATTATAAGGAATTATTTGTGAATATTGTAGATATATTCTCCATTCAAAAACACTACGCTGCGCTGCAATTGCTCGATGATGTCAGCTTTACTGTGGGAGAGAG
>CAYPNO010000365.1:0-2077 GCA_964411865.1 uncultured Desulfuromonas sp. | reverse complement strand
CATCGCGAAAAGTTGATTTTTTTAAATATGGATTTGTTTGTGCCAGTGTCTTTTTCATAGCTCTTATTCTAGCACAAAAAGATTTATTTATGGATGGTTATTCTTTGGGGTAATGACAAGATTGCCGCAGGATTGAGGAAAATATGGAAACATCACAGCTAACAACATCACTTAACCGCTGCTTCAAAAACGAAGGGCACCGCCTCGTATTCTGGTATGACGCTGAACGTGAATTTGAAGATGCATTAAACGCTCTCGATCTCGATGGGGTGAACCTTCTGCGTTTGGACGAGATCGGCTCTCTTGCTTTAAAAATCAAACTGGAACGAGAAGATCCTTGTGGCCAATACTTGATTTATGCCCCATTCACCGAACCGAATCAAGAAAACGACTGGCTCTTGGATATCAAATTGTACAGTCATGTTTTTCATGCAGATCGAGCTTCTGTTATTGTCAATGAGTTGGGTCTGCAACTGGTTTCACTACGCAGTCATATTGCGCTGCGTCTGACTTTCTGCCGCAGCCAAGAACGACTCGAACGGCTAAAGAAGCTGGTTCAACCGGATGACAGTGACCGAGATCTTGATCTGAAAATGATGGCGGTGTTGACGCGGGCTGATCAGCCTCATCCTTTTAATATCCTGATGCGTTTATACGCAGGTTACTGCAGCGATGGAAGCTGTAACCTCTCTGCCGCTCCAAAAGTTTGGCAAGAGATACAAAAGCTGGAGCTAGCTGAAGCGTTCTGGGATCTCATCGAACTTACCTTTGGCTACAGTCAGCAGCAGGCAACTTTATCTGACTTGTTGATCCGCCTGATGGTCACCGATTTTGCCATTGCCTTGCGCCAGGATTTACCGTCGTCGCTGGATCATTTTAATTTAGGATCATCCAAGCAAGCTGCAACGGCGGCAGTTTTTCTTTCAACTTGGCGTGAAAACGCAAAACACAGCGGTACCTACAATGCTCTCTCTCAAGTTGTTGGCCAAGAACTTGCCATTGACGAGTCACTGCAGGGAATTGCTGCTGATCGCCTGGATGATGTGCAAACCTTTGCGGTGGTTGAAGCCCATATATGCCGAGTGTTGCGTGATGGTCTCGTTGACGGTAGCGCAAGTGCAGACGATTTTGCCAATCTGCTGAGAATTCGGCGAGATGGTCACTGGGTACGCTGTGCAAACGATGGCGGGCTGGATTACGCTTCTATTTACACTGCGCTACAGGCGGCTGGCGACATTTTAAATGCTCGCCGCAGGCATGAGGATGGTCTTAGTTACCCAACGGCTCAATCGATGGCTGCCGGCTATACAACAGAGCTGTACCGAGTTGACCAGAATTACCGACTGTTTATAGAAGCTGCGGATCGCGTTGAACTAACGGGTGGTGATTTACTGAAAGAGTTACGCACAACGATTGAAAATACCTACAGCGGTTGGTATCTGGATCAAATTGCCCTGGCCTGGGGTAAATTCATGGAGGGACAATTCAATGAAAAGGGGGGCATGCAACCTGCTCACACGGAGTCTCTTCTTGACCATTGGCAGATAAAAGGTATTCCAAATCAACAGGACTTTTACCCCACGTTTGTAACCCCGCTGCAAAAAGAGAATCCGCAGGGGAAAGTGTTTGTTATTATCAGCGATGCCTTCCGTTATGAAGCGGCTGCTGAGCTGACAGAAGTCATTAACCGTCAAAATAGGTTCAAGGCTGAATTAAAATGCCAGCTCGGTGTTCTGCCAAGTATCACCTCTTTAGGGATGGCAGCCTTGCTGCCCCATAAGGAACTTACCTTCAAGGCTAACAGTGCTGATATTCTCATTGATGGACAGCCCTGCGCCTCTTTTGACCAGCGCAATAAAATCTTGGCAAAACATGATGGTCTTGCAGTCAAAGCCCCCGAGCTACAAGCGATGAAAAGGGACCAAGGGCGAGAGTTTATTAAGGACGCTAGGGTTGTCTATGTTTATCATGACGAGATTGATTCAACGGGTGATACGGCGAGCTCAGAAGAGAAAGCCTTTCAAGCGGTAAGGACAACCATTGAAGAGCTAGGCGCTCTGATCAACCACGTTATCAA
>CAYPNO010000364.1:0-2079 GCA_964411865.1 uncultured Desulfuromonas sp. | reverse complement strand
ATTTTTATTGTCATATGAACAAAAGGCAATTCACTGAAGAAGAAGTTAGAGCAGTCTGTAATGTCAAAGGCAAGGTGATTGTATAATGGCACAAAAATTCTATGTCAAACTTCTCAATGAGAATCACAAGAAGAAATATGTTGGCGATTTGAACAACATTGTTCTTCGTTCATCATGGGAGAGAGACTTCTTTGAGATTCTAATCAGAAATCCAAATGTTCTGAAAGTTTCATCAGAGGAAGTCATCATTCCATATTATTTCTCAGTTGACAAGAAGATGCATAGATATTATCCCGATTTTTGGTTTGAGTTGAAAAAAGAAAGTGGTGAGATAAAGAAGTATCTTGTTGAAGTCAAACCATATGCTCAGACACAGAAGCCAGTCAGAAAATCAACAAGAAGACAGTCAGAGATAAAATATAGAAGAGAATTGTTCACATACATGAAGAATCTTTCAAAGTGGCAATCTGCAATCAACTTCTGTATAAATAAAGATTGGAAGTTCATATTTTTGACAGAAAGAAGTGGTGAGAAAGGGAAATGGAAACTTTGGGACTGGGAAGACATTGGACTTCCTATTGAGGTGAGATAGATGGCAGAAAATTTCAACAATTTTGGTGACAGCAGACCAACAGATTTGACATCATTCATGATAGATGAAATTGTTCAACTGTATGGTGTTCCAACATATTATCTCAAAAAATCGCTTGTCAATCTTGACAGAATATTTGGTGAGGACTCATTGAACAAATTTGAGCATGCTGTTGAACTCTATCTTCTTCCAGAGAATCCAGAGCAATATGGTGGAAGTGGTGATAATCTTGGAAACTTTGGATTTGAAATTAATGACACAGTTCAGATGATTGTTGAGATGGAAAGATTCAAAACAACAGTTGGCGAAAATCAACCATCAGAAGATGACTTGATTTACATTCCAACATTCCAAAGATGGTTTCAAGTTTCTTTCACTGCTCATGACAGAGGAAACAACACAATTCCTTTCTTCTGGAATGGTAAGAATGGTGCATTCCAGATAGACCTCTTGACATTCCAGTATTCACATGAAAGAATTACAACTGGTGTTGAAGAAGTTGATGACAATCTTCCAATCACATCAAATCAGATTGTCAAAGACAATGACAATATTGACACTGAAGAACTCAACAAGAATCTTCTTGATGAGTTTGATGAATTAATAAAGAAATAAATAATTATGAAATTTATGAGGAAATGAAAATGTTGTTACATGAATCATCAAAGATACTTCAAATTCTTGATAGAGACAATCCTGAAAATATCTCCATAGACCGTTCTGGTGGAGCTGGTGGATTTGGATTCAATGCTTCCACTTTCATGAAGGGAAGTGATGAGGAAAAATTGCATGAGGAAAAGAAACTCATTGCAACATGGAGAGATTTAGCTCAGACGCCAAAAGTTGAAAATGCACTGATGGACATTTGGAATGAAGCAGTTGTTGTCGATTCAAATAACCCAGTATCAATAGACCTCTCAGAAATTGCAACAGACTCTGAGAAGAAAGACAACCTCTACAAAGAACACCTTGAGAAGTCATTCTCAAGAGTCATCAGAAAAATGAACTTCAGATCAAATGGTTCAAAGATTTTCAAAGACTGGTATGTAGATGGAAGACTTTATCTTTATTATGAAACAAATGCAAGTGGTGTCACAGCAGTCAGATTTCTTGACCCAATGAAACTGACATTTGTCAAAAAGAGTGAAAAAGAATATGTTTTTGAATATGAAGAATCAAAGAACATCTATCAGGGAGTCTATGGTGAGAAACTTGAGATTCCTGCAAAGAAAGTTCTTTTCATTCCATCTGGACTGAGAAATTCAAATGGTGTCTGGTTGTCATATCTCAACAAGGCAGTCAGACCAATCAATCTTCTTCAGTTGCTTGAGAACTCACTTGTCATTCACCGATTTGTTCGTTCACCTGAAAGATGGGTGTTCAAGATAGATGTTTCATCAATGAACAGAAAGAGAGCAAAGGCATATATTGAAAAACTCAGAAATCAATATCGTTCAAGATTTTCAATCAATTCAACAACTGGAGAA
>CAYPNO010000363.1:0-2080 GCA_964411865.1 uncultured Desulfuromonas sp. | reverse complement strand
CAAGGAAGGTGGGTGTACCTATTTATTTAGCTACTGTGGAGCAAATAGCAGCTCAAATTTTGTAGATTTGCTCAAGCTGTCTATAGCGTCCCCCGTGGTCAAGCCCGTAGCCTACAATGAAATTATCCGCTATTTCCATCCCTACATAGTCCGCTTCAATCTTTACTTCACGGCGTTCCCGTTTATCTAGCAGAGTGCAAATTCGCAGCGATGCGGGATTACGCTGTGCTAATAGGTTGTGTAATGATTTAAGGGTACGACCACTGTCGAGAATATCTTCAATTAATATTACCTGTTTGCCTGCAATATCGCAGTGCAGATCCAGAACAATTTCAACATCCCCGCTGGAACAGGTTTCGTTGCGGTAGCTGGATACTTGCATGAATTCAAGCGTAACCGGAACGCTTATGTTGCGCAGCAGGTCTGCGGCGAACATAAATGCACCCTTCAGAATCACGACTGCAACGATCTCGGTGTTGGCGTAATCACGGCTTATTGCTGCGCCAAGTTGCGCCACCCGTACTGTAATTCGTTCCTTTGAATAGAGCAATTCCATATCTTCACATGCCTTAATTAAAAGAGTAGTGCAGCCCTTGTGCCTCAACATGGGGATTAATTGGAATTGTTAACGCGCTAAAAGTGTAAAAGGTTCCAGCGCTGTCTATACCAATAGAGCAGTTATTTGTCAATTTATCCGCACTGAAAAGACATTTTTTGTGCGGATATTCATGGCCTAGAGACCCTTTTTTAGGAATTGACTGAGCAGCATCTTTTGCATCCTTTACCGCGCTTGGTTCTGCCCTGGTGTTGACAAAGACGTGGTAATCTGCTTGAATAGTTTGCTTCCTAATCATTTTACTTCGAACCTAACTCAGGTACAATAATTAACGGAAAGTCTGCAGATAATAGCCAATATGTCAGGGCATGAGGGAAGTATCCAAATGTATTCGGGAATTAGAAGAAGTGCCCAGGCATACACTCATTGTGCTTCAAATGTTTGTACTACCTCTTAGAAAGGAATATTTCGCGTATGGGTATTTACTCGTCATCGCAACAGGAAATAGCCACTCAGATCGAGCATAAAAAGATAGGGCTGTCGAAGTGGAAGGACTGGCGCTGGCAACTCAAACACTGCGTCACTCGTATAGATAGCTTCGAAGCTCTCCTTGGCATCAGTTTGACTCCGAATGAAAAACGCAAGATAGAGATGACCATGCGCAAGTTTCCGATGGCTGTGACACCATACTACTTGTCCCTGATCGACCGAGACGATTTCCGCAATGACCCGGTTTTTAGGCAGGCATTCCCTGATGTCAGGGAGCTTGAAATTGAGGCGTGCGATATGACAGACCCGCTGGCCGAAGATCAGGACAGTCCGGTTGCAGGCATTACCCACCGCTATCCCGACCGGGTGCTGTTTCATGTGAGCAACGTGTGCTCCATGTACTGTCGTCATTGTACCCGCAAGCGCAAAGTGGGAGATGTGGACTCCATTCCCGCGCGTGACCAGATTAAAGCTGCGCTGGGATATATCCGTGCCCATCCGGAAGTGCGCGATGTACTCCTTTCTGGGGGCGATCCGCTGATGCTGAACGATGAGTATCTTGACTGGATTTTAACCGAGCTGCGCAATATAAAACACGTGCAGGTTATCCGCATAGGCACCCGGATGCCGGTAGTATTGCCTTACCGCATCACCGACGATCTCATCACCATGCTTAAGAAGCATCATCCTGTCTGGATCAATACCCACTTCAACCACCCGCGTGAAATTACGAGTTCGTCGCGCGAAGCGCTACGGATGTTGGCTGATGCTGGCATTCCTTTGGGTAATCAAACCGTGCTTCTGGCCGGGATCAATGACTGCCCAAGAATCATGAAATCACTGGTGCATAAGTTGGTGGAAAATCGTGTGCGTCCGTACTATTTGTATCAATGCGATTTGTCCGAAGGTTTATCCCATTTTCGTACTCCGGTGGGCAAGGGGGTCGAGATCATGGAGAGTCTTATCGGGCATACCAGCGGATTTGCCGTTCCTACCTATGTTATCGATGCCCCTGGTGGGGGTGGGAAAATACCC
>CAYPNO010000362.1:0-2099 GCA_964411865.1 uncultured Desulfuromonas sp. | reverse complement strand
AAGCAGATAAATCGGATATTCGGAGACGAGGAGAACCCTGAATCCGATGCACTACGCCGCGATTCGGTCTTAACCGAAATACATCAAATCTTAATTTCCGAAGAGCATCTGGCCTTAACGGATGAAGACGGCACTTCGGAAGAGATCTACAACACTCCCTCTAGCGCTGCCGAATATATCTACCGTCGCTTACTGGCTACAGGATGGCTGGAGATCGAAGAAGAGGGATATCATAGCTTTATCACGCCGAACCCCTATGCGACCCTGTTGCTGGAAGCATTGCTACAAATTGAAAGCAGTGAGAAAAAAAGTTACGGGCTCGTGGTTGTTTCGATCCTGTCTCACATCGAGACTGCGATCAAACAACCGCAAGAGCGGGGGATGGTGTTCCTTAACGCGGTAAGTGCAACCAGGGAGTTTTCTGCCCACCTTCGCGGGATTCTGTTCAGCTTGAAAGAAGTGCAGGATCTGTTGATAAAAACCAAAGACCCGAAAGAGATCCTCGCCAATTTTTTCGCAGAGTTTGTCGAAGGTATCCTGATTGCTGATTATAAGACCCTGAACTCCGCCGACAATCCTTTTCGGTTCCGTGGGAGAATCATTGAACTCCTCCGGCAGGCCGAGATGCTGCCGGAGATTAGGCAGCATCTGGTCGAACACTACCAAGATCATTACCAGGTTGGCGCAGAAGATGCGGCATATCGGCTCCAACGCGATATCGAGTACATCATCAAGATATTTAAAGGGATCGATGGCCGCCTCAATAAAATCGACTCTTTCTGCGCCCGTTTGCAAAATCGTGTGGATGAGACCGTGCGCTTTATCGACCGAACCATGCCGGGTACATCCAACCGCATTGCCGAGCTGCTGCGTAATCTCGGAGAACATCTGGATGACACCGAAGACCAAGCAGAAGCCCAAAATATACCGGCCCCTCCAAGAACCCATCAACTGAAGCTATTTAGCCCTTTTAGTCTTTATCCCCCTCACGGCAAGAAAGAAAAACCTTCCGCCCAGGTACTGCGTTCTCGAGCCCTCAGCCCTGAGGCTATCGCGCGGAAAAACATCATCCGCGCGTATATGAAAAAGAGAGCCTTTGAACCTATGCGGGTGGTGCGTTACCTCGACACCCAGATGGGTGGGCGCAGCGTGATGCATGCCGCAGAGTTTTCCATCGAAAGTGTTGATGACCTGCTCTCCTTCCTGCTGATCCGTCACCTTCCCCGCATGCACGGAAAAGGTCAGTTCAGCGCCAAAGCATTTAGCGTGCAACGGAAGAAGGCGCGGATCGAAACGGAGTGGATAGCCTGTTCAGATTTCGTTGTCCAAAGGAGAATCGATGTTAAGTGATTTAAAAAAGCTGTCTGAGCGACAGGAGAAGGACCCCGATCATTTCCGCGCGGCTGCCGCAACGCTGATGACGCGGCAATTCATCTATTACGATATGGATAAAGATCGGAAGACTTATTTAACCCTGATCAATCATGCCGCCTACTTCGAGAACCTTTTCGATGCCATGAATCACACCTTCATTCTCGATCAGGAAGTGGGGATGGTAGGGATTCTGCCGCGCAACCGGATCACTTCCCTACGCCTTAAAAAAGTCGAAGCCCTGCTCCTGTTGACCCTGCGCTATCTGTATGAAGAGGCACTGGAGAGTTTCACGCTCAAAAACGGCAACGCGTATACAAATTCGGAAAAACTAATCGCCAAATATCAGTTTGCGAGCGGAGCAGAAGAGCGCCCGGGATTAACCGAGTTGCGCCGGATGTTGGCTGACTTCAAGCGGTTGGGATTGATCGATGATATTCAGGAGAATGAATCCCGCACCTTGGATTTTTGTATCCGCCCTGCGGTTAGAATCGTATTAAACGAAAGCTGGTTTAAAACCCTTGAGCAACATGCAGGGATCAGCGCCGAGGATGAAGATGTTGAATTTGAGGGGGATGTCGAAATTGAGGAAGATGAAGAAGAGGTGGACGCGTGAAGCGACTGACGAAAATCATTCTAGTGCAATGGTATCTGTTTGAGGCCGAGGAAATCCCCGTCGCTGGTCACACCGCTATCGTTGGCGCGAATGGGGCGGGGAAGTCCTCCAT
>CAYPNO010000361.1:0-2103 GCA_964411865.1 uncultured Desulfuromonas sp. | reverse complement strand
ATAAGCGAAGTTCAAGACGCAATACAGGACCCCAGCTACACAGATGAAAAGGTGGGGACAATCCTTAACCGTGGGCTTTTGGCCGTGGCATCCGGGATTGTTCTCCCTGGAAAATATGCGTTGTCTCCACCGTTGCCCAGCCTTTATACAGAGTCAACAGTGGAGACAGTTATAGATAGCGGTGTTTGTGATTTGCCCGACGATTATGGTCGCAATCTTGTCCAGGTTACAAATGATCAGGGCGAGCCGATTCAAATAATCTCCTCATTTTTAAAGTTTTTGAAAGACAACCCTGAAAGACCAGAAGGTTGCGTCCAGAGGTGTGCGGTAAATGGAAAAAAACTTCTGTATCGCAACATTCCGTCAACCGAGGAGACTTTGGGAGTTTGCTATTACGCCAAGCCGACAATCATGGAAGATGAGGAAGATGAACCGGATTGCATCCCAGATGGCCTTCATTATTCATTGCTCGTTGGGTACGCCTGCAAAGAAATATTTAACCTCTTGGAGGATGATATAAGCGGGCCAAAAAGGAACACGATGGTTTGGGAGCAGAAGTTTCAACAGGGTGTTCATGACCTGGGGGTGTTTATTGGAGAGGATTCCAACCCGGATTACATCCAGGATGAAAACGTGGAGGACTATGTCGATTGAAAAATCCACGAACAGATAGTTTTAAAGGAATGAACAACGTCAACACTAAAGTCAAAGGCCTGGCCGAGCCCTCCATCATTCTTAATGCCCATGCTGATGCTGATGGAGCCCTGGTGAAACGGGACGGCTGTCAGAAGGTGATCGACCTGCCTGGCGCCCATTCCATGTGGACCGACAATAAGGGTACGGTGTTGTGTATGGCCAAGGGTAGCCTTTACCGGGTTATTGATGGGGTCCAGGTCGTTTTGATCACGGAGACGGGAAAGCCGGACGCACCGGCAACCTACCTGGAAATCTCAGGGCTGATCTATGTATCAAATGCAAAGTGGACCGGAATTTATGACCCAACGTCCATGACGGTTATGCCCTGGGGATGGCCACTACCTGACGCCCCCATTGTCGTGCCGGTGGCCGGCAGTCTTGTTCCTGGCCGGTATTCCCTGTGTTTCACAACGGTGGGATTAACGGGCAGACCATCCGGCAACGGAAATATCAGTGACATTACCCTTGATGAGCCTGGCGGGATTTCCATTTTAAATCTGCCTGACAATGCCGTTGTCTGGATGACAGACCCGGATGGAAGTCAGTTCTATTATGCTGGGCAGGGTTCAACCATTACCGATATCCCGGATTCCCCGGAGCCTATTCCAACAATGTGGGGTTCACCGCCATTGCCCATGTCGCCTACTGCTTATGCTTTTGGCCGAGTGTGGGGTGGATTCTCTTCCCGGCTCTATTACAGCGAGCCCTATCAGCCTGAGCTTTTCCGATTAGCCGATGCGTTTTTTGATCTTGGAAGCCCTCTTGGAATAATAGCAAAAACTCCAGGTGGCCTTTATGTCGGGTGCAAAGAGGAAACTTTTTTCTTTGCGGGAAACTCTCCAACCGAAATGGTACAGCGCTCAGTTGCCCCCGGGGTTGTCCCAGGGACCCTTTGTTACGCCAACACCCTGGGGCAGCTCGGGACAAATGTCCCAGTATGGATCGGCAAAGACGGAGTTTATGCCGGAACAGCCGAGGGGCAGGTTGTCAACCTGACAAAAGAAAAGATCCGGATGAACCCGGAGCAATCTCCTGGGGCGGCTGTTTATAGGGTAAAAGATGGACAAACTCGAATGATGTTTTCTTACAAACAAGGCACGAGTAGTCAAGATATGTCAATCGGAGATGATGCTTCTTGCGAAGTTGTCCGAAAGGGGACTGTAATATGATCACTGAAAAGATAGAGAATTGTAAAGCCGTTTTCCCGAAAGCAATTGGAGATATCTTCGGAGCCAAAGGAGATGCAAAAAAACTAACCATGAAAGCGTATTTTCGAGAGGATAGTAAATTCGTGACTATCTTTTATGAGAACAGCCGTGGAGAGATGAAAGATGTTTCCTTACGTCCGGGAGGGTTGATGTTTTCCACGGCGCCCTGACGGTCGACTTTAAACTCAGCGGAGCCTGA
>CAYPNO010000360.1:0-2111 GCA_964411865.1 uncultured Desulfuromonas sp. | reverse complement strand
AACCATGCTGGTGGTGGTGGTTTTTCCGTGAGTTCCGGCGATAGCTATCCCATATTTAAGCCGCATAAGTTCAGCGAGCATTTCCGCGCGCGGAATCACCGGGATCATCAATCTGTTGGCTTCAATAACCTCAGGGTTGTTAGACGTAATTGCTGAACTGATGACAACAACCTGAGCACTGCGCACATTTTCAGGTCGATGAGCGGAATAGATAGTACTACCAAACTTTTCGAGACGGCGGGTTATTTCAGTTTCACGCAGATCGGAACCGCTTACCTCGTAGCCCAGGGTCAGCAATACATCAGCGATGCCACTCATGCCGATGCCGCCGATACCCACCAAATGGATGCGTCTAAATCGTCCGTACATTATAAATTACATACGTTTCTGTGCCGCCATACGACACTGGTGTAGAATTAAGTCAGCGGCACCCTTCGCTGCGACGGTACGCGCCCGACGCGCCATCATGAACAACTCCGCCCGATTTTGCAACAGTAGGCTAACCTTAATTGCCATGGTTTCGGGTGTTAGCGCACTTTGGGCAAGCATAACTGCCGCCCCAGCTGCCACCAGAGCTTGTGCATTATCGGTCTGATGATCCGCTGCAGCCTGCGGGAATGGCACAAGCAGTGCCGGCCTTCCGCTGGCGGCGAGCTCGGCGACCGTAGTAGCTCCTGCACGACAAACCACCAAGGTGCTTTGGTTATAAGCTGTTACCATGTCGGTTATAAAATCAACCACTTCAACTTTGTCTGCATAACCTGCCGCTATATAAGCCTGCATAATCTCTTCGTATTGGGCTTTCCCTGTTTGGTGCACAACACGTAGGTGTGGAAACTGCTGCAGTAATAACCCGAGCGCCGGAACCATACAATCGTTGATGGGACGAGCACCCTGACTACCCCCAAACACTAGTAAGTGCTCAGCGCCAGAGCGTTCATAAGGGATGGAAAACAACTCTGGACGCACCGGATTTCCACTAAGACAAACTTTTTTTGCAGAAAAAGCTTTGAGCGCTTGGGGGAATGCTACACATATGCGTTTAGCCCAATGAGCTGCGACCCGATTCGCTAGGCCAGCTGCTGCATTTTGTTCATGTAGCACGACCGGAACTCTGAGCAGGCCGGCAGCTATAATCACGGGCATAGAGACATATCCCCCGAAGCCCACTACAACATCCGGAGAAAAACGGCGAATAACTCCGCAACCCTTCCATACCGCCTGCGCCAGCTCGCTAAGTGCTGCAACCTTGTGCTTGAGTGAGCGAGCCGCAAAACCACTGCAGACCAGACCCTGAAATGGATATCCATGCGCGGGAACCAAGGTCGCTTCAATCCCGCGCGGATTTCCCACAAACAGCACCTTAGCGTCAGGATTATGCACAAGCGCGCGCTTGGCCAGAGCCAGAGCGGGAAACACATGCCCACCGGTGCCTCCACCGCTTAAAAGTATCTTCATTTGAGAGCCTCTTTGCCTACATGACTGGAGATATTCAGCAATACTCCCATGCTGAACATAGTACAAAGAAGACTGCTGCCCCCGTAGGACAAAAATGGCAAAGCAAGCCCTTTGTTCGGAACTACCCCCATCACTACCGCCATATTTGCAAAAGCCTGCATACCTAAAAGCAGGCTAATCCCAAATGCACATAATCGCCCAAATCCATCGGCGGCGCGCATCGCGATGTGCAAACCCATCAGCACAATGGTTAGATACATGCAAATAAGAAGGACAACGGCAACAAAACCGAGTTCCTCTCCGATAACAGAAAAAATAAAGTCGGTATGAGCCTCAGGCAAGTAGAAGCGTTTTTGCTCACCTTCCCCAAGTCCGGCTCCAGTCAGCCCCCCCAGCCCAAACCCCATCCAGCTCTGAATAATCTGGAAACCGGCGCCTAAAGGGTCTGCCCAAGGATCGAGAAAAGACATTATCCGCTGCATACGGTACTCTTTGAACATTACTGCATACACCCCAAATGGGACGATGAGCCCCAAACTGAGGAATAAAAAACGCCAGCGCGTCCCGGCAATAAGGAGCATCATCGCTGTCACCACCACCATAATCGCCGCCCCGCCTAGATCGCGTTGCGCCAGCATCAAAACTATCCACAC
>CAYPNO010000359.1:0-2114 GCA_964411865.1 uncultured Desulfuromonas sp. | reverse complement strand
AAACTAAGGTACAAGGCCAGTGGCAACTCTTTTGCTTGGTACACAATGTTGAGAAACTGGCACGTTATGGCAAGCTGAGTCAATAAAAGGGCTGATTAGCCCATAGAATGAGCCTAGAACAACGTATAAGTAGAAAGTTATTAGAAGCCAGCAGCAAAAAGCTAGAAATACATGGAATAAATAAGTTGTCTACTAAAATTGGCAACAAAATATAAATAACAGAAAACGAGCTGTTGGTGGGAAAAGCTGGCTGAAAACAGGTTTTTCTACAGCCTCGTTAGAAGCCAAAGAGACAATGGAGTAATCATCAAGTGCCAATTTTCGATATTTCAGGTGACAAGTTATCTGCCGTAGAACAGAAAAACTTCGCACTGGAAAAGGACTTGCAGTCCCTGATTGAGAAAAACCTCGAAACCGTCTTCAATTGCCGGTTTGTTGCGAGTGAGTTTTCAACTGGCGCTCAACACGCAGGAAGAATTGATAGCCTTGCATTATCAGAAGAAGATAATCCGGTTATTATCGAATACAAAAAAGTCGAATCTTCAGAGCTAATCAATCAAAGTCTTTTTTATCTGCATTGGATACAAGATCATAAAGGTGATTTTGAAATTGCAGTGCAAAAAAGACTGGGAAATGAGGCCAAAGTAGATTGGTCTGATGTTAGAGTGATTTGCCTAGCGCCAAACTACAAAAAGTATGACTTACACGCTGTTCAAGTCATGGGGGCAAATATCGAACTTTGGAAATATCGGCTATTTTCCAATAATTCACTCTATCTTGAAGAGGTTTTTCATACGTCTAAGTCAACAGCTTCCTCTACATCTGCCGTCCTAAACGAGAATGGATATAAAAATCCTGTTATGGTTGAAGCAGGCAAAAAAGCCGCACTAACTCGCGCCACGGCAACTTATACGTTTGATGAAAGACTTGAGGGGAAAAGTAAGCAAATTCATGAGCTAACAGCGACGATCCGAGAGTTTATTCTTGGCTTAGATGAATCCATAGAAGAAGTGCCAAAAAAGTTCTATGTCGCGTACAAAATATCCCAGAATATTGCCTGTGTGGAAGTGAAAGGTAAAAATATCAAGTTGTTTTTAAAGCTTAAACCGTCTGATATTCCTAACGAAACACCTTACTATCGAGACGTTACTTCAATAGGTCACTATGGTACTGGTGATGTTGAGTTTACAGTATCGTCAGAATCAGAGTTTGAGACGGTAAAAGAGTTTATTTCTATGGCGTACAACAAGGTTGGTGGCTAATGGCTTCTAATCGGGTAGCCGGGGGTTTTTCTCCCCCAGCCCCCACACCGCCCTGCAAACTTCTGAGAGGGACAGGCACCTCTGAGCCAGTCCCTCTCAGAAGTAAGAATTTCAGAAGTTCTTAGAAAGGTTCACGGGAGCACTATGCCAAGAGTTGCAAGACAACTGGTTGACGGTGGTATCTACCATCTAATCAACCGTGGTAACGGCCAACAACGAGTTTTTCATAAAGATCGTGACTTTCAAGCCTTTACTGATCTTCTCGCTGAAATGTGTTGTCGTTATACGGTTGAGGTGCTGGCCTGGTGTTTGATGTCGAACCATTATCATCTTGTTGTTCGGCCGCAGTTTGGCGCCGATCTGAGTCGCGGCATGCAATGGTTTCAGACCACCCATGTTCGACGTTACCATCGCCATTACGGCAGTAGTGGCCATCTTTGGCAGGGGCGGTATAAAAGTTATCTCGTGGCCGATGACGATCAACTATTGACGGTTGTCCGCTATGTTGAAGCCAACCCAGTACGAGCCAACATGGTTGACTCTGCTTCAGGCTGGCTGTGGTCATCGCATCAGCAACGCTCCCGCTTACAAGGGACTGGCTCCGAAGGTGCCTGTCCCTCTTCTACAAAGGTACAGCTTGCACCATTGCCAATTGGTTTACCGCAAAATTGGACGGAATACGTGGATACGCTTTTGACCGATAAGGAGTTGGCGTGGGTGAGAATGAAACGGGCTGGTCTCGCTCATTAAAAGGTGCCTGTCCCCCTCAGAAGTTCTTTGTCCCCCTCAGAAGTTCATGGATTATTCTTGCGGTGCTGCCGCACTCTCCCTTCTTTTGACAAATTATTTTGA
>CAYPNO010000358.1:0-2117 GCA_964411865.1 uncultured Desulfuromonas sp. | reverse complement strand
GTGGCGTGCACAGATCACTCATTATCAGGAGCTTGAAGCATATACTGAAGTGCAGGCTGAAGTTATTACAGATAAATATGAAGATAATCTGGAAACAACGGCCTTAAGTCGTAGTGTCCACACTATGTTCAGTAGCTATGCAGGTTTAAGCACTAAGGTTCCAGCTGAAGTGGTTACCGCTGTTGATGGTATTGATGCCCCTGGAGTGCTGGCAGACACTATTATGGCTCAGCTCAACGTGCGGATAGAAGATAAGCAAGAGATTCTTGAACTCTTCGATGTCGAAGAGCGCCTTGTGGCTGTCTTGCAGATTCTCGAACGTGAAGAGGAGATTCTCAAGGTTGAACAAAGGATTCGTAAACGGGTAAAAGGCCAGATGGAGCGCACCCAGAAGGAGTACTACCTTAACGAACAGATGCGCGCTATCCAGAAAGAATTGGGTGATAAAGACGAGTTCAAGCAGGAGTTAAAAGAGCTTGAAGTCAGAGTAGAAAAGAGCAAGATGAGTGCAGCTGCGCAGCAGAAGGCAAATGCTGAAATGCGGAAACTCAAAATGATGTCACCCATGTCAGCCGAAGCAACTGTAGTACGTAATTATCTTGAATGTTTGCTTGATCTGCCGTGGAAAAAAACTACTCGTGACTGCAACGATCTTGAACTTGCACAGCGAGTTCTTGATGAAGATCATGCTGGGCTAGAAAAAGTTAAAGAGCGGATTCTGGAACACTTAGCCGTGCAGCTTCTGGTTAAGAAAATTAAGGGGCCAATATTATGCTTGGTTGGGCCGCCTGGTGTTGGGAAAACATCACTTGGTCGCTCTATAGCTCGCGCTATGAAACGTAAATTTGTACGTATTTCATTGGGTGGGGTACGTGATGAAGCTGAAATAAGAGGACATCGTCGTACCTATATTGGTGCGATGCCAGGCAAGATTATGCAAGGAATTAAGAAAGCTGCGGTGTTGAATCCTGTGTTTCTACTGGATGAAATTGATAAAATGTCTATGGATTTCAGAGGTGACCCTTCATCCGCTATGCTAGAAGTTCTTGATCCGGAGCAGAATTCAGCATTTGGGGACCACTTTGTAGATCTTGATTTCGATTTATCTCAGGTAATGTTCATAGCGACCGCCAACTCTATGCAGGGCATACCAGCTCCGCTTTTAGATCGTATGGAGATTGTTCGTCTAGAGGGATATTCCGAAGAGGAAAAAGTTCAGATATGCCGCCGACACCTGATGTGCAAACAGGTGCTTGAACATGGGTTGCTACCTGATGACATAAAGTTTTCTGACAATGCCTTGGCTGAAATAATTAGACGCTATACTCGTGAAGCTGGGGTGCGTGATTTAGAGCGTCAAATAGCTGCTATTTGCCGCAAAGTGGCACGTAAGGTAGCTCAAGGTAGCACTCACGATCAGAGGTGGAATATCGGACTGAATCAAGTCCAGAAATACCTAGGGGTCGCACCTTATACCTATGGGCGAAAGGACTCTGTGTCCCGCTGCGGTATTGTAACGGGGCTGGCCTGGACGCCTGTTGGTGGTGATATTCTTATGATTGAAGTTTTAGAATTCCCAGGCAAGGGAAAGCTAACTGTGACGGGAAAGCTTGGTGAGATTATGCAGGAATCTGCCCAAGCCGCCTATGCATATATTCGCTCAAAAGCACAAGAGCTTGAATTGCCAAAAGACTTTTATCGAAATCTTGATATACATATTCATGTGCCTGAGGGTGCTATCCCCAAGGATGGCCCTTCCGCTGGAATTACCATAGCGACTGCCTTGGCTTCATCGCTTACCCGCCGAGCTGTTGATGCAAACTTGGGCATGACTGGGGAGATTAATCTTCGTGGAGATGTTTTAGCTATCGGTGGCTTGAAGGAGAAGTTGTTGGCAGCGCGTCGCTCAGGACTTGAGCGGGTGCTTATCCCCGCAGAAAATGAGCGTTATCTCGTAGAAATTCCTACCGAAGTGAAACGCGATCTTGATATTCGCCTTGTTTCGCATATGGACGAGGTTTTGGCACAGGCTTTGGTGTAACCTACACTCTGCTTTAGCAAAGTTGTCTTATATTTTTAAGAAGTATCTATGCTGAGACAATTATTTGTTGAGTAAT
>CAYPNO010000357.1:0-2122 GCA_964411865.1 uncultured Desulfuromonas sp. | reverse complement strand
GGTGGCGGTCAGGCAGGGCAGGGAGCCGGGCCTCTCAAAATCAAGGCAGGGTTCCTGCCACTGCCGGGACAAGAATGGGAACAAGAACGGGGACTCCTCCGGCTTTTGCACCCTGTTTTTTTCCCCTTCCAGGAGGGAATCTCCGGCAGCGATTTCAAAGGAAGAAGAGTCCCCGGCAGCGTCACCAATGGTGTCAGAAGGGCCAAGGTGTGCAATATCGCCGGAAACAATATGGGAACCTGCCCCAAGATAACGGGCAAAGGCAAGAACCACCCGCCGGTCAAACAGGAAGTCGGCAACCTCCTGGACCTTCTGCTCCCTTGGCAGGGTCTTCCAGAAAATGCTCAGGGGAATAAGGTTGCAAAGCACCCTGAAATGGGATGACACCCAGGCATGGAAGGATGCTTTTTCAAGGGGCAGGTCAAGTTTTTCAAACTCGATCCACCTGGAGCATTCAACACCGGTTTCACTGGAGAGAAGCTCCACTTCATCATCCTCAAAAAACTCCCTTGCCGCCCACTCCAGCACAAGATTGCCGGCAGATCCCAGAAAGGTACAAAAAAGAAACCTGGCCCTGGTGCCCTGCACAACCTCAATGCCGTTGGCCAGGGTCACCCGTTTTTTTGTGCGGGCAAGCTCCTTGTGGAACAATTTTCCGGTCCTGACCATGAGGCCGCTCTCTTCGGGAAGAGTGCCGGATCGGAGAATCTTCCCCATGGCCTGGGCTGTCTCATGGGAGACATGGGCACCCAGGCCCACCCACACCAGTTCTTTATCGATTTTTTTCCCGGTGGAACGGGCCGTGACCTTTCCGGGATCACCCTCCTGGATTTTAAGGATTTTAAGTCGGCGGCCGGACAGATAGACCCGATCTCCAGGCTTTATCTGGGAAACAATGGAGAGGGGGATGTCGGCAACGGATTCTCCTGAGACCTCAAGGAGGTACTCTTTTTCCCTTTCCGGGAAATTGCCCCAGATCTTGTACTCGTTTAAATGTTTCCAGTATTGCCACCCGCCCCTGATAAGCCCTGGACGCCTGGTCTGTTTCAGCCATCCTTTTTTTTCAAGGGAGGTGAAAATTTCAGGCAGCAGGGTTTTATGTTCCGGGAACAGCCCCTTCAGGGCATTGAGGGAGATCTCTTTTTTTCCATAGAGGCAGGATATAACCTGCTGGCTCACCACGCTGGGAAGATCTTTAAAAGAGGGGGTTTCGATCTCTCCCTGGCGGCCAAGTTCGAGCAGGGCAAGGAAGCGGACCACCTGGTTGCCGGCGTTTTCCCCGGAGGTGATCCCCCAGAAGTTAATGGTCTCACCCCGGCGGTTGGCCCTGCCGATGCGCTGGAGAAAGGCGGACACTGAGCCGGGGGGCTGGTAGAGAAGCACGGCATCCACATCCCCCACATCGATGCCAAGCTCCAGGGTGCTTGTGGCAATGCAAAGGGCATGGGGGTTTTTCCTGAACCGATCCTCGGCCCTCTTTCGCTCTCTAGCCTTGAGGTTCGAGTAATGCAGCTCGGTGACCTGTCTGAACACCCCGTTGCGCCGGACTATTCCGGAGAGGCGGTCGCAGGCGGACCGGCTGTTGCAGAAAATCAGGATCTTCCTGTATTTCCACTCCCGGTAGAGGTCGTTCAGCAGGGCGGGAAGCTCGAATGCCTCGTCTTTCAGGTAAAGCAGCCGGGCTAGAATTTCCCGGTCCGCCCTTGCCGTAACCGCTATTCCCCCCTGTCTGAAGTCGAAAAAATCCATCACTCCTGGAATGTCGGAAATGGTGGCAGACATGGCGACCTTCTGAATGGGTTGTCCGGTTCTGCGTTCCAGGCGGGTAAAGAGATAGACCAGATGCCGACCCCGGTAGTGGTGAACCAGGGAATGGACTTCGTCAATGATAACAATGCCCACCCGGCATAAAAATCTTTTAATGCCGGCATTGGAGCTGCCCAGCATCACATCCAGGGATTCCGGGGTGGTGAACATGATGTCCGGCCGTTTCCTGCCGCCCCGCTTGATATCACCGGTTCGGATGGCCAGGGTCAACCCCAGACGCTCGGTGATCACCGCCTCGAACCTGCGCATCAGATCCTTTGCAAGGGCCCTGGTTGGAATGATGTAGAGCACGCCC
>CAYPNO010000356.1:0-2139 GCA_964411865.1 uncultured Desulfuromonas sp. | reverse complement strand
AGGTACAGCAGCCAGTGTTGGCTTGGTTGTAGGCACTGATATAAGTGCAGAAGGTGTTTTGAACTCAACTGGCAGTGCTGCTCTTAAAGAACAGGGCTACACCGTTGCAGAAAATGATGGCGGCGGATCCTTTTCTGTGAGCCACGCCAGTGCGGATAATATTACAGTGTCGTTGACGTTTACTGCCGGAAGTAGTTCCTTAAATGTATCCGGCTCCGGTACCGGTTCCGAGAGCCTATCTACCTCCGCTGCATCAGCTGTAGTTCAAGGTACCCTCGAGCTTTCTGTGGATGAAGGGGTCTCTGTATTCTCCAGCTTGCAGGGGGGCAAAGATGGTACTTCCGGCTTGTTTGGTGCCGAGAGTGTATCCGCCACTAAACTTGACGATACCGACATCACTTCTGATACTGTTTACGCTGTCTCCACGGTAAAAACCGGTGTCGCAGATACCAAAGCTGGCAACAACGTGGGTGAGCAGACCCTGACTATCGTCGGGCCTAACGGTTCCGCTCCTGCGGTTGAAATTGCCGCTGGCGCTACCGCCAACGCTGTAGCCACTGCGGTCAACAACGAAACCGCCACCACTGGGGTTACCGCCGAAGCGCGCACTGTTGCTACCCTTTCTGATCTGACTTCAGACGGTAGCGTGAGCTTCAACCTGCAAGGCAACACTGAGGTTGAAGCTGTAAAGATCGAGGCAACTGTTACTAAAAACGATCTTTCCGCCCTGGCTAAAGCGATTAACGATAAATCAGGTGCTACCGGTATCAGCGCCAAGCTTTCCGGCAGCAATAACGAGATCACCCTGACTCAGGATAGTGGCTATAACATCGCCATCGATAGTTTTGAGCATAGTGATGAAGGCACTCAGTCGGTTAACATTGCCGGTAATGAAGGTGCAGCAACCAGATTGAGCGATGACGGCGTTGGAAACAACGACTCCACCGTAGTGGGTGGCGAGGTAACCTTCTCAGCTTCTGACGACTTCAACATCACCAGTGACATCGATGCCGTTACCGATGATGGTAAATCGCTGTTTGCAACTGATGCAGGTGAAGCCAACGTCAGTAAGTTGGATTCCGTAGCTGATATCGACATCACTACTGTCGAAGGCTCTGCTGCTGCCATTAAGTCTATCGACGGCGCCCTGGCGCAGATCGATACTTACCGTGGCGACTTGGGTGCGGTACAAAACCGCTTCGAGAGCACCATTGCCAACCTGCAGAACGTATCTGAGAACCTCACTGCCGCACGTAGCCGTATCCTTGATGCGGATATCGCTGAAGAGACTTCAGCTATGACCAAGAACAACATTCTGCAGCAGGCCGGCGTATCCATCCTCGCCCAGGCCAACCAGGCACCCCAGCTGGCGCTGAGTCTGCTCGGCTAACCTCAACCACGTTTGACGGGTAACAAACCAGCAGGGGCACAGCATAGCGTGCCCCTGCTGTAGTTTCACGCAAAATACCCTAACAAGCTAAAGGAAGGAGGAGGTCCCATGCGAGTAGATGCCGCCAACATAGCAGGAAACACCCTGCACAAATCGACTCAAGTGCCTGAGCAGCTAGATATTAAGCGCAAACAACAGCAAGAAAACCCCGAACCGCAGGCCGATAACAGCGCCAACCAGGTGCAGCCCGAAGAGCTTCTAAGTCAAATAAAATCTCTGACCGATGATGGCCTGTACAGCGTGCGTTTTGAAAGCAACAAAGACGACCAGGCGCTGATAGTAAAAATAGTCGATTCTGAAACCGACGAAATAATCCGTCAGATCCCCGCCGAAGAGCTGCTAGGCTTAAATAAGCGTTTAAGCGAACTACGCGGCAACCTGGTAACCACCGAAGCATAAGGCAGGCTAAACCGCCACCAGAAACAGCAAAAGGCACCGCTAACGCAGTGCCTTTTGCTGTTTCTGCGAGGTTTAACCAGGGCACTCACAGGGGGGCGTACCTACGGGTGCAGATCATCCACCGCCCAGCGAAGCGGGTTGTATTGGATATAATCACGAATATCGCGTAAATCATCCTCGTTGCGGATGATGTGTTCGTAGTAGTTGCGTTGCCACAATTTCTTGTTGAATGGTGGCCAATTATCGTATTTTACGCCTTCAGAATAACGGTTTGTTGTTAATGATTTCAG
>CAYPNO010000355.1:0-2168 GCA_964411865.1 uncultured Desulfuromonas sp. | reverse complement strand
CTGTTGATTTTGATTTTTTAAAGCACATTCCCATTGATGAGGCTGTTTTTCCAATTGAACTGGAGTTTAATGAACAGTCTTACAGGCTCAACAAGACGAAGAATGGAAAACTGATTTTAACCAAATAACCATTTAACCCAAAGCAAGGCTGCCAGACAAACCCATATGGGTCCATCAAGCATACGCCAAATTATTTTACTTTTAAACAGGAGTATGCTTCATGGATTCAAAACTTATTCAGACTATCGACATCGGCCAGCAGTTGGCTGAGAATGTAGACATTGCTTATGCTCTTAGGAATAACATTCCTCTTTCTTTTGAAGGCATGGTCATTACTGATCATGTAAGAGACGGCAAGCTCATTCATACCCAGGTAGGTAAAAACACATTCACCACCGAAGGCATGGCCTTCATGCTCAATACCATGTTCCATGATGTTGCCAAGGCGGCTGCTCATATCTGGTATGTCGGTATTTTTAAGAACAATGTCACTCCGGCTCTTGCCGATACAGCCACGAAACTGGGCTCTGGTAACGCCTATGGCGAATGTCAGGATGCCGATTATGATAACCCATTGACCAACCGACCGGCGTACACCACTGAAACTACCACCACGGCGGTAATCTCCAACGTCAACAGCAAGGCTCACTTTGTGATGAATGCTTCCATCACGGTTTATGGTGCCTTCCTTACCAACAAGCAAGCCAAGACGGATTCATCCGGTACCCTGATGTGTGCCAAACGGTTTGGTACTCCCAGGGCGGTTATTGCTGACGATGAGATCTATGTAACTTATCAGGTGACTACGACAACCTCATAAGGATTCTGGCTTAATGCCAAAAATTAACCACAAAAACCTGGGTGATGTTCAAAAGCATATTTATTTGACTGGAACAATCACCCAGGTCTTTCCAGAAAATGATGACACATTAGAAGAATATTGGGATACCGCCGATGTTCTGATAGATGGTTATGAATATACCTGGAACTATGCCCCGATCTTTTATCATTGCAATCCGCTTTCCCAGGAACGGGAGAATGGTGCGATCATTGACGGGGCGAAAGGTTTTGTGGAAGGTGATAAAGTTGTTCTGCTTTGTGAGATAATTACTCCTCAAGTAGGTGAACAACGGCAAATTGATAACGTAATAGTTATTGGCCATAAAGAAGGGCCAGTTAAATGCTCTTATAACATTGTCATGGTCCGGTGCAGTTTGAATGAGCTTGAACTTTTAGAATTGGACAATCCAGAAGCTAATGTAGAAGAGTATTGTACCCTATATGATGTCGCTGGCAAAGGTCCAGCCAGTATTCCAGATCCAGATAATCCAGAAACACTTTTGACGTTTCCCTGTCCTGTTGCAAAAGTAAAACCGTTTTTGCTCAATACTGAGCTCAGGGGTGTGGAGATGTTTGACTACTTCCCTCAAGGTGATGATGAGATCCAGGTGGCCGGGGTTGTTCCTAATTGGACTAATGACAGCTGCGGGGATAAAATTCGTGGAAGTGCAGCACCTCAAGATTGGTGGACCAGTTATGATACTGAAGCCAATCCAGTAATGAACTTATTTGAAGATATGTGCTTTGACATTATGCTTGATAATGAAGGTGCAGCAAATGGTACATATCAGTGGACCATGGATACTTTGGCTGAAAATGAATCAAAAATAGCCACCTGGGACAGTCGTAGTCCAGCCTTTGAACAAGATCACAGGTCTTATGCCGTAACAGGTCCAAAAGAACTTAATCTCAGTCAAGCCATTGGCACAGACGGGTTTCCTCTTTTGCCAGCAGACTCCAGGCATATCCAAACAGCTTTTGGAGAAAATGAAATATGGGTTTGTGCGGTTAATTCTTATAATGGAGTGATCGTTTCTTATTGCGATGCTATGTGGAAGTTTGTTCGGTTTGAAGATTTTCCGCCGAATATTCCTATTCCTGGTTTAATTGAAAACTGGTTAAGTCTTGCAGGCAAGGCTGCCATTGGTGGAGCATTACCAGGAGGCATGGCTGGTGGAGCAATTCTTGGAGATATTGGTATCGCTCTTGCTTCAGATATTACCCTTGCCGGGAAAGGCGGAGAGAATAGTATTTGGAGTTATGGAGCATTAAAACGAATCAATGAAGGCTGTTTCCATCGGACACAACATCCAGCATTGGCAGGAAGT
>CAYPNO010000354.1:0-2183 GCA_964411865.1 uncultured Desulfuromonas sp. | reverse complement strand
CCTACAGAGGACTTTCACCTCATTAGTTCATGCCCATGCTGGGCGTACACAAAGCAATCAACCGGACTCCGCTAAGCGTGGCTCGCTTCGCTCACAATGCCACGCTTATCTCCGCTCGGTTATTGCGGCGTTGGCTGGAGAAATCATGAAAACTGACGTCGTAACGATTAAAACTTGGACCTTGCGTGCAATTAAGACTGCCGCCGTATTAATCGGTCTATATCTGATATACGCGGCAGCAACAGTTCTGATTAGTGGAAATTGGACGGCATTGCAAAAGGTCGTATCAGGCTCATCAAAAGTCATTGGCTTCTGCCTCCCGTATTTGATGATACTTGTTACAAAGTCTTTGCTGTTTCTATGGCCACCAATTCTTGCGTACATGCTTATAGGCATCCTGACTACGTCAAGATGGTGGCGTTTCTATTTATGTCTTTCTGCGCTAGCAGCAGCTATTCTCCTGCTAAACAAGTTTGTATTCTCGCAGTTGGACCTCTCCTTCGACACCCTAAAACAAGTTCCCGACATCTTCCTGTATATTATGCAAGTGTACCTACTGCTTTTATGGACAGTTCCCAGAGAGGTGTGGAATTTTGTTGGTGGAATTATTTTTGCCATTCAAAGTTTAATTGTCACCGTGATGCCCGACTTGCCAACCTATTTCGATGACTTGGGAATGATCTTGGCTATATTTACCTTTATCTTTCTCTATATCAATACGATCGCAAGCGTCATCCAGCGAATAATTGACGAACGCGTAATAAGGCGTTCGCGTCAAGTTGTGGCGACAATTATCAAGAATACTCCATTAAGAAAGTATGTATTCAGCCAACAAGCCCCTTCAAGGGACTCGGTACCCGCTGCGCGGCCACCGAGCCCCTGAGGGTGGTCGTTACACCTCACGAATTTAGCCTTGAGCTTTGTACGGCAATGCCGTATATTTTAGCTATGCTATTCATTGAAACCTCAACATTCACCAAGCTGTTGCCGAGCTACCTCACGGACGAAGAATATCGTGGGCTGCAAACATACCTTTTGAAGAAGCCTGATGCTGGAGACCTCATCAAAGGTTCTGGTGGTGTTCGTAAGGTTCGTTGGGCACCCGCCGGATCGGGCAAGAGTGGCGGCATTCGAGCAATTTATTATTGGAAGAAGTCTGACCACGAAGTATGGATGCTGACGTTGTACAGTAAATCTGAGCGTGCCTCGATTCCTGGGCATATGCTCAAACAGATAGCGGAGGCCATCAAAAATGAGTGATAGAAATCTTGGTGCGGAAATCCTTGCTGGGCTTGATGAGATCAAACAGTTCAAAAAGGGCAAGCTGGCGCTGCGAACTCATGAGTTGTCCGAGCCCTCAGCGCCGCAGGTTATTCGGCTGAAACTAAAGATGTCTCAGTCTGCCTTTGCTGGTCTGATGGGGGTCAGCGTGCGCACGTTGCAAGACTGGGAACAAGGGCGTAGAGAACCACAAGGCCCTGCAGTCGCGTTGTTGCGTATAGCAGAACAACATCCGGAAGTTTTTAGCCAGCTACACTGAGCATGCTGCGAGGTGTAACCAAACGGTCAACCGGAACCAAAAGCCTTCTGCTTTTGGTTCCCTTCGCTGGCGCTCCGGTGCTGGTTACCTAAGCGTTAAGCTCAGTTCAATTGCAATGAATAACGCAATTAGTCGAATCAAGTGAGTTGTAATGAACGAATCAAAAGAAATAATCGTTGTATCACCAGACCAGTACAAAGATTTAGCGAGAAAACTCTCACACAAAATTTCAAAGGTGCCAGGATGTAATGGTGCATTCTGGAGTATCAAACAATTTGGGGACAATGAGTTTCAACTTGGGGGCAACCGCTACGCCATATTTATGGGCAATGCTGACGAAAATTCACTCACAAATGATTTTCTTCCAGTTATCACAAATATTAGCAATCAGGCCGGCGCTTGTTACGGGTTTGATGGCACAAAAGCTGTAACATTCGGTGAAGGTAAGCTAGAACAGAAGGAAGCCTTCAAAGATGTACTTAAGAATAGTGCAGCAATTGCAGCAGGCACGAGTGCCTTCTCAACTGTTGGCGCCGGTATAGCGGTTATGTCCGTATAGTGCTGTAAATTAATAAGGCCATCGTGGCTTCAATCCCGTAAGATTGGTGTTAGCAGACATCAACCTGAAACGAGAAAGGAAAGC
>CAYPNO010000353.1:0-2184 GCA_964411865.1 uncultured Desulfuromonas sp. | reverse complement strand
CGCCGTGATATCGAGTGATCCAGTGCTTATTTATCATATCCGGCAGCATTATATGCTTGGTCTTGAAACCATGCCTATTCTCAAAACAAAGTTATATAGCAAAACAGAAGAGGGCTATGGGGTTCGCAAGGACATGCCTCTACTGGCGGCTGTGTTGCAAAAAGCGTTAGACTCAATCCCTGATGAAAGCATGAATGCGCTGCGGAAACGCTGGCAGACGGATGATGTCGGTGAGCCTGTTTCTCTGAGCCTTAGCGGGGAAGAACGTCTCCATCTCGAAACCCTTGGCGAGGTGCGTTTGTGTATCGATCCGAACAGGATGCCCCTCGAAGGGGTTGACGCGCAGGGAAATTACACCGGACTGAGTTCTGAATTTTTTGCTCTTTTGCAGGAACAGCTACCTATTCCTATCCGTTTTATTCCAACTGCTTCTTGGGCAGAAACCATCGAAAAAGCTAAAAATGGCGACTGCGATTTGGTCTCCCTTCTTAGTCCGACAGCAGAGCGCAAAAAATTTCTTAATTTCACCCGTCCCTATCTACATTTGCCCGTTGTGCTAGCAACTCAAAGTGACGAAATCTTCATTGAAGATATTCGCCAGCTTGGCGGGCTGCGTGTTGGTTCCGTACTCGGGTATGCTGCTACTGAAGAGTTCAGAAGGCGTTATCCAGCGGTTGAGTTGGTTGAAACTGAAACCGTGGCTGCCGGAATCCGTATGGTTCACCGTGGGGAAATTTACGGTTTTATCGGCACCGTTGCCGCTACTGGGGAAGCCATAAGCGCGCAGGGCTTTGATGATGTGAAAATTTCAGGGCGTATCAATTTTACCCTGGAGCTGGGGATCGGGGTGCGCAAGGATGATCCGCTCCTGTGTGATATCATGGATCGTGCCATAATGGCTCTCGGGCCAGGAGAAGGGCAGCGCCTGTATACTAAATGGGTGGCGGTCACCTATCGACAGGGGATTGACTTCATGCTTGTTTTTCTCTCTGGAGTCGGCGTAATTATTCTGCTGACGGTGATTGTGCGGCGCAATCGACGCTTGTCCCAGTTACACCGTGACCTGTTAGTGGTACATCAGCAGCTAGAAGAGAAAACAGCAGAGCTTAAACGCCTGTCTATCACTGATTCTCTCACCGGGCTGTATAATCGGCGCAAAATTGAAACAGATTTTGCGCATGAATGTTTACGGATGCGACGTTATTCTGGGGCGTTGTCGGTTATCCTTATTGATATCGATCACTTTAAAAAGGTGAATGATACCTTTGGCCATCAGGCTGGAGACGAGGTGTTGTGTGGGATAGCTGAAACCCTGCGCCACCGAGTGCGCACCAATGATATAGTCGGACGCTGGGGCGGTGAGGAGTTTATGCTTGTTCTGCCGCAGACTACGCTACCAGAAGCGACCGCCTTGGCAGAAGATCTGCGTCGAGAGATAAACGCGCTGGATTTTAGTCCGATTTCATTTCAGAGTGCCAGCTTCGGGGTTGCCACCGTGATGGATGGTGATGATCAGGCTGAAGTTTTCCAGCGCGCTGATCGTGCTTTATATCATGCCAAGAATAGCGGCAGAAATATGGTGAAGACCCAAGACGATGTGTAGCAACATGGATTGAATAGATTCTAGGCAAAGGTTTTAATTTGCAGATAGAAACACAGTTGAAAGTAACGATACTCGGATGCGGAACCAGCACTGGAGTTCCGGTAGTGGGGTGTGATTGTAGGGTATGCACTTCGGATGATGTGCGTAATCAACGCACCCGCTCTAGCCTTATGCTCGAATGGAACGGACGTGTGGTACTGGTGGATACCGGACCTGATCTGCGCACCCAATGTCTGCGCGAACGGGTTCGGCGTGTGGATGCAGTGCTATACACCCATGCTCATGCAGATCATTTCAACGGTATTGATGACCTTCGGGTATTTTGCAGGCACAACAGTCTTCCTGTATACTGCAAGGAAGAGGTTGCCCAGGATATCCGTTCCCGATTTTCGTATGTGTTGCATGGAGAGGATGTGGCAGGGGGCATTCCCCACTTGGACCTCCGGGTTCTCAAACCCTACGAGGAGATAGAGATTGCCTCCTTCAAGGTGATTCCCGTTCCCATTCTCCATGGAAAGCAGACCATTTTTGCCTTTCGCATCGGATCGTTTGCGTACGCAACCGATTCCAGTGAGGTGCCC
>CAYPNO010000352.1:0-2185 GCA_964411865.1 uncultured Desulfuromonas sp. | reverse complement strand
CTAATAAATGCAACTAAACCATTGGGTGTTGGTTTTGGAATTTTATTATATGCTTCTACTTCATTTAAAGATACTTATTTAGGTAAAAATATAGAAACTATTATAGATAGATATTATGTTCCAAATATGAAAAACACAAAATTATTAGATAACAATAGGTATTTATATGGCACTTTCTTTGGAAATATTGCCATTGATAATTATCAAAAAGAAGGAGGAAGATTATGAGTTTAGTAATTAAAACAGATGCAGGAAGAATTAAGAGGTTACAAAGGTATAAAAATTTAATTGCAAATTTGCCATATATAGCCCAAATAGCAGTTGGTGATGGCGGAAGGGAAGTAGATGAAACTTTAAAAACCCCTACTTCAAACAGAAAAACTTTGTATAATGAAATTCTTAGAAAAGATGTTACATTTGAAGATGTGAATGATTATTCAACAAAAGTTCTTGTTTTTTTAGATAGTGCTATTGATACAATTTTAGTTGGAAAAGATATTAATGAAATGGCTATTATTGATTCTGAAGGAACTTTTATTACTTTGGAAACATTTAATTTATTTGATATTGCAACTGGTTTTCCATCTAATACACAAACAACAATCAAAACACAAATAACTATGGAATAGGAGGTAGAAATGAGTTTAGATAAAAATGATGGAATTTTTAGAAGTTCTATTAGTGGAATAGTAAGCGGAAAAACCTCCCAAGTAGAAGGTGTTAATGTTATTTTGGATTACCTTATGGGGAATACCAATTATAATAATACAAAAAAATTAGATAAGGGAGCTTATACAGGAACTGCTGAAGATTTAAACAATGACAAGCAAGATAAAACTGATAACTCTCTTGTATCTACTAATAAAACAGTTGTGGGAGCTATTAATGAAATAATACAAACTGGTAGTTATGTAGAAATTACAAGTTTTGACACAGATTTACCATTACAAATTGGTTATTATGAATTAATAGATAATGATAATAATCAATATTCTATAAGAGTTCCATCTGGCTTAAATATAAATGATAATGAGGTTATAAAAAATGTAGCTGGTTATGTGAGATTACAAGGGGTTGAGTTGCCTTGTAAGGTGGCTATAAGAAATTACCCTACAATTAATGCCAATACATTAGGAACTATTGGATTAGAGCTAGAAAGCGACTTTAATAACGCAGGAAGTACAAAAGGAATAAAAAAAATAAATAAAAATATTATATTGTTTGAATATGGCTCAAATGATATTTCAAAATTAACACAAGGAAGTTATCAAGGCACAGCGGAAGATTTAGCTAAAGATATTCCCAATAATTTATTAGGTGCAGAATCTCAAGGAACAATTGAAGATGGAGCATTGCATTTAATTGGAGAAACTTGGTACTCAAGTGCTAATGAAAAATATTATCAATGTTTTGAGGAAAATTCAGATAATTTTGTAAATGCACTAAAATGGAAAGAAAAAAGTATTAGAGTAGTAGTGGATATTCCCGAGGATGACAGCACTAAAGTGTTGAGTGCAAAAGGTGGGAAGTATGTTGAGGATAAAATAGATAGCCTAATAAGCGGAGGAACAAAAGAAGCATCATTAGAAAATACTACAATTGGCGGTATTTATGTTAGATGGAGTGTGTAAATTATGAGAGATTTTAAAATTAATGATAATGGAACTTTAAGAAAAGCGAAAGAAGTCTGGATAAATACTAATGGAGTGTTGCATAAAGCTACAGAGGTTTGGATTAATAACGGGGAGTTAAAACAGGTTTTCCCTTTAGGATTTTCAAAAATAAGATTTACTGGAAATGCTTGGGGATTAAAAGGCAATTATGGTACATCTGCCGCATATTTAAAAGACATTAGTGGTAATTCTTTATGGTCTAGAGTCGGTGGGTCTAATTATGTGTGTCCCACTATAGGTACATCAGAATATGATATATCTGTTATTGATGATGATTTGCCATACAAAATCACATTGACAAGAAATATAGATACAAATTCTGGTGGAGGTGCGAGTATGCTTATAAAATTACTTGACAATCAAACAGATGAATGGATAACTGTTCTATACACAACTAGCTACAGAACAGGCGACCGCCCATCAACAATAACATATAATTTATCAATAAATCATTAACCATATTTAAGGAGGTGAGTACTATGTTCAAAACTTTTTTGTCAATCATCACAAAA
>CAYPNO010000351.1:0-2187 GCA_964411865.1 uncultured Desulfuromonas sp. | reverse complement strand
GAAGATAGGCAGGTGGCAACCCGGAAGCTGCATAATCAGCCATCCACTTTTTTAACAGAGCAGGCTGTTCTTGCGCTTCAACAGAATCAGAAGAGGGTGATGTGGATGAAATGACTCGGCGTCTGCCGGAAGCATTAGCTGTTTTATCCTGGGGTAAAATTCGGGCAAGGGGGGCATCTGTTTTTGCATCAACCAGTATCATTTGGCTTTTATCCCAGCTTGATGCCCGCAAAATCACCGATTCCATATGGGCAAAGCGAACCGGCAACTCATACCGGATGCCTTCGACCGTCACTGTGGCGTCGCTGCGCCTTGGTTTTCGAGTAATCCTGCGTGTAAAGGCAAGTTGAAGCGTTTCGCTGTCAGGAACCCTTCTGGCAACGCTTTTATGATTCATGAGGCGGTCCAAAGGCGTTGTTTTAATCTCTCGATTGCATCTGCGGTAGTAATCCTGTTCCACCCAGGCCTGGCCAGCCTGGTTTAGATAGGAAAGGGTCAAGTCCTTTTCCTTACGCAAAAGTTCCAGAAGGCGCCCTTCAAGCTGCCCCCAGAAGACCTCCTGCTTCCCATTTTGATATGGCGAATACGGAAGGGTCGTTTTATGGATGACACCGAGACGTTCTAACCCCCGGGTGGTCTCCTCCGCCAGCATGGCCGACCCGTTGTCGGTCATTAAAGCCCTGGGAAGTCCTCGTTTCATGAATGCCTGAGTTAATCCATGGACCAGACATTCTGCCGTTTCAGCCAGATAAAACTGCAGATGACAGCAGATGCGGGAATGATCATCAAGAATAGCAAGGGCCATAGGCTGGAACCAATTGCCTGAGGCGTCCACAATGCGAATTTTTGCATGATGAAAATCCAGATGCCAAAGCCCATGGAGATAGGCGACTTCAAAACCCCTTATTTCTCTTTTTTCCCGACGCTCTTCAGCCCGTTTTTGTCCCTGTGTGGGTTGGGCCGGTTCATGGGATCGCAACCAGCCATTCTCTCGTACGCAGCGTAAAACTGTCTTATAACTGGGCATCTTACCCCATTCCGGGTGTTCTTTTGCCTTAACCTTGAGGTTGTCGTAGTGCAGTTGGACGGTCCAGCGGGAATATTTTTTGTATTGGCTTTCCAGCGCATTGAAAAGCGCATTGGACATGGACCAGCGAATTCCGGCATCGGATCGGATTTTGCGGCCCAGGACAGCCACTGGATCATTGGCTTTTCTGGCTTTATAATACCAGCGCTCAATGGTCGACGATCCAAAAGTAATCTTCTGGTTTTCATCGATGGGATGCTGATAAATTTTTTCTGAAAGCCGGGCGAGGGCCTGCTGTAACTCTCCCTTGTCAGGGGGGCTGGACAACAGTTCTCCTATCACAGCAAGCCGGAACTGTCCCCAGTGCAGCCAATTGCATGTTTTAGTATTACCCATGAAGTCTCTCCTTTCGGTTTGCTTCCTCAAACCCTCCCCCATGGAGGGGAAAAGGGGCAAACTTTGAATAGACTCCTTTTAACAGGTTGATTGCAGCCTGCCATCAGCCCAACTTCTGCGTGATCGCTTCCCGACAAATAACATCCTCAAAAACTATGGCTCATGGTCCATGGAGAAGCCCCTGAAGGCAACTGGCCAGGGCTGCTTCCGGAGTCGATGCTCGATCGCTAAAACCGACCAATAAATCACGTAGCAACCAGTCAGATGCCTGAAGCATGATGCGCCCTGACAAAGGGTGGTTGTTCCATTCTTTGGGGAAAATTTTCAGGAAATAGTCTCTCCACCGGTTGACGGTGGAACGCCATACTCTGCAAAGTCCTTTCAGGCGCTCCAAGGTGACGGCAGGGTTTTTCCCCTGGCGAAGTGCGATTGCCAACAGCACTACAGGAGCCCAATAAACACGCCGTCCCCAGAATCGCACCGACGGAGGCATGGTTCGACGGCGACAGCCTTCACTGCCGCAACACAAGCTGAAACGGACTGCAAAAGCCTCTTGTAGTTCAGGAGGGCCACCCCGAGGCTTACGCTCATAGTTGGCAAAATGCAACGGCCCCCCGCAAAAGGGCAGCCCAGTTCTTTTATTTGTTCTGCCCGTTTTTGATCTATTGAGTAAAGAAGGGAAAATAACGATTGGCGAGTGAGGGTATCCAGTGGTATCATGGTTCCTGCCATTTAGGGTTATAGTGGCAGGAGCCCCCGTCGAC
>CAYPNO010000350.1:0-2187 GCA_964411865.1 uncultured Desulfuromonas sp. | reverse complement strand
GCCAACATAATTATATTAACGCAATGCATTAAGGAGACATTGCCGTACATGTCGTGTAGCGAAGAAGATATTCTCCCCGAAACCTGTGCCATCATTGTAATGACCCGCTATCCGGAACCTGGGCAGGTAAAAACCCGCCTGATTGATAGTCTGGGTATCGAAGGATCCGCCAGGTTACATCAAAAAATGGCACAACACACTATCGCAACCCTGGATCCCTTGTGTGATATTAAAGCCGTTGACATATTTGTATGTTTCTCCGGCGGAACCACCGATAAAATGCAAGCTTGGCTTGGGAGAAAACTAAAATATACGCCGCAGATTGAAGGAGATTTAGGTGTAAAAATGGCGCACGCATTGGAACAGGTGTTCAATGCCGGGTACGACAGAAGCATAATTCTGGGCACCGACTGTCCTGACATCGACACCACCACTATCGTCAAAGCATTGAAAACGCTGAGCGGTGCTGACGTGGTACTGGGCCCAGCAAAAGATGGGGGCTACTACCTCATGGGTCTGAGCAAACCATGCCGGGAATTATTCCATGATATCGACTGGGGCAGTGATCAGGTACTGTCCCAGACCTGTAGAGTTGCAGCAATGCAGAATATGAACGTAGAATTTTTACAGACTCTGCGCGACATAGATACTACGGAGGATCTGGAATGGATAAAAGGCACTTTTTTACTCCCCTAAGATCCCAGTATAAACATTATGTGGCTTTGCATACGACAATAAAATGCTTTCAATTATTATCCCGACTCTGAACGAAGAAAAAAATATTGTTGCCACCTTGCGCACAACCATAAACCACTGTGCTGATCCGTCCAGGTGCGAAATTATCATGGTCGATGGGGGAAGCATCGACAAAACTCAAACCGTAGCGCGTGCAATAGTACCAGAAATTGAAGCAGCGGGAAGCCGCCTCCATGTATTGAACTCTCCCTGCGGACGCGCGCGTCAGATGAACCATGGTGCAGAACATGCTAGTGGGGATATTCTGCTGTTTCTCCACGCCGACACTTTATTGCCGTGCAACTACGACATAAGTGTAAAATCAGCCCTTGGTCCTGAACAATCAAGCATGGGAGCTTTTCGTCTTGCTACCAACATGCACACCCCCCGCATGCGGTGGATCTGCTGGTGGGCCAATCTACGTGCATCCCTATTTGCTCTGCCTTATGGCGATCAGGCTCTGTTTATCCGGCGGCACGATTTCCAACACTTGGGCATGTTTGCCATGCAGGAAATCATGGAAGACTTTACTTTTGTACATAAAGTAAAACGCCACGGCGGCACCATTCACATCCTTCCCCATGCAGTGGTCACTTCGGCGCGACGCTGGCAAAAGCATGGTGTCCTGTTTACCACTCTGTGCAATCAAGCCATAATCCTCGGCTATCTGATCGGGGTTCCGCCTCACCTACTGGAGCGCTGGTACAGGCGCTGAAATCCGGGGGCAACAGCTCGAATGGCGCAAATGACTTACAGCAGAAACTTCGAAGATTGCAAAAATTTGTGCATCATCACAGATTCTGCGGAGGAGCTAAAAAAGGGGTCCTTGACTCTTCCAGTCATCACATGACACTGCTACAATTCACGCTCTTCAAACAGATATCGCTCGGGGTTCCAGTTCTTGAGTTGGGCCAACTCAGCATCATGGGGCTGCCCCTTTACATCGTCTAGCGGCACAATCCAGAATTTTCCCTTCCAGCGTTTCCACCTCCCCTGCAACTGAACGTTACCGCGACTGTCACTGATGCCGGATGCGACAATATATCCGTTACCGGGTGGATAAGATGCTTCATGCTGAAGCAGGGCATAACGTGTATCCGGTTCCAGCATATGTGCAGATAAACTAAATATATTATCCTCGCGGGAGTAGTTAAGGAGTGCTCCTGCATTATCCGGCACAATTTCCCAGGTATGCGGATTTTTTGGATACAGGAGCAGGAAGTTTGCATATGCTGAAGATTCGGTAGCGACTATTTTTTGGGTCATCCCCACAGCGGGCATTATCATTACACAAACAATGGCGGCACACAGCACTGTGAAGTAATATCTCCTCAACAATCTGGCACCAGCCTTCAAGTTATTCATCAATGCGCAACGTTCTACCTTTGGCATAGCGACGCCATCCCAAAGGTAGAAGGGAAAGCAAAACTATCAGCCCTAAGCCGATACCGA
>CAYPNO010000349.1:0-2208 GCA_964411865.1 uncultured Desulfuromonas sp. | reverse complement strand
ACCCGGTGAGGTCTCCTTTGCCATGGCAAGGTCCATGGTGTTCTGGGTTGTCAGCACAAAAAACATATGGGCAAGGTACTGCCTCTGCCCAAGGGCAAGGGACTGATACCATTCAATAAACGCCCGTAGTGGATTTTTCATTATGCGTGGTTCCCCTGCCCTTTGATCCTGCTAATAACGTGTTTTCGCCTGGTAGATCGTAAGCCGCTTGTAACAATAAGTATTCCAAGGCAGCCCCTCCCCTACCTGGTAGAGTCGTGCGCTATACTTAATGCATAAGAGCCAGAATGTAAAGTAGGTGTAGAAATGAAAAAGCCCCCAACCGAAGTGATGAATAAGAGCCTTAAATTCCTTAAAAGGTCGATTTAGGTATCAAAATGGGGCATCTAAGAGCTGTCTTTGGGGGCTTCGAAACAAATTTCTCTTTAGTTACGGCTACTTAAACGATTTTGCTTGGTCCGACCCCCTTTTTCTAATTCTGAGGATCTTTTGGAGATCATCAGGGAAAAAGATGTTTCTGACCCACAACTTATTCCCTTGACGGAATAAGTTTTCGATCATATAATTCCGACATGAAATGGGACGTTGAATATACCGATGAATTCGGAAATTGGTGGGGAACACTTACGGATAAGGAGCAAATTTCAGTTGCTGCATCAGTAGGATTGCTTGAGAAATGCGATCCGAATTTGGGATTTCCTCATAGTAGCGGGATCAAAAATTCAAGACACAACCACATGAGAGAGTTACGCACCCAACATGAGGGAAGGCCATTACGTACACTGTATGCCTTCGATCCCTGACGCAAAGCGGTCTTATTGATTGGGGGCGATAAAAGCGGGAATGAAAGATGGTATGATGCTTATATCCCTATTGCTGAACGACTTTACGATGAACACCTGACACAACTTAAAAAGGAAGGAAAAATAGATGGCTAAAAATTTTGAAACTCTTCGTGCCAAAATGTCTCCAGAGAATAGAATAACGGCTGACAAACAAACACTGGCGATGCTGGCTGAAATGCCCCTGACAGAGCTACGTAAAGCCCGAGGACTATCTCAAAAAAAACTTGCCGAAGCCCTTCACATTCAACAGCCAGCCATAGCTAAAATGGAAAAACGGACGGACATGTATCTGTCTACCCTGCGCAAGCATATTGAGGCGATGGGGGGAGAATTGGAGGTGTTAGCAAGGTTTCCGGACGGTACTATAAAAATAAATAATTTCGCTGATTTGGGTTAAACCCACAGAATTAGTCTTTTTTGTACGGCATTTACCTGTCTCTGTGTATTTTCTCCGGTAGACGAAGGTGTAAGCGAGTTGAGCATATTTTATGGCCCTGGCCGGTGATCCAGATAGTGAGTGCCCTGTAATGGAGATTCCCATTGATGCAGAGGTCTTGCTTGTTGACGGTATATCTCAGGGTATCAACAGTCTAAAACTCTCTACCCTGTTTGCTGAGGATCTTTTGGAAACCATCAGGGAGAAAGATGTTCCTGTAATTTTCAATCAGGGAGACATAACGGAGGCTCTCATAAATTTGAGTGACCTGGGAATGCAATACTGATGCCTATGCTTCGGTAGTCTTCCAACATCTATGAAAAAAAAGCCCTATACCCTTGAAAGGTATGGGGCTATTTCCATCAGAACATACATTGTGTACCTGTTTCATTTTTTTTATTTCAATAGAACCAAGATCTCTGCTCTGTCTTGTTTGGTTCTAAGTGCCTCGTTGACCTTATTTAGAGTACCTGGGTCTTTGATTTTGTTTACCAGGGTCATCATCATATCGATATCCTCTGGGAACTTGAGGATTATGGCTGTCTCGATACCTTCTTTGAGGCCCTTAATCTCACCTTCTTTGTGCCATTTATCCTTACCCTCATTACGTAATTTCTCTGCTATTGTCATAATATGCTCCCCCGCCTCTTTAGATACAGCCTGTTCAAATATACCTTTTATTTGCTCCAGTGACAGCTCGTCTTCGCTAATTACAGATGTCAGATACCGGAGAACCGTCTCCAAGTATTGCAACCCTGTTTTCCCCCTGTGGCAGGATAGTTGTCGCATGAAGCAAAAAGTATTATAATCAGGGGCGTAGGAGGATTACAAGCATGCGATACACACCTGAACGAAAGGAGGCGGTTTTAAAAAAAATGATGCCGCCCCATGCACGGCCTATTAGTCAGCTGGCCTTAGAAGAGGCCA
>CAYPNO010000348.1:0-2210 GCA_964411865.1 uncultured Desulfuromonas sp. | reverse complement strand
TGTTCTATTTTTATTAAAAGCAAGTCTTTGCTTTAATTGTATGTGATTGACTGTGTCTTGCTATATGGGTAGGTTTGAAGATTTGCTTGGGACATGAAGTTTTAAGTGTGGATTCTAGGCTTTATAGCTACGGTTAACTATTAGGTGCGGTCTTCATGCGCCGCATATATAATTAAAAAAGCCGTCATGCGATAAAGAGCATGACGGCTTTGGGATGTTGGTATGGAGGTTACTTGGTGTAGCTGTTTATCTTATTCGCACAAATCTACCTTGATATCCCAGTTCTTGATCTTCATGGTTCCATTTGTCGCGAGGTTTTGCTGCATCTTAAAGCAGCGGTCAATTAGTTGAGGTTCGTGACCAACGCTCTTGCTCAAGGTTTCTTTGCAAGCACGGTCAAAGTAGTCCTGTAGAATTGGACGGTACTCAGGGTGTGCACATACGTCAATAAGTTTTTGTGCGCGATCCTTCGGAGCTAGACCACGCAGGTCTGCAAGTCCCTGCTCGGTTACGAGTACATCGAGGTCGTGCTCAGTGTGGTCGATATGTGGTGCCTTTGGTACTACGCAGGTGATGCCGTTGGGGTCGGTCTTGCTTGGACGGCTTGAAGGTGTATGCATAATGGAGAGATATGCATTACGCAGGAAGTCGCCACTCCCTCCAATTCCGTTGATCATGCGGGTACCGCCAACCAAGGTAGAGTTTGCATGTGCATAAATATCAAACTCTATCGGGGTGTTCATCGCGATGCAACCTAGGCGCCGGATAGGTTCTGGAGCGTTGGCGATAGACAGCGGGCGCAGCGTGATCTTGTCTGCGTACTTATCCCAGTTGTTCATAAAGCGTGGGAAGCCAGGCTCTTCGGACAGTGACAGAGAGCATGATGAAGCGCAATCCAGCTTGCCGGAATCAAACAGGTCAAGCATCGTGTCCTGCAGAACCTCAGTAAAAACTGATAGGTTGGAGAATGGGCCATTCGCTAGTCCACCAACGACTGCATTGGCGATCGAACCAACCCCTGACTGCAACGGAAGGAGGTTCTCTGGCAGGCGCCCAGCCTTAACCTCGGCAGAGAAGAAATCGAGGATGTGCCCGGCAATAGCTTCAGATTTTTCGTCAGCGTCAGTGAACCCACGTCCTTTGTCGCGATACTTAGACTCAACAACCGCAATAATTTTGTCCGGATCGCAGGGGAAGAATGGATCGCCGATGCGGTCATCCGCTTTGCTGATTAGGAAAGGCTGGCGGTGAGGCGGGTTACGCGGGATAATGCAGTCGTGCATCCCTTCGAAGGATGGCTGTCCAGTGTTTACCTCGAGGATGATCTTATCGGCAATCTTGAGGATTTCACCAATCACGCCGCATGAGGATGTAGGGATCAGGCCGCAGTCCTCTGTCACAGCTGAAACTTCAATGATAGCTATGTCGATTTTGGGGGTGTAGAAACCGTAGCCGAGGTCTTGAGCGAAGAGGGAGAGGTGTTTGTCGCCCATACGGATACGCCCTTCGTTGATCCCCTTAGCGATATTCTTGCCAGTTTGGTAGGGCCAGCGGCGGTCGATCATATCCAGTTCAGCCCAGCGGTTTTCTGTTTCAGCCCCTACCGAAGCGCCGATGAAGAGGTTGAACCTCATCTTGCCCTGCAGGTTGTTTTTTTCAACATGTTCCGCCAGCGCGATAGGTACCGCTTTGGGGTATCCAGCCGGAGTAAAGCCGGACCAGCCCAGATCCATACCTGGTTTAAAGAACTGCACGCATGCTTCTGCTGACATTACCTTGTTGAGCAGGGATTTGCGCCGAATGCGGGTTTCAACATTTCCATAGTCTGCCATGATTTCTCCTTTAAGAGCTTCAATACATCGAATAAAAAAACATCCCGTCACAGCGTTAAATAGTGGTTTCTGTGTATCTGGACGGAATGAATGAAGTAAAGAGCAGCCAAAGACTACTAATGTTCACAACGAATATGAAGTACGTTGCGCCATTTCTCAAGCAGCCTTCGACCATATGCATAATAAATTACCAGTGAGGTGATTACTGTATCTGATAAATTATGTCAAGTCAAATATGGCGATATGCTTGGTCCTGAAGGAGGGCTGACAGGCTGGTGGATTTTAGTTCAGAAGGGGCGTTGTTGCCCTTGCATCTCTGGCGCTGGCGTAGGCAACGCTTTAAATCGCGGGAACTGGGATAGATAGTTGAGCAGTGCT
>CAYPNO010000347.1:0-2214 GCA_964411865.1 uncultured Desulfuromonas sp. | reverse complement strand
TGCCTATCCTCGATGGTCTCGATATTACATCAAGGACCGCAGGCAACAAAACGGTGGAGCGCGCTATCATTGAGGTGCGTAAAAGTATCAGTGAAGGGCATACCATTGCGGAACCTTTGGCTAAATCTGGTGTTTTCCCCCCCATGGTGTGCCAGATGATTGCGGTTGGAGAACAGTCCGGCTCAATAGACACAATGCTTAATAAGATAGCTGACTTTTATGATGATGAGGTGGATGACGCGGTTGGCAACTTAACCGCCATGATGGAACCTCTGCTGATGCTGTTCTTGGGAACAACTGTTGGAGGGCTTGTAATAGCTATGTATCTGCCTATATTCAAGCTTGCAGGTGCCGCGGGGGGTTGATCTTAAGTGGAGATAACACATGCTGCACCGATAACAGCCAGAACACTGAATGCCCAACTTTGGTATGTGCTGGTGCGTTTTTTGGTGTTATCCCTGTTTTTGGGTGGCACCGTTTTCTTTGCTCTCGTTGTATACGATCTTTCGGGGGTTTTTTCTAACACTAAACTCGTAAGCATCTTAAGTCTATATCTACTGCAGATAGGTTTAGCGCTATTCTGGCTGCTACGTTTTGGGCCATCGGAGCTCTTTGTCCAGATTCAGATAGTCTGGGATCTCATCATATGCGCCGCAGTAGTTTATTTTACTGGGGGGATGTACAGCTATTTCGCCTTCCTGTTTCTTTTTGTGATCCTCACCAGTGGGCTTATCAGTACCCAGAAAGATGTCCTTGTCACACTTCTTGCGAGTATCGTTCTGTATGGCGGGCTCACAATACTAGACTTTTATGGATTTCTTCCCTCCTACGTCTGGCAGACCCGCGCAGACACAAATGTTTTTTACATGTTGTTTCTCAACTTCACCGCTTTTGTGTTTGCGGCTTTTATTGGGGTTGTCCTCTCCACTAGATTGCAACATGATACGCAGAAAATTGAAGATCAACAGCGTGCACATACAGAACTTGAGTTGTTTAACCATCTTATTCTGCAAAATATATCCAGTGGCCTGATCTTGACCGACAGTCAAGGCCATATTTTGTTGATAAACCAAGTTGCACAGCAGATATGTGCCATCAAAGCCGCAGTAGTTATCGGCCTGCCGATAGCTAAGGCATTGCCCGGCTTTAATTGCCCTAAACCGCAAGAGCGTATCGAGCGGGCGGAATTTAATTTAACCAATGCTGACGGTATTAAGTTGATTCTAGGATACAGCTCTATTCCGATACATCAGGGTGATTCAATAAATATTCTCCTCATGTTTCAGGATCTTACTCAAGTTAAACGTCTCGAACAAAACCTAAGGCGCGAAGAACATTTGGCTGCTATAGGCAGTTTGTCGGCAGGTTTGGCACATGAAATCCGCAACCCACTTGCATCCATCAGTGGCAGTGTGCAGTTACTCAGAGAGAGCTCTGGCAATAGCTCACAACCACGCTTGTTGAACATAGTTGCGCGCGAAACCGTTCGTCTGAACAATCTTGTCGGTGACTTCCTTAGTTTTGCCAATCCGCGTACTCCGATGAAAAAAAAAGTCGATATCAATGCTGTCTTCAACGATATAGAGCACCTGATGCGCGGCTCGGAGCAGTTTAGTAACATCGATATTCGTTTTAGATACAGCGACAGTTGGTATGAATGTGTTGATGAGGAACAGATAAAGCAGGTAGTCTGGAATCTGTTGCTTAACGCATCCAGTTTTTGCGCCGCATCCGGTATTATTGAGTGTGAAGTGAACCGCGTGGAGCGCTCCTTCTGGATCGACGATAATGGTCCTGGTGTTGATGTGCAGATGAAAGACGCTATTTTCGAGCCATTCTGGACAACAAGAGCTTCTGGCACCGGCCTTGGCCTTTCCATTGCTCACGCCCTTGCTAAAGCTAACGGGGCTGTTCTTGAGTGCGCCAATGCACCACTGGGTGGGGCCAGATTTAAAATCACATTTACATGCATCAACCAAGGGGAAACATAGACAATGACTGAATCTGGTCCAGCACCACACTATAGTTCTCCTCATATACTGATTGTAGATGATGAAGCTAGCATGCGTGAAATGCTGGAGATAATGTTCAGTGCCGAGAATTATATAGTCGATGTTGCTATCGACGGCGCGCAGGCGCTGGAAAAATTGCAGTATCAGGCATACGACTTAATACTGACAGATATGCGGATGCCCGAAGTTGATGGGTTGAAAC
>CAYPNO010000346.1:0-2223 GCA_964411865.1 uncultured Desulfuromonas sp. | reverse complement strand
GTGCTGGTGCTGGTGCTGGTGCTGGTGCTGGTGCTGGTGCTGGTGCTGGTGCTGCTGGCGCCATTTCGTCAAGGAATACATTCATGGCTTTTCGGATGGCGGCTATTGTTCTTTCGTTCATTTTTACTCCTCCTTTAAGGTTGATGTTGACTAAACGTATACTTATGATACTTGTTTGTCAAGCACTATTATTTTACTTGACATCCACGGTTGCATTGAATACGTTACGGCAGACTTTAATAGAGGAGGCCACAATGATAGAGATACTGAATTTACGTAGGGACTATCCTACGGAACCTTACGATTTCCGAGTAGACAGGCGGTCGCCTATCGGGAATCCCCACCCCCTAACGCATGAGTGTGATCGAGATAAGGTGATTGCCTTATATAAGGTGCCGGTCAATCACTCGTATTTTAGAGAAATAGTTGCGGCGTACCAAACGCACGGGCGGTTACGCCTGTTCTGCTGGTGCGCCCCAAAACACTGCCACGCTGAGTTGATCCGGGACGCTGTGATAGAGAGGTGTGAATGCGATGTGTAATGATAATTCCCCCATCCCTACGCTATACGAGGCCCTATGCAACTAAGACCATACCAAATTCAAACCTTACAGGCCATCGAAGAGGCATGGGCCGCCGGTAACCGAAACGTATGTTGTGTAAGCCCCACCGGCAGCGGAAAAACCGTGATATTTGCACACACTATAGCTAATACTCCAGGGACTCGGTTTGCCATAGCCCACCGGCAGGAACTTATCTGCCAGATATCCATGGCCTTGGCCAAATATGGGGTCAGGCACAGTATTCAGGCCCCTGTGAACCTCATCCGCTGGATTATAAGGTTACACACACGGACGTTCAACGCCCATTTTTATGATCCCGATTCTAAATGTATTTTATCGAGCGCCCAGACACTCCTGAACCGGGCGGGGGAATTATCACGGGAACTGGCGGATGCTCAGTTGTGGGTGATTGATGAAAGTCATCATATTACCCGAGATAATATGTGGGGTAAGGTGGTAGCTTTATTCCCTCCTGACTGCCGGGGCCTTGGGGTTACAGCGACCCCCCTCCGGTCGGATGGCAGGGGCCTTGGGTCCCATGCTGATGGTGTAATGGACACGATGGTGGAAGGTCCCAATATGCGGGACCTAATTACCGCCGGGTATCTATCGGATTACCGGATATTTGCGCCCCGGACCGCCATTGACCTTAGCGGGGTTACTATAGGTTCCACAGGGGATTATAGTAAACCGAAACTCACAACAGCGGTACGTAAATCCACGATTGTAGGTGATGTAGTAGAACATTACCTGCGGATAGCACCGGGGAAACCTGGGGTAACATTTGTGACAGATGTTCAGACGGGCAGAGACACCGTGGAACGCTTCAGGGCTGCAGGCGTCCCTGCGGAAATAGTGCACGCTAAGACCGGGGATAAGATCCGTCAGAAAGCTACCGATGCCCTCAGAGCCGGGGACATTAAAAACCTCGTCAATGTGGATATCTTCGGTGAGGGGTTTGACCTACCGGCTATCGAGGTCACGAGTTTCGCACGGCCTACTGAATCTTACGGACTCTATGTACAGCAGTTCGGCCGGGGGCTGCGTATTATGGACGGTAAAACTCATGGGGTCATTATAGATCATGTGGGTAACGTATTACGACATGGGCTGCCAGATACTCCCCGAATCTGGAGCCTGGACTCCCGGGAGAAGAAAACCTCTTCTACCGGGGTTAAGGTGGATCCTGTTCGTGTCTGCCGGTCTTGTGCGGGGGTGTACGAACCCTACCTCAAGATATGCCCGTACTGCGGGTTTCATTGGGAACCCGATGGTCGAGCAACTGTGGAACAGGTAGAGGGGGATCTGACGGAAATAGACCCCTCGGTACTGGCGGCCATGCGGGGCGAGATTGCCCGTATAGACGCCCCTGAGTCGGTGGTAGGGGATAAGCTGCGTTATGCAGGAAAGTCCCCCCTGATAGTAGCGGGGGCTATGAAACAACACCGTTTGAGAAGGGAGGCGCAAGTGGAACTGAGAGATGCTATGGCTTTATGGGCCGGGAAGCACGGCGGGGAAGTCTGGATGAAGTACAGGGATTTCTACCGGGACTTTGGAATTGACGTAATGGGTGCTCAAGCTCTGGGCCGCCCGGAAGCAGAAAAACTTATGATGAATATTTATGAGGGGATGATGGTATGAGAGGAAAATGTTTAGATAA
>CAYPNO010000345.1:0-2234 GCA_964411865.1 uncultured Desulfuromonas sp. | reverse complement strand
ATGTAGAAGTCTCTGCAGAATCGGTACGTGATCAGATCGAACCGACCCCTGAAGAGTTAGAGCGTTACTATCAGCGCCACTTGGAAGAGTTCAATATAGAAGAACAGCTTCAAGCCCGCCACATCCAGTTCAAGGTTGCCCAGGATGCTGATTCACAAGTACGCCAAGACAAACTTGCTCAAGCGCAAAAAGTTCTTGCTGAAATTAACCCTGATAACTTTGCAGCTTTAGCCAAACGCCACTCAGGTGATTCGCAGAGTGCCGCTAATGGTGGTGATCTTGGATATTTTAAGCATAATACTTTTGGTGCAGCGTTTGAAAATGCAGCCTTTGCCCTAGAGATAGGGGCAATTAGCGGTGTCGTAGAAAGTGACACTGGGTATCATATTATACAAGTCACAGGGCATATCCCTGCTGGATATAAGCCCCTTGAGCAGGTACGCGGAAAGATCATCGAAGGATTTGTATCTGAGCAGAGTGTTAAGCTTGCCTACGAAAAAGCTATTGACGCTTACAATATGAATCGCAAACAGGGTGGCATCGTATCTGCGGCGCAGCAACTAGGGGTTTCTCCGTTGAAGACCGGCCTTTTTACCCGCAATGAGACCATAGCAGGAATAGGCAACGCTCCGGAACTTAACCATCAGGCTTTCAGCGTTTCCGAAGGAAGTATGTTTAAACCCATCAAAGTGAAAAACAAGGTTGTTCTCGCTCAGGTAGTAGAGCGCAAACCCAGCTACATTCAAAAAATTGAGTTAGTGCGGACCGATGTTGAGAAAAAAGTGCGGCTGCAAAAAGCCGCAGAGTTAGCTCAGAAACAGGCTGGTGCGGCGATACTTGCACTCCAGCAGGGTGGTGAGATGTCCACTGTGGCATCTTCTGCAACTGCCGTGAAGGAGACCGGTCTCTTTGCGCGGAACTTGGGTGGCGTTGTTCCTGGAATTGGCCCTCATGAAGAGCTCGCGCAAGCAGTGTTTTCCTTAAGTATTGAGCATCCGGTTGCAGAGCAGACATATCGACAGGGCAACAGTTTTTACGTAATAAAACTGAAGCAGATTCAGCCGGCCAACCCCGCTGAATTGAGTCAAGATGAGTCTGACGCTCTTGAAGCAGAAGTACGTCGGGCAAAACAAGATATCGCCTTGCAGGCTGTGTTGGATGAGAAACGTCAGAGTGTTACAATAACTATTGCACCATCCATTTTAAATGCGATGAAAGAGGAGTAATTCATTATGACACCGGTTATTCTCGAATCAGATTGCCCGGAACTGCAGCTAGTGAACAAAGGTAAGGTCAGAGATGTTTACGATGTGGGCGAGCACCTGCTCATCCTCACCAGTGATCGTATTTCCGCTTTTGATGTTATTATGAATGAAGGAATTCCAGATAAGGGCCAGGTGCTGACGGAAATTTCCAAATTCTGGTTTGAAAAAATGGGCGACATCATTCCACACCATATAATCAGCACTAATGTGGATGATTACCCCGCAGTGGCGCAGCAATATCGCACTCAGCTCGAAGGGCGCAGCATGCTGGTTAAAAAGGCTAAACCTCTGCCGGTAGAGTGTATAGTGCGCGGGTATATTTCCGGTTCCGGCTGGAAAGAGTACAAAGAAAAAGGCTCAATCTGCGGCATTGCACTGCCGAAAGGTCTCAAAGAAAGTGACCAGCTACCGGAGGTGATTTTCACCCCCTCAACCAAAGCTGATTTGGGTGCGCATGACGAAAACATCCCCTTCAGCGAAGTGGAAGAGCTTTGTGGTGTCGATATTGCTGCACAGTTGAAGCAAACGGCCATCACCATATATGAGCGCGCACGCGATTATGCCGCAACCAAAGGGATTATTATCGCCGACACCAAATTTGAGTTCGGTATCTACAATGACGAACTAATCTGGATTGATGAGGCTCTTACTCCAGACTCCTCCCGTTTCTGGCCGGCAGATGAATACAAGCCCGGTGGGCCGCAGCCGAGCTTCGACAAGCAGTTCCTGCGCGACTATCTTGAGACCTTAGATTGGGGTAAAACTGCCCCCGCTCCGGCTTTGCCTGAAGAGATTGTGCGCAAGACCGGTGAGAAGTATAAAGATGCCCTGATTCGCCTGACAAAATAAAGCGACAAGGTGCATAAAGCCTTGACAGTAGTCAGAATGGTTTGATATAACCACCTTCGAATTACGGGGCTATAGCTCAGCTGGGAGAGCGCTTGAATGGCATTCAAGAGGTCGGCGGTT
>CAYPNO010000344.1:0-2246 GCA_964411865.1 uncultured Desulfuromonas sp. | reverse complement strand
GCAACAAGCCCTAAAGGGGATGTTGCATTTATATCCGACACCATCCCGCAGTTGAGCATGAAAACCGCCGGTCATCATATTGAAGTGGCGTCATTTATTCTGGAAAACAAGGTGCAGGCATAACATGGATCAGCTTGGTTCAGCGAAAGAATTCTTTTTTGATGAAGCTACAGAGCATCTTGCTTTTTTAGAGTCAGGTTTGCTTCAAATAGAAACCGAGATTGGAGTTGACGCTAATGCGCGTCCAGCTGCTGCATTGGTTGATAGCCTTTTTCGCTCAGCGCATACGTTAAAAGGTGCATCTGCGCTGCTCAGGTTTCAAGAAATTTGCGCTATTGCGCATGAGTTCGAAGATTTGCTCGAACAGATTAAGCTTGGCACAAAGACTATAGGCAGTGAAACGATTGATGCTATGCTTGTTGGCATTGATGCCATGCGTGCGTTATTGCATGCCGTAGAAAAACCTGAGTATAAGCAGATTGCCATAGAGATCGTCCAACGTTTCAATGATGTTTTCCCGCAAGCCCTTAATAGTGAAATTCCTAATGTAACGACAGGGGGACTTGAAGTTGAAAGCCCCAACATTGAGTCTATTAGTTTTGACAACAGCAATACAGTTAAGGTTGATATAGTTCAGATTGATAAAATGATGAATACTCTTGGCGAGTTAACGGTAAATAAAAGCCATATACTTGACCAGGTTAGCCATGCGGAAGGCATGAAAGAAGAGATAGATTTTGCGCGTGAGCGCCTCTTGCGCGAGATACGGATGTTTTCGGAGCGGCACGAGTATTCGATCGCTGCTGATAATACCGTTGAAGAGTCAAAAAGAGGTGAGTTGACTGTCGCTGATTTTGATGAGCTAGAATTTGATCGTTACGATGAGATAAATCTTTTTTCACGAAAATTGCAGGAGATTAGCAACGATATAAACGAAGGCTTAGCCGAAATACATACCTTCCTCAGTAGACTGAGTGTAGATGTTGAAGATATGGATCGCATGACCGCAGATATGAAAGAGAAAATCTCTGCCATTCGGACACTTCCTGTCGAACATCTCTATCGCAGATTCAAACGCACGTTCCGTAATCTGTTTCGGATGCAAGATAATATTTCTGCGGGACTTAAATTAAAAGGTGGGGAAACACTCATAGGTCGTACGGTTATTGAGGGGCTTTTTGATCCTATGGTTCACTTGCTGCGCAATGCTCTTGCCCACGGGATTGAACCCAAGGAAGAACGGTTGGCAGTCGGAAAGCCGCCAGAAGGAACGGTTTCAATCACTACAGTCAGGCGTGGTAATTCTGCAGTTATAACCGTATCTGATGACGGGCGTGGCATTCAGATTGAAAAAGTGCGCGATAAGGCTGTCGCCCTAGGATGGCTCGAGCCAGATGGTGATATTGATCAACGTGCGCTGGTTGATATGATATTTAGACCTGGCTTCAGTACTCAAGTGGATGCCAATGAACTTTCTGGGCGCGGAGTAGGGATGGATGTTGTCCTTGATAGGATTTCCGCGCTTAATGGCACCATTGATGTCGTGTCTGAGGAGGGAAAGGGAACAAGCTTTGTATTGCAAATACCCTTATCGCTTATAATCATTAATGTAGTTCAGTTTCGCATTGGACACCAATTATACGTGATCCCGACAACTCTGATTGAGGAAATTCAGGGTCTGCGAGATCTGGATGTGGTAGATGGTCATGTCATTAGGCACGGAGAGCTCTACCGGATTCTGGATCTTAACTCATATTTTTCTATACCAGAGATCGATGGCACACGCAGGTGCGTTTTGTTTGTTAAAACCATGGGTGCCAGGATTGGTTTGTCCATTGAAGAGGTCTTAACCCAAGAGGATACTGTTATTCGTTCGTTTGGATCCTTACTTGATTCTATGCGCTGTTTTTCAGGAACAAGTGTCTCAGGTGGAGGAGATATACGTCTGGTTGTCAATCCTGCGCGACTAGTTGATGTTGCTGCTGATGCTCCTCGCCAGAATTTGAATTTACCAGAAGCTAAAATTACCGAATCACAACATAAATTAAGGGTTCTTGTGGTTGATGATTCACTTAGTGTGCGCAAGTACGCAAGCCTTATTCTTGAAGGAAACGGGATTGAGGTTCTGACTGCAGTCAATGGTCAGGAAGCTCTAAATCTGCTCGAGTCAGAAAAGATGGACTTCATTCTTACTGACTTGGAAATGCCGGTGATGCATGGTTATGAGCTGTTGGCTGAACTAAAAC
>CAYPNO010000343.1:0-2256 GCA_964411865.1 uncultured Desulfuromonas sp. | reverse complement strand
AACATTTCCCCCCAATATATGCCAGCGTCGGGGTGCATCCTCCTGATGCACACACCATCACCCCGCAGATCCTGGAACAATTGCGTATACTCGCCAACAATGAAAAGGTGGTCGCCATCGGCGAAACTGGTCTGGACTATTTCCGTAACCATTCACCCCACGACGTACAGCAACAGGCCTTCCGTCAGCAGATCCGACTCGCACGTCAATGTGGCAAACCAGTAATAATACACTCTCGCGATGCCCATGCAGATATGCTAGAAATTATGCGTGCCGAAGGAGCGCAGGAGTGCGGCGGAGTTTTGCACTGCTTCAGCGGTGATCTGCAGATAGCACAGGCCTGCTTGGATATGGGATTTCACCTCTCGTTTGCCGGCAACATCACCTATCCCAAGAGTGAAGAGCTGCGCGAGGTTATACGTAACATCCCTCTCGAGCGCATTCTGGTGGAAACGGACTGCCCTTACCTGACCCCTCAATCGATGCGAGGCAAGCGCAACGAACCGGCATATACAGCCGAAACCGCAGCCAAAATTGCTGAGGTGCGTGGCCTCACCCTGCACGATATAGCACGAATAACCAGCCTTAACGCCTATGAGCTTTTTGGGGTCGGACAGGTTGATCAGGCGGTAAAAATAGCCTACCGCATCCGCAACTCTTTGTACCTGAACATCACCAACCGCTGCACCAACCGCTGCACCTTCTGCACCAAGTTTCAAGATTTCAAGGTGAAGGGACACCAGCTAAAATTGGAGCGCGAACCGGACACGCAGGAGATTATCCATGCCATCGGTGACCCGCGTGGCTACGAGGAAGTGGTATTCTGTGGCTACGGAGAACCGCTGCTGCGCCTCAACACCGTGATTGAAGTGGCGCGCTGGCTCAAGCAGCACCAAGTCAAAGTGCGCATCAACACCGACGGACAGGCCAACTTAGTCCATGAACGTAACATTGTTCCTGAACTCCAGGGGTTGGTGGATTCAATTTCGATTTCGCTGAATGCCTCAAGTACGCATGAATACCAGCGCCTGTGCCGCTCAACCTACGGCGCTGAAGGATATGCAGGGGTAAAGGACTTTGTCCGTGAGGCGGTAAAAGTCGTCCCGCAAGTGATAGCCTCTGCCGTAACCGTACCCGGAGTCGACATCGAAGCCTGCGCTACAATCGCCGCCGAACTTGGTGCCGAATTTCGCAAACGGATTTATAATGAAGTGGGATAAGCGTTCTTAGTTATCTATACAAAACATCTGTACGTAACACCGACTAACACTGTACACAGAGGAGAAATACATGTCTCAAAACCCATGGCAACCGCGCCAGGATCCACTAGAGCAAGCGCTGGAGGCACTCGCAAAAAAAATAAAAGCCAGCGGCGGGCCTCCAAAAAAATTAGTATTGGGCATTATTCTTGCGCTTGTGCTTCTGTTTGGAGCCCAAAGCGCATTTTATAAAGTCGATACCGAAGAAACAGGGGTTCTGTTGCGCCTAGGAATAAACATCGGCACTGCGCCACCTGGCCTGCACCTGAAAATACCCTTTGGTATCGACCAGGTGATATTGGTCAAAACTGGGCGCGTCCTGAAGGAGGAGTTTGGCTTTCGCGCCGATACCCGCTCAGCCTACGGAGCTCGAGATTACACCGCTGAATCCCTGATTCTAACCGGTGACCTCAACGTCACCGACCTAGAGTGGATCGTTCAGTATCAGATTATGAATCCGGTTAAATATCTATTCAATATCGCTGATCCAACAGCAACCATTCGTGATTTATCTGAGGCTATACTGCGCATTATAATCGGGAACTCCAACGTAACCGATGTCTTGACCACCGAACGCGAACGTCTAGCCGTCGAAGTGCAAAAAGAACTACAAGGAATATTTGACGAATACGATATTGGCATCCGCATCATTACCGTGAAGTTTCAAGACGTCAACCCACCCAAAGAGGTACGCAGTGCCTTCAACGAAGTCAACGAAGCAGAGCAGCAGCGCGAAAGCCTCATTTTTCAAGCTAGGGAGCAATATAACCGCGAGGTTCCCAAGGCGCGTGGTGTAGCCCGCAGCCAAATTCTTGAGGCACAGGGCTATGCCCTGGAACGCATTAATATGGCCGAAGGTGAAGCCATGCGCTTCAAGGCACTGCTGGCAGAATACAAGAAAGCTCCCGATGTTACCCGAAAACGTCTGTATCTGGAGCGGATGGAACAAATCCTGCCCGAAATAAAAGAACTATATTTGCTCGATAAAGATGGAGCT
>CAYPNO010000342.1:0-2264 GCA_964411865.1 uncultured Desulfuromonas sp. | reverse complement strand
ATACACTTAATAGAGTTAAATCTATAATACAATCATTGTAAATATATTGAGTATACATCCCTCCTAAGCATAAGCCTAATAAGAAATCATCCATTTTACCAGTTCGCCTCGATTTCTTTTAATGCAGCTTCTGCGCAATGGGTACTCTCATATTCACAATATTTACAGAGAGGTATTCCATAATTCATAGGGAATCTTTCTGAGTTTCGGATAAGTTTTATCCTTTTGTTTATCGCAGTGATAGACCTTCCATTGATCTTAAATTCCGCCTGTGAAGCATCCTTATAGCCTATTACCCTTCCGTGGGTCACTTTCGCTCCTGCAGGGATTCCTTTAATCCCTTTCTCCATCATTTTATTAATCTGCATCGCATAGAAGGTTAATTGCCATCTCTGGTTCTTTGGATATTTCAAATTTACTTTAGGCTTTACCTCTACTACAGTAAGATTCCCATCAGACCTGAGTTCAAGCCTGTCTATTCTTCCAGTAAAATGATCCACTTCAAATTCATATTCTGTCGCAATAGGGATGGTATATATTCTCCCTTTTTCGTGCATATATCTGAGTTCAGCAATTACCAGATTTCTACAAAGCATTCTATCAGGGGCTTCTTCGAAATCATCTTCAAGCTTTGCTTCAAGCTCTTCGAAAGACCTACCAACTTTGAAATATCCTTCATGCCAGTCGTGAACAGCTTTCCCAATGTTTGCCCCCCAATCAGGGCCCTCTTCCCCTTTCATTTTGTAGACTCTCGCAAGGAGATAGTAGAAAGGGCATTTCTCATAATCTAAAATTTGGGAGGCAGAAATGAATCTGTCTTCCCCGAGAATTTTGTCTATTAGAGTCGGATCATTTGGATTAAGTGGCATAATTACCTCCTCAGAATAATTAGGAAATACGCAAAAAATAAGGCTCCTATTTCTAAAGCTATAAGCAATTCAAGGCCTATCATCCTTCCTGCCTCCCATACAGGCTTCACAAAGATAGCCTCTTAATGTTTTAAAGAGTTTATTTGCAGGAAGTGTTTTCCCACAGGATTCACAATGGCATAAAAGTCGGGCCTTCTTTTCTGCGCATTCTTTGCAGCAGGTTTCTGCTCCCTTCTCCTGAGTCCATACTCTCCATGATTCGGCTTCTGTTAGGATCTTTCCGCAACCTTCACAAACAATCTCACTTTCAGGGATTTTTTTATTATGCTTTTCATAACAAGAAGGGCAGGCATAATCTCCATCCCTTAAAACCATAGGATATTCCCCTGAAATCGGTTCTCCGCAGTATTTACAGAAAGCGGGTTTTTTCCCATAAACCCTGCCGCAGCACCGGTCAGGATAGTCACATACTCCCGTCCTTTCACACGGAGCTTTGAAAAGTTCCTCTGCTACCACAGGGCTTATCTGAGCCTCTACTTCTTTTTTCATCTGCTTGATTACTTCTTTCCACTCTTCCTGAGTATGTGTACAGGTTCTCTGCTTCACAATATTTGCGAGACTCCTCAAACTTATTGAGGCAGTTATCGTTGAGTAGATATTAAGGGGAAGGATACCACGAGCATCTTCAATAGCAGATCCACTTTCAAGCATCTCAACATAACTTTTCTGAATCTTCCTCATAGTCTCATGAAATTTTTCCTCAGCTGGAGTTCCTTTTATTTTTGAAGGAGTATGGTACAGGCCTTTATCAGCAAAGTTCCTTACATCTACTCTCCGAAGACTCTGGATACTGAAGGAAGTCCCAACCCTGTATCGGGTAAGCTGCTGCTGGAAGGCCCTACTCACATTTTTAAATACCCAAACAGTATTGACATACTCTGAAGGGGTTCCAAGGCCGTCCTTAAGAATTTCCACGAACTTCTCTTCAAAGAATTTTTCTGAAGTTTCTCCTTCCTTCCAAATTCCATCTACTACAGACACTCCAGGAGGGTTACGAACTTTTTCAGCATATTCCTCTAAGGTATCAGGAACATCATTCTTCATAACGTCCCAGGCATAGGACATCACAGCCAGAGGACTATCAGTACAGGTAAGCATCCGGACTTTAGGCCCTTGATATTTATCTCCATCTCTCATTTTTCCACATCCTTTTCAGCAATTACAATGAGTTCTTGCATCCTATTTTTAGCAGTAATGGCAAGTTTTTTAATTTCAAATCCTTCTTCTATCCTTACAAATTTAGCAATATCTTCAAGAGTTACAAAATATTTCTTTACAGTTATTTCCTTCATAGTAGGTGCTCCTTTATAGATTCAAAAGAATTAAGAGGGCTTT
>CAYPNO010000341.1:0-2276 GCA_964411865.1 uncultured Desulfuromonas sp. | reverse complement strand
TTTTGAATTTATATGTATGGGTAGTCGGCAGAATAAATAGGTCCATCATGATGTACTGGTTGATCCTGTGTTTTTTGATTTTTTTACAATCTATACTCGCGACGGGGACTTTCGTGCCTGGGTTAAGCAGTAAACAGGCAAGAGTGTAGGTACGGTGGCCGCTTATGTATCGATAGTGCTTATTGCCGCCAGCTGTTACCGCAATGATGGGGGCTGTTTCCAGTAACAAGTGCATCGCGTGTACAGTGAGTATGTTAGGATCAAGTAGCTGATAGGATATTTGATCCAATGTAGATATATATTTGGCGTATTCGCGGTGCGGTTTGATGCGTGCCAGTTCAATGTATTGCATTTTTCCCTCCTGCCTCCGGTGTTGTTAATGGCGAATGCTGACCCTTCTTTTTCAGGCCTTGGCGCAATTGTTTCTACTTACTACATCTGACGAGGCTTCCTTTTTGAGGCGAGAAATCAGATAAAATTTCAAAAAATTTTCGTAGGAAGGCAATTTTGTTGTTTCCTAGATTTCGGATGCGGGGATAAAAAATAATTGGTTGCAAGGCCAATCCTGCTGATCACAGGGGAGATACAGAAAAGGAGACACTAGATGGGTCTGCGTTTCTTCCGCAGAGTACGCCTGGGCAAAGGGCTTACCCTGAACCTGAGTAAAACCGGGGCGTCCCTTTCCATGGGGTCGCGTGGGGCAAAATTCACCATGGGAACCAGCGGCAAAAGAGTAACCGCCGGTTTGCCGGGTACCGGATTGTTCTACACCTCAAAACTCAATAGCGGTAAAAAACAGGGAAGGGCTATAAGTGGTTCTGAGCAGCATGTAGCTGCGGTACGCAGCAAAGATCGGCTCAATCCAGGTTTCTTCAAGCGCCTCTTTATCTCAGCCGAAGAGCAGGATCTTATTGATGGATTGCGTGAGTTGGTGGAAGGAAACGAGACCACTGCCATGCACCATCTGCGTAAAGCCACCCAATTTACCGATGCCGCCTTCATCAGCGGCTTCCTTGCCTTCAAGCACGACAAACTCCCACAGGCTCAGCGCCTTCTCGAACACGCTGTAGAACACAGCTCCGAAATCGGTCAGACGCTACAGCGCTACCAGGTGCAGGTATTTATGAGTATGCCCCTGACACCTGAGCTGGATGTGCATGTGGATGCAGATCTGCGCAGCGCATTGCTTGGTCTCGCAGAAGTAAGACAGCAGATGGGGGATATGGACAAAGCCCGAGAGGCACTGGAGCAACTCCATACCCATCAGCCTGAAGACATCGTGGTAAGACTCTCACTCGCGGAAATAATCATGGAAGGTGATGGTGTGGATCAGCCAGAGTGGCAGGAGGTAGTAAGGCTGGGCGAAGGGGTAGAAAACGAAACCGCCTATCATGCCGCTTTACTCTTGTATAAAGGCAGAGCCCTGCAGAATCTGGAATTACACGTAGCCGCACGCGATACCTTCACCATGGCCCTGCGCCGCCGCAAAGATCGTCCTGCAGAACTGCTAAACGCACTACGCTATGCACGCTCTTTGACTTATCTGGAACTGGGCAGGAAAAGCCGTGCGCGCCAGGAATGGGAGAAGCTCTATGCGAGTGCACCTGATTATGCTGATGTGGCGCAGCGGCTGAATTTGGATCCGGTTGAATCTTAAAAGAGCAGGGGGGAGAGGCTTTGCACCTGCTTCAGGCCCATGGGCCTGAAGCAGGCCAGACTAGAGGTTTAGGATTGTCTTGTGATAGCAGGGTTGAGAGTGGTGCAAGGAAATTCTCCACTACAGATACGACATCCTTGAAGGATTCGGGCACATGGTCTTGCTGAAGCCTCTTGTGGAACGCCGACCACTGAATCTGCTTGGCATCGATGAAAGGCTGTTCGAATGCTTCTATTCTCAGAGGAAGCGAAGTTCCTCTTCTCTGGAAAGTCAGACGAATTGCCTCGGCCAGTTTGATTCCTTCGAAATCAAATTGCCGGGAAAGGAGCCATATATCATAAAAATCCTTCATGCGGCTGTTCAATATGCCGAGTTTTACAATGGCCTCGAACTTCTCCGCAATTGCGCTTTCACGGCTGTAGCAAAGTAGCCTCGGTATGGGAGAACCCAGCATGGTTGGCAGATCTGATTCTTCCGGCCCGGGATAGATAATGTCGCCTAATCCTATATCTACCTGCATATTGACCCTTGCTGAGTCCAGGGTTCCACGAAATCGAACCCTGGTCCCTTCGTAATCGACGTCCTCTGTAATCGGTTCGGGCTGGATCGATTCGGGATC
>CAYPNO010000340.1:0-2304 GCA_964411865.1 uncultured Desulfuromonas sp. | reverse complement strand
CCCAGCGGATGATCACGGCAGCGGTCAAACAGGCTCTTTTTGATACACGACGATTCTCTGCGCCCCTGGCCGGTCAACCCGCAAACCACAGGCTCCAGGGCAGTGTTGTTCGCCTTTACGGCGATTTCAGGCAGGAAAACCGTCCCCTGGCGGTGATGGAGATCTCCCTCACACTTGATGCAATGGAAAAAAAGACCTTTTCAAAGGAGCTGCTAATCAACAACCGGACACCCGGGGCACTTATCGCTGGATGGAACACCCTGCTCGAAGAAATCATCAGGGAATTTATCAATGGCCTTGACACCTGAAAACGACCTTGATCATCGCTTTGGCCAAAAGAATTCTTATCCGGGTCCGTGAGGGTCGGGGGGTGGTTCTTAAAATTATTGTCCTGCCTCTCTTTTTGGTATAATCTCGTTTTTCTAAATTTTAGCAGGACTGATTTGATGAAATGATCAAACATTGGATAAACTCCCAAAGACATTTTAAATGAATTACCTAACAAAAAATAAAAGCTTTCTCATCGTGTCGGCTTTAATTGTACTTTCTCAAATTGTTTTCATCGGTTTAAACTATCAAGAATCTCTCAGCCTACTGGAAAAGGAGACTGAAGAGTGGGCGCAGCAAACCGAAAATATTTTTAACATTGCTCTTGAAAACAAGGGAAATTCAATGCAAATGCTTGCAACATTAATTGCAGGTGTTCCTCAAGTTGCATCTCTTTTTGAAAAGGGCAAAAACGCTGTTATATATGAAGGTGGAGGACCGGGAAAGGAAAGAGCCTCTTTTTTCAGGAAAGAACTTTTTGCATTGGTAAACCCAAGTTGGAAAGATATGACAGCTATATATGATGTTCGTCAACTGCAATTTCATTTGGGTCCTGGGTCAACCTCATTTCTTAGGGTACACCGACCCGAAAAATATGGGGACTATATGGATGATGTTCGATACACTGTTGTCGATGCCAATCAGAATGATATTTCAACGAAAGGTTTTGAAACCGGTCGAGTTTATTCTGGTATCCGCGGGGTCGTACCGATTTATTACAAATCAAACCCAGACGGGAAAAAAGTAAGTGTCGGTGCATTGGAAGCCGGGACTTCATTCTCGTTCCTCTTGAGTGAGCTGCAAAAAAATATTGACAGCGACTTTGCAATTCTGCTCCATCAGGATCACATTTACAAAAACATGTGGCCTGATTTTATAAAAGAACAATTTCCTTCTGCCCTCAAAGTGGAGGATTTTTTCATCGAAGCCACCACGGGAAGCCAGACGAACGAGTTTCTCAAAAGAAAGAAGTTAGCCTCCCTTTTGGTGAAACAGAAAGATGCGATTTTAATACAACAGCCTGATGCGATACAGGTCTGCACATTTCCACTTAGAGACTATAGAGGTTCTAAGGACAGCAGCCTGCCTGCCTGCGGTAAAGTTATAGTTTGGAAAAACGCCACAAAAAAAGTGGCAGTTTTTAACCGATCACTTAAAAACAATATTTTTTATGCCGTTTTGGCGCTGCTATTGGTTGAAATTGTTTTGTACTCAACATGGCAATTTTCACGTAAAAAACTACAGAAAACTATCGATAAAAAAACCCAGGAACTTTCTGTGGCAAATGAAAAGCTGGAAAAACTGGCTTCACTGGACGGTTTGACACAGCTGGCAAATCGCCGCTCCTTTGATCAACACATGGATCTTGCGTGGAAGTTAAACGCACGGAATAAAACACAGCTGGCAATAATATTATGCGATATCGATTATTTCAAATTATTTAACGATACCTATGGCCACCCAAAAGGAGACGAATGCCTCAAAAAAGTTGCCATGGCAATACAACGCTCAATCAAACGTCCAACCGATTTTGTTGCACGGTATGGTGGTGAGGAGTTTGTTGTTGTACTTTCTAATACAAATCTGGAAGGTGCTGTAACAGTAGCAGAAAACATCCGTAACAATGTAAAAAATTTGAAAATTAACCATTCGGCTTCTGGGATAAGCAAGTATGTGTCTTTAAGTTTTGGAGTTTCTGCTGCTGTACCAATCAGTTCGGGAGATAAAGAAATACTGATTGTCAAGGCCGATGAAGCCCTCTATAAAGCAAAACAAAAGGGGCGGGATCAAATATTTTTTTCTGACCGGAAACGTTCAAACCAAAGGGTCTAAGACATCAAGAAATTGAAAACCACAAATGAAAAATTCAGATGACAGGCTCAACTGCGAATCATGAGCAGCACGGCGGCAAGGATGAGCAAGCTTCCAAAATAGCCATAAACGGTGAAACTCTCCCCCCACCAGCACCAGGCAACC
>CAYPNO010000339.1:0-2323 GCA_964411865.1 uncultured Desulfuromonas sp. | reverse complement strand
GTGGAGAAGATCAAGAAAATTATGGCGCAATGAATAAGGTCGTAAGTATCTTTCACCGTGGATGTTTTTCTGGGAAATATAGGTGGTTTTGAAGGAGTGTGAAGATGGTAGGTGGGTTTAATCATAACTTCAAATATAAAGGCCACATGTACCATGTCCAGACAGAAGATAGCGGGGTAGCGCGGGCACATGTGACTACATTGCTGTATCGTGGAGGTTCTATCATTGCTCGAGAAGTTGCAGATTATCGCGACATTTGCAACGCTCCAGATTTTGCCATGCAGGTTGAGAGTATGATGAAAGACCATCATCGTGTGATGCTGAAGAACCTAAAGGATGGCGTATTTGACGCCCAGATTGCCCGGTTGGATGCTGGAACACAAAAGCAGACAGTCTCTGCCCCCGTGTTTGTCAGCAGAGATGAGCTTGATGTGGAAGAGGTGCCTAGCATGAGCCCCGGTAAGCTGGATGGTATAGTGCGTGCCTACCTGGATGCAGGGCGCTGATCCGTATGTTTTGTATTTAATTTGAATCTCTACGCAGCGCAAAATTTTATACTGCGGCAAAGAAGTATAGTTAATTTTTAGACACGAGTTGAAATGCGAAAAAACAGCCTCATTGTCCGCATCATTGCTATGAACGTGGTTCTGCTCACCTTCGGGGTCGGAGTCTTTGCCATGTTTCACTATCAGCGTGACCGCAGCAATATGCTCAAGTTGACCCGCGATGGTGCCGAGATTCTCATGGTAACAGTGGTGAACTCCATCTTTAATTCAAAATGTCAGGGCGACTCGGAAAAACTCCAACATACCTTGGAGTTGATAGCCAACAGCCCGAGTCTACACATTGTGCGGATTTTCAACCCTGGCAACGGCATTATTGCCAACTCTTCATTTGCGGCGGAACTGGGCCAGCCTATGTTGACGCGCGAATTGGAAGCGTATCACCGAGGAGATGACGCGGTGATGCTTGACTCCGATGGCGAAGATGTGCTGAGCATTCTTAAACCCATCCGCAATAAAGCGATATGCCATCAGTGTCACAGCCCTGAGCACGACGTGTTAGGGGTACTCAATCTTAATTATTCAATTGCTGGGACCAACGCGTTACTGAATAGTTCATCGCGCTGTTTCAGTATCTCCATGCTTTTTATCACCTTGTTGCTCTCTGTTGGAGTTGCGTGCATTTTGGTACGCTATGTTCGCAAGCCCATTATGGTTCTAACCAACCTCATGGCGCGGGTCGAAGCAGGAGAGAAAAATGTCCGTATGGTGCCTAGGTACAATGATGAAATTTCGTACCTGATGCATAGTTTCAACTCCATGTTGGACAAACTTGAAGCTGCACAACTGGAATTGGAACAGTATCACTTCCAACAGATGGAGCATGCTGATCGCTTAGCGGCGATAGGAGAGATGGCCACCGGAGTAGCGCACGAAATTAAAAATCCTCTGGCTGGTATCAAAGGCGCATTGCCCCTGATAGCGGAGGATTTCTCCCCCGGTGATGAGCGTCTTCAGGTGGTAAGCGATATAATGGCGCAGATTGAACGTTTAAATAAGACTGCCACAGACCTGCTCAAGTTCGGGCGCCCTGGCACTCCCCAGTTTGCCTATCTCAACGTCAACGATGTAATCTGTGAAACCTTGTTTTTTGTAGCACAGCACCCCGAGTCTAAAAACGTTGAACAACTTAAGCAACTCGGGCAAGATATCCCCTTAATATGGGCTGACTGCAAACAGCTGCAACAGGTCTTGCTCAATATTATCATCAATGCGTTGCAGGCTATGCCCGCAAAAGGACATGTGCTGTTGACCACCACGCAGGTCCATGAGGGGGGAGGCGATTATGTGCAGATCCAGATTGCTGATGACGGGCCCGGCATCCCAGAATTTGTGCGTGAAAAAATCTTTGCCCCATTTTTTACCACTAAAAACCGAGGTACTGGTCTGGGACTCTCTATCTGCAAACAGCTGGTGAAGCAGAATAATGGGCGCATAAATGTAGATAGCAGTTCAGCTGGAACGACGTTTACACTGGTGTTTCCTGCGGCGGGAACTTTTGAGTCGAGCGCAATAGAACCCAAAAGATAAGGGCTTAAATGAAGCAAAATCAGCAAATTCTGGTAGTTGACGATGAGCAACTTATCCGCTGGTCTTTGGAGAAAAACCTGCTGAAGCATGGGTTTGTGGTGCAAACCGCCGAGTCTGGCGAGCAGGCTCTGGATATAATCGCAAAAGATACTCCAGACCTTGTTCTGCTTGATATCAGTATGCCTGGTATTGATGGGCTTGAAACCTTACAGGAGATCAAGAAAAGCGAC
>CAYPNO010000338.1:0-2329 GCA_964411865.1 uncultured Desulfuromonas sp. | reverse complement strand
CTTTGCAGCTTCATCCAGATTGGGGTCCCGAAGTATGTCCCGAACGTCAATTGAATATTGAAGGCCTGCATCCGCAATTGCATTCATTGCAGCCGTTCTTTCAGCAGACGTTATGTTCGCATTGTTGATCCGTTCCTTAGCGGCCAACTCGGTGTTGGCCCTAAGCGTTGCACCTGCCTGCTGTGACTCTTCAGCCCACACTTTGAACTTAATCTCAGTATCAAGGTTAGCCTTATCCGCATCTATCTTGACCTGATCTCTTCCGGCATCAATCTTGCCCTGTGCATTAATGGCAGAAAGCTTAGAGTCTCGCTCCATCTCGGCAAGGGTTAACTTTAATCTTGAATCGTCTGCACGGGCCAAAGCGTTTTCTATAGCTTGTTGGCTCGCTCCTGTCGCCTGCAGTTCCATAGCATACTGATGATCCCTTTCTGCTGAGGCCACCAGTGCCTCAATTTCCTTGTCTTTCAGGGCAAAATCAATTTCACCCTTCTGTTCAATCAGGTTTCCGCTTTGCGTGTAATCTTGGTAAGATAGCCGAGAACTAGCCTCCTCCTGCGCTCTTGTTCTGCCCAGGTCTTGGGTGTATCCTGCGTCCTGCAGGGCTATTGGTAGAGCTGATTCTATCGCCGCACGTTCGGCAGCCCCTGCCGACATGGAAGAATTTAAAAGCCCTCTTGCAGCCCCCGTCTCCATTCCCAACTGCCTCGCCTGCTGGATATACTTGCTATCGGAGGCTGTGATATCGTTTAAAACATCCTCTGTTGACCGAACGTTGACCGGGTCACCAGTAACGGGTTTGTATTCTTGTGGCGTAAACTTAGGAACGGTTGATGTGTTCCCCATTGGTATGAGCTTGGGCGTCTTTGGTCCCAACTGCCTCGCCTGCTGGATATACTTGCTATCGGAGGCTGTGATATCGTTTAAAACATCCTCTGTTGACCGAACGTTGACCCGGTCACCAGTAACGGGTTTGTATTTTTGTAGCGTAAACTTAGGAACGGTTGGTGTTAACTTGGGCATCTCTGGTGGCTGGCTTAGCAAACCACTTTTCGGCGATCTGCCCGGTGGTAAGTATGCCATCAGTTCCACCCCGCATGAATATCTGTATTAATATCAATATCTAAAGCCATGGAAAGCTCCTTTTCTTTGTTAAAACAACCCTGAACATGATTAATCACAGCTTCTGCCAGGGAGGCAATCGTCTCAGCGTTCATTTCTACCCACCCTGACTCTGACTTCCAGCTGATTGTTCTGCTCGTGTCTATTTGCGTTGCAACATATGCGCTATTCAGCATGGCCTGATCTTCCCGGTCAGTTGATATTCGTTGCCCGTTAAAGGTGATTCCCCCGACTTCATGCTGATACCGGATGCTGGCAAGCTCTTCTTTTAGGGCAACCCGCCTGTTGTTGAGCATTTCTGCTTCCTCTTCCGGCGTAAAGACAAGATCCTCGATCATCCAAGTCTGTCGGTATTCGTCGTTGATCAACTCTACCGGACCCGGAGTGACGACCTGCCTATCCGTGTATTCAGGTTTGTCAGTCTCGACAACAATGTCAAAACCAAAATCTTCCAGGATTTGCCTACTGAGAATAGCCGGGAAGGATGTATTCGAGTGTTGTCTCTTAAATTCGTGATCGGGTAGCACTTCACCCGTGGTTGTATTTACAACGTTCATTCTTCCTCGCTATAGCTGAAAGGTTTGCTGCCTTAATTGGGTGGTGTTGGAGTTCAACCAAATGGCGGTTGCCTTACCTTCTGGGGATGACACGTAAAATAGATTCCAGCCGAAAAAGGTTTGTCCCGGTTTTTGGGTTATATAAACGTCTGTGTTACCATTAATGTCGGACGTCAAATATTCTACCGACAGGTGCGAATCGCTATTGGATGCTATCTTGATAGGCATCATAACCCTATATGAATCGTATCCATTTGCCAGTGCACTTTCAGGTTTTAGCACCCAAGAAATATAACCGAAGGCCTTATTGTCGCCATAATATGTGTTTGATGAGGATCCCATTAATGAATATACTGAACCCTGGGTATCAGCCAGGGTGAAGCCCACACCAGGAGGAACGTCAAGGGCATCGCATGTTGCGCTCAGGGTTAAATATATTGGCGCTACTGCGGAGTCAGTATAGATCATGTATAGTTTTTGATAACCTACAAAATCTATAACAGGACTGGTGGATAAAACCTTAGTAGGGCTTAACGGATAAACGGACATGGTCACATTTTGATAAGTTGCGCTATAGGCACTTGCAACTGGCTGAATGTTGCAGTTGACGATCTTGTATCGTATCTTTGTGGGGTAGTCCGTATTGATTG
>CAYPNO010000337.1:0-2335 GCA_964411865.1 uncultured Desulfuromonas sp. | reverse complement strand
TTCCAACCTGCTGGCCAGCAAAGGCAACATAATATCGGCCACTGTTCTTTGGACCCTGCTCAGCACCCTGATTTTCTCATCCATAGTCCGGAAAAAGCAGGGGAAGCCAGGTTTATTGAGTTCGTTGCAAGCTCTTCCTGGGCAGATGTCGGAATTTGTTAAAAACAATCAGAAGGCAGCACCGGCAGCCATATTGACAGGTGCCGGCATGGCCCTGGTCATAGCGGGATTGATGTCCGGCACCAGTAATCTGGTACTGGCCATAGGGGTATCGGCCTTATTTGCCAGCCCACTGGGGAAATTGGTAGCGCTTTTGTTGCGCAGCACTTGGAACGCTATTTGGCAAGCCCTGGGGGTAAAGGGCAAACAAGTGCAAAGTCATGCCGCGATCGAAGGCTATCTGAATATGGTAGGGACCGTCTGCGGATTTCTGCTGGGGACCATTCTTATATGGGATTCCTTCTTTGGCCTGGTTATACTGGGTGTGGCGGCGGCGATGATGTTCTCCGATCGCGGTAAAGGTACGCCGGTAATGCCAATAATCATATTGTTTATTGCCCTCTTCTATTTTCTGGGAGATAGCGGTTTGCTGAGTGGTGGGCATCTGCTTTTAGCTGATGATGGCGGAGCTGCAGAGGTAGGGGGATGGTCAAACTGGGCGGGAAGTCAGGGTTCCGGGCGGGCGGTAGCCCATGGAGTTCTGCCTTCGGCCGGGGCAGCCTTAGGACCGAGTCTGGGCAATGCCCTGGTAAATATCGATCCGGGAAGTTTTGAAAGCGGGGAAGATGAGGGTTATGGTCCGGAAGACCTTCCGCCTGATACTCCCAGTGATGAGCCCGGCCAGCCTCCGGAAGAAGAAGAACTCGTTTATGACGAGGATGGCTACGATCAGTACGGTTACGACCGCTATGGATACGACCGGGATGGCTATGACCGTTATGGGTACGATCGGGATGGCTACAGCCGCTGGGGTTATGACCGAAACGGCTGGGACCGGGAAGGTTACGATCAGAATGGCTACGACCATAGCGGATATGATCGCAATGGCTATGATATAGATGGTTATGACCAGGACGGCTATGATAAAAATGGCTATCATCGCAGCGGCTATGATGAAGACGGCTATGACGTTAATGGCTATGATGAGGAAGGTTATGACCGCAGTGGTTATGATCGGGATGGCTACAACCAGGACGGTTATGACCGCAATGGTTACGACCGGGATGGTTGGCACCGGGATGGTTACGATGAAAACGGCTATGACAAAAACGGTTATGACCGGGACGGCTATAATCGGGAAGGTTACGATAAAGAAGGCTATGACGGCGATGGTTATGACCGCAATGGGGTTAACCGGGAAGGCTATGACGAAGATGGATACAATAAGGATGGATATGACCGGGATGGCTTTGATCAGAACGGCTATAACAAAGACGGTTATGATAAAGATGGCTATGACAGCCAGGGTTACAACCAGAATGGTTACGATAAAGACGGCTATGACAGCGACGGCTATAACGAAAAAGGCCTGGGCCGGGATGGGTACGACCGGGAAGGCTATGACGAAAATGGTTATAATCAGAATGGTGTAGACCGGGAAGGTTACGATCGGGATGGCTATGACAGCAATGGTTTTGATCGCGCCGGTTACAATCGAGATGGCTTTAACGAACAGGGTAGGGATTCGCAGGGCTATGATCGTTTGGGTTATGACGAGGAAGGCTACGACCGGGCTGGATACGATAGTACCGGATATAATAAAGACGGCTTCGATAAAAATGGTTTGGATAAGGATGGCTGGGACAAGGATGGTTATAATGAAGAGGGTTATGACCAAGACGGCTATGGTCGGAGTGGTTTTAATAAAGACGGGTGGGACAAGGATGGTTATGATGTAATAGGTATCGACCGGCAGGGCTATAATCGAGATGGCTTGGATCTCCATGGCTTGACCCGGCAGGAAAATCTGGACAAAGCCATGGATAAAGTAATCAAGGATAAAATGGATGAACATTACTATGTGCGCAATCCGAACTTGCCTAAGAAATTCTGGAACAATACCTTTGGGCGGTTCTGGAATGAAAAACTGGGGGGCTGGAAAGGCGGGCAGTGTGGAGAATACGGAGAATGGGGTGCCAAATGGATAAAAGATGAAGTAAAACATATATACGGAGACGACGTAGTGGTTGAAAGCATTACCATGGAACGCAACGCCAATGTGAATCACCGCGCTACCCTGGTTATACTGCCGGATGGAGAACGAAAGGTTCTGGACTTCTGGGAGGGCATGCAAAAAGGAAAGGGACAGATCGTAGATGAAAAAGATTGGATCAAA
>CAYPNO010000336.1:0-2340 GCA_964411865.1 uncultured Desulfuromonas sp. | reverse complement strand
AGGATTCAGAGATGGAGACCGTACTGGTTTCAGGAGTTACCTATAGTAAAGATGAAGCAAAAGTTTCAGTTCTGCAGATACCGGATAAGCCGGGCATTGCTGCGAGTATTTTCACCTCACTCTCAGATGCCAGTATCAGCGTCGATGTGATAATCCAGAACATATCGACCAAAGGACTTACCGATATTACCTTTACGGTGCCCCGCACTGACCTGAAGAAAACTCTTAAGATTGTAGAGGAGACTGCTCAGAAAATCGGTGCGGGCGGCGTCACTTCTGATGAAAAAGTGGCTAAGGTCTCTATAGTCGGAGTAGGTATGCGGTCGCACTCTGGTGTCGCTTCCAGGATGTTTAGCGCTCTTTCTGCAGAAGGGATCAATATTCAGATGATCTCCACCAGCGAAATCAAGGTTTCTTGTGTTATTGATGACAAGTATGCCGAATTGGCAGTGCGGGTCTTACACGACGCTTTCGAACTTGGGAATAAAAAAGACTAGCTTTACGCGGTAGGTTATGTCGTAGCGAATAGAGATTGGAGCCCATAGATATGAAACGTGTCATGCTGTACGACACAACCTTGCGAGACGGAACCCAGGCCGAAGATATATCCTTTCTAGTACACGACAAGGTACGCATCGCGCAGCAGCTCGATGACCTTGGTGTGCATTATATTGAGGGTGGCTGGCCTGGATCTAATCCCAAGGATATCGCCTTTTTTCAAGAGATAAAACAGGTCAAACTTGTGCGCGCCAAGATTGCTGCTTTCGGGTCTACACGCCGAGCAAAGTCTACTCCAGCAGATGATAACAACATTCAGACCCTTGTTCAGGCAAAGGCGGATGTGGTAACCATCTTCGGAAAAACTTGGGATTTTCATGTTAGGGAGGCGCTCAGAATATCGCTGGAAGAGAATCTGGAAATTATCTATGATTCATTGGCGTATCTCAAACAGCATGTGCCAGAAATTATCTACGATGCCGAACATTTTTTCGACGGTTATAAATCAAATCCTGAGTACGCTCTTAAAACTCTGGAAGCAGCGCAGCAAGCAGGAGCGGACTGCATCGTCTTGTGTGAAACCAACGGAGGAACATTGCCGCATGAAGTTGGTGAGATAGTTGAAGCTGTGGCGCGCCATATTAAAACCCCGCTCGGCATTCACGCGCACAATGACAGCGAGTGTGCTGTTGCCAATTCCCTTATGGCGGTAGCGAAGGGTGTAGAGCATGTCCAAGGCACTATTAATGGCTTTGGTGAGCGTTGTGGCAACGCAAACTTGTGCTCAATAATTCCTGCGCTGCAGCTAAAAATGGGCAAGGAATGTATCACCACAGACCAACTACACAGTCTGCGTATAGTCTCACGACAGATCTATGAGTTAGCCAACCTAGTACCAAACAAGCATCAGCCTTATGTGGGCAATGCCGCTTTCGCACACAAAGGTGGAGTTCATGTATCTGCCATACAGCGCCATTCAGAGACGTATGAACATATCCGCCCAGAACTGGTAGGTAACACTACGAGGGTGCTGGTTTCCGACCTTTCCGGTCGTGCAAATATTTTGGCTAAGGCTCAGCAGTTTGACATCAATCTTGACAGCAAAGACCCTGTTACCCTTGAGATCCTCGAAGAGATAAAAGAGATGGAAAATAAGGGGTATCAGTTTGAAGGTGCCGAGGCCTCGTTTGAACTTTTGATGCGCAAGGCCTTGGGCAACGTGCGCCATTTCTTTTCTGTCATAGGTTTTCGCGTTATCGACACCCGTCTAAAGGAGGGAGATAAACCCCTGTCAGAAGCAACAGTAAAGGTCAAGGTCAGTGGGCGTATCGAACACACTGCAGCTGAGGGGAACGGCCCTGTTAATGCGTTAGATAACGCATTGCGCAAAGCACTGGAGAGTTTTTATCCCAAACTTAAGGAGATGCGCTTGTTTGATTATAAGGTGCGTGTGCTTCCTGCAGGTATGGGCACTGCTTCTGTGACTAGGGTTTTGATTGAATCTGGTGATTCTCAAACGCGCTGGGGGACTGTGGGAGTTAGCGATAATATCATTGATGCTTCATATCTTGCCTTGATCGATGCATTTCAATATAAACTCGTCAAAGATTCAGAATAAGGGCACTTTTGCCCAATATCTATGCGCAGGGTTCCATGCGCTCTTATTCTTTTTGCTTCTGATGCACAGCCGGAGTCTTTCCCTTGGGGGGGAAGGTCCGGCTGTTGTTATTGCTACTCCAGCGCATATATGGGTTGAGGCGCAGCAGAACAGTGGCGAGCGCCAAATTTATGACGTTAATGTTCCTGGTGACGTCGAAAAAATTGCGGCCTGGCGCGGGTTGG
>CAYPNO010000335.1:0-2369 GCA_964411865.1 uncultured Desulfuromonas sp. | reverse complement strand
CCTATAAAAATCTCATGGTTTATAGGGCTGACTGGGCGAATAAGTTTCGCAAGAGACAGTAGAAGCTTTTTATTCATATGTAGCTGGTGGATTTGGGGCATAGTGAGCCGATTGCTTTATTCAATCCCTTTTGATAATGTGCGCAGATATAGAAGCAGACAGGAATTTTGTAGTACCTATCCACACATCATTTGGCTTCATCCAGCGCATAAATTCATCCATGCCTAACTACAGGACTCTGACCAATTATGTTCAAGTTTGATCTGTTGCACACAGATAAGCATACCAAAGCTAGACGCGGACGCCTGCATACTCCGCACGGCGTTATTGAAACCCCGATTTTCATGCCCGTAGGAACCCATGGGGCGCTAAAGGCTTTGACCCCAGATCAAGTTATTGCCACCGGCGCGCAGATTATTCTATCGAACACCTATCACTTGCACCTTAAGCCAGGCGAAGGCCTAGTTGAAAAAGCGGGTGGCCTGCACAAGTTTATGCACTGGGACAAACCCATCCTTACCGATAGCGGCGGATTCCAAGTTTTCTCCCTGCCAAAGAAAAAGATCACCGATACCGGTGTATTTTTCCGCCACGAAATCAGTGGTAAAGATGTATTTTTAGGTCCCGAAGAAGCCATGCACATCCAGAATAAACTTGGTGCTGACATTATCATGGCTTTTGACGAATGCATACCATACCCTTGTACCCATGAGTATGCAAAAAAATCAGTCCAGAAAACCCTGCGCTGGGCTGAGCAGTGTCAAACTGCGCACTCACGCCAAGATCAGGCACTGTTCGCTATTGTACAGGGGGGAATTTACGCCGACCTGCGGCGTGAATGTGCCGAGCAACTAACTTCCATGGATTTTCCCGGCTACGCCGTGGGTGGGGTAAGTGTCGGTGAGGGACTTGAATTACTCAAAACAGTGGTGGAAGATACCGAACCATTTTTGCCTACGCATAAACCGCGCTATCTCATGGGTGTAGGTTTGCCAGAAGACATCCTGGAAAGCATCGAGCGCGGCATGGATATGTTTGACTGTGTCATCCCTACCCGCTATGCCCGCAGCGCCACCCTGTTTACATCGCATGGCAAAATACGCTTGACCAATCGCTGCTATCGACGCGACTTTTTTCCAGTTGACCCGATCTGTGACTGCTACTGCTGTCGAAATTTCAGCCGAGCTTATCTGCACCACCTCTATAATGCAAACGAGATCCTCTCCGCAACGCTGGCAGCTATCCACAATGTTCACTTCTACCTGAACATGGTGGAACAGGCACGAGCAGCGATTGAGAATGATAATTACAAAGAGTTTAAACAGGAGTTTCTGGGTAATTACGGATTCTTTGACCGCAAGCAGGAATAGCCACTTAACACCCCTGCAAGCAATGGCGGAAATGAGATGTATCTGAGCGATGAAAGGGGGAGTCTTGGACTCAACTGTTGAGTTCAATTCAGAACGTGTGGCCCTACTGAAAAAAGCGCTCACCTGCGATGATGTACAATTATACTCGTTGGTGACAAGGGCTGATGCGGAAATACTCAGGGCTGCGCTCAAGAATGTTGCTCTAGGGCCAGAACATGTGCAGGCTGTGCTTCGGCGTAAAGACCTAGATGCTTCAATCCTGACCCTAATATGCCGACACGCACTAAGTCGTTCCCGTGAAGTGGCGAAATCACTGCTATCACACCCGCACATCAACCCGCAACAGATAAAAACAGTGCTAGACCAACTCCACCTGCTTGAACTACTCAATATTGCAATCTTGCCGGGGCAGTCCACTGACGTTCGCATTGCAGCAGAACACAATATCTGCACACGCCTGCCGACAACTGCACTGGGCACTAAGATAACGCTAGCTCGGCGGGCTACCTATCCGATTCTTGAAGCTCTAATGCGTGAAGGTGATCCACGCTTACTCGAGCCATGTCTACACAATCCACGCATGAAAGAAGCCGCGATCAACAAGCTTCTTCATGGGCAAAATGTGGGCATTGCAAGCATTAACATAATAGCCCGCCACCCGCGCTGGAACCAACGCCCGAACATCCGACGCGCAATCCTAAGCAACCGCCACACTTCAAAACACCTATTCACCCAGTTTTTACCTGGACTTCCACTGGAGCAGGCACGCCAACTTATTTACAGCAAACACCTGCAGCACTGCCAAAAAGAGTGGATACGTGACATTCTAGCGCAGCGAAACACGCGCAAGGGCTAATCAAGCGCAACCACAAAACCACTGCCGAACCCTGCGGTTAACATGCGGGTGCGTCCTTGCTCTGCCGCTGCCAAAGAATCAAACTTCCCAGCTCTGACCCTAAAAAAGTGCTGCCCATTGATCATGGCTGGATGGATTTCTGC
>CAYPNO010000334.1:0-2372 GCA_964411865.1 uncultured Desulfuromonas sp. | reverse complement strand
ATGACGAGCTAATCCGGAGGATGCTCCTCAGTAAGTCAGCCCGAGCCGTCCTGGGAGGTACAGCCAGCATCCAGGAATTGTGGAATGCTGATGATGATGCCCTGAGCCGGGCATACCCGGACAGCGCAGGCGATCAAGGCCGGGCGTTCGACTGGTCTCTTGCGGATGCGGCGTTGTGTTCACACCTGGCATGGTGGGCGGGCGGCGATTGCGAACGTATTGAACGTTTATTCGACCGGTCAGCCCTGGCGGACAGGGACAAATGGCGGGACAGGGACGACTATCGGCAGACTACGATCATGCGGGCGGTGGGGCAGTGTTCTGGGGCGTATAAACAGCCGGTACCGGTGGCGCCGGTGGTAGCGCCTGAGTCCGGTATTGTTGTGAGGCAAGGGGTGCAATTCCTGGACCCAGCAGCCCAGGTGGAACTGTTCGCTGGGTGTGTGTATGTCAGAGACGCGCATCGGGTATTCACACCTGACGGGGGTATGTTGAAACCGGAGCAATTCAAAGCGATGTATGGGGGGTATATCTTTGCAATGGATGCCCTGGGGGAAAAGTCCACCCGTAACGCCTGGGAAGTTTTTACTGAGTCCCAAGCTATCAGTTTTCCTAAAGTCATCAGCACCATATTCAGGCCCGAGCTGCCCCCCGGTCAAATTATTGACGGTCAGCTGAACTCATATGTACCCCTGGCGACACGGGAGGTTGACGGTGACCCAGGGCCGTTCCTGGATCTATTGTCAAGGATGTTCCCGGTAAGTGGCGATCGGGAGATACTGCTGGCTTATATGGCGGCTTGCGTACAGCATATTGGGGTAAAATTCCAGTGGTGCCCGGTACTGCAAGGCGGCTACGGAAATGGTAAAACGTTTATCGGTGAGTGTCTGGTACAGGCTATCGGTGAGAAATATTCACACTTACCGGACAGCAAAGATCTCGGGAACGTGTTTAACTCGTGGCTGAGTGGTAAGCTACTTATCGTGGTGGAGGAGGTATATGCTAAGGAAAAAATTGATACTATTGAGACGTTAAAATGGATGGTGACGAACCGGAGGGTCCCTGTGCAACGGAAGGGCGCCGATCAAACCACCGGGGATAACCGAGCTAATTTCTTAATGCTCACAAATCACCAAGACGCTATCCAGAAAACGAAGGATGACAGGCGGTTTGCACCGTTCTTTGCGGCCCAGCAGACCCTTGGGGACTTGACGAGAGACGGGATGGTTGGGGATTACTTTCCCCGGCTGTACCAGTGGGCACAGGAAGACGGCTATGCGATTGTAAACCACTATCTGAGACAGTATCGAATACCTGATGCGCTTAACCCGGCAACATGTTGCCACCGGGCGCCCATCACCAGCAGTACCGGTAGCGCAATAGAAAGTTCCCTGGGGATCTGGGCACAGGTTGTTCAGGAGGCAATTCAGGAGGGGAGACCAGGTTTCAGCGGCGGGTGGATATCCTCGATCGCCATGGCCCGTTTACTTGACAAGGCGTCCGTCCGTCAGCGGGGGGATGTAGCCACAGAACTTGGGTATATTAAACACCCCGGCCTGAAAGACGGACGCCTGTACACGATGATACCCGTAGAACAGGGTAAGCCCAGGCTATACGTTATTCCTGGGCATTTGTCAACAACTTTAAAAGGCGGCGGGGCCATAGCAGAAGCATATTCTATTGCCCAAGGATATATGTTGGAGGACCAAATATTGGGAGGGAGAGCCATTGCCTAAATTAGTAGAGCAGTACCATGAAATTCTGTCGGTCCCGGAGGGTCTATTGGAGACAATTGAAATGGCGGGGCGTACCTGCTACCAATCCGAACCCAAGGGGAATCCTACAAGGTTTGTCAAGATGCTTAAAGATCGGGGTCACCATGCCATGTTGGAGTTCGGCGATATCATAGTACGGTTTGTTACCAATAGGGGGGTGTTGGCGGAACTGACGAGGCACAGGGTGGCAAGTTACGCTGTTGAGTCAACTCGGTATGTTCGCTACGACGGGGACATGGAATTTATACGTCCGGTATGGGACGGGGATACCACTTTGTGGCAGAAGGCCATGGAGCGAGCAGAGGAAACATACGGTCAATTATTGGCTGAAGGATGGCGGCCGGAACAGGCTCGAGAAGTGCTGCCAAATTCCCTGAAAACTGAGATCATAATGAAGGCGTCTGTACGTGAATGGATGCACGTACTAAAGCTACGAACTTCGCCTAAAGCACATCCTCAAATTAGAGCTTTAATGCTCGATCTACAGAAAGAATTGCGCGAGATCCTGCCTGTATTATTCTAAGTATAGTCTTCGGGGCTAAAACTCCCTAAGAACGATTTTAGCCCCATTTAAGAACGATCACCCCCTTACTATAG
>CAYPNO010000333.1:0-2374 GCA_964411865.1 uncultured Desulfuromonas sp. | reverse complement strand
CCGGTGCGGTGGAGGCGGATGAAGTAGATGATTTTATCCGTGGTGCGCATATGCATAAATCCGCAGTGCTTAGGTGTCAATGTTCAAACGTTTATATTCAGGCGTTTAGGCCGAGGTGGAAAGCAGCGATGTTCTGCTCCACAAAGCGTGCTGGAGCCAACTGCCTAATCGCTTCTTCACACTGCTCTTGCTCACAAAAAATCACCTTATGGCGCACCGCAGCGCCAAGCAGCACCAGATTGGTGAGTACGGCGTTGCCAAGTTCGCGCGCCATGGCGGTGGCATCCAGACGGATTCCGTCCCCTGGATGCTGCGAGTTGATTACCAGCGCACCCGCAGGGTGCAGCAGGCTCTGGTGCACTTCAAGGTTTGCATCCCACAGCAGGAGCCCGAGGTCGGCCTGTCCGGTGCGAATCAGAGGGCTGGCGAAGGCGCCGATCTTGACGCACGACAACACCGTGCCGCCGCGCTGGGCCATGCCGTGGGTTTCAGAAGTTAACACCGGGATGCCACTGTTTACTCCAACCTGGGCAATCACCCTGGTGACAAACAGCACGCCCTGACCGCCGATACCGCTGACAATTATCTGTTGTTTCATTTCTTGCTCCATCTATTTTGGGAGGGTCCAAGGGCGATTCGTGAATCGCCCCTTGTTGCTCCACCAATGTGCGCAATTGCGTATGTAGGGGCAATTCATGAATTGCCCCTACGGATTACGGCGCGCGGCATCAGAGTATCTATTCCCCTTTGATTGCCGCTACCGGACACACGTGGATGCAGGTACCGCAGCCGACGCAGCGATCCTGGTCAATCACGGCGATCCCCGCTTCGGTGTCCATGCTCAGGGCTGGGCATTCAAACGCGTCCACGCAGCGACGACAGCCGATGCAGGCTTCGGTGATGCTCATGGCATAGCGCGGTTGTTGCTGGAGCACTCCGGGCTGCATCATACAGCCATGTCTTGCGATTAGCACTGCGGCCGACCCTTCAGGGCTGCGGATGTGAGCATCGGCGGCGCGCAGCAGTTGTTCAAAGCGTTTATGCTCGTAGGGATCACAGCATTCGAGAAATTCAACGCCGCTGGCTTTTACCAACGCTTCGATACCAATCGACTTTGTTTTGGTGCCGGTAGCGGTGATGCCCAGATGGGGAACCGGCTGGCCACCGGTCATGGCGGCGATGGCGTTGTCGAGAATCACCACGATGATGCGAGCCTGTTGAATAACTGCGTTGATTAGAGCAGGGATGCCGGAGTGAAAGAAGGTGGAATCACCAATAGTCACCACCACCGTGGGGAAATCGTCGGGTTGATCCTGGACGTAACTTTGGTAAAACCCGGCACCCTGGCTGATGCATGCACCCATGCAGTGCACCGTATCCACCGCTTTTAGATTTATCCCCAGGGTGTAGCACCCGATATCTGAAGGAAATATCCCTTTGGGGAACACTTTTTTGATGCTGTAAAAGGCACTGCGGTGTCCGCAGCCGGGGCACAGAGAGGGGCGTTGTCCGCGCGTTTCATCCGGCAGCGCTGGGGCTGCAGGCAGGTCGAGAAAGCGCCGCAGCGCCAGATGGAGCACATCTGGAGTCAGTTCCCCCTCTTTGGCAATATCTCCACTGTGTTTCCCGAAGGCACCCGGGTGGCACAGCTGCATCTCAATCACCGGATAGGTCTCCTCCGCCACCATGACGCGGGCGTAGTCGCGCTGGAGTTGTTCGATCCACGCAGGGTTCAGCGGGTAGGGGACTATCACCTGAATAAGATCGATGCTGCCGCTTAGGTTTAACTCATCGAGCAGATCCACCAGATGGCTGTACACGATGCCGGAAGCAACGATGGCGCTGCGTGGGTAGCGGCCATCACCGGAGAATAAGCGTGGTTGAATGGCGGCTTCGGTGGCGAAGGCTTCGAGCTTGGTGTTGAGCTCGCGGTGCAGGCGCGGTAAAAACGCCGGAGTTGCAGCCCAGCGTGTCGGATCTTTGCTGAAATTGGCATGGCGCTCAAGGCGGGTCACTGGTGCATGTTTAATGCTCTGACGTGAATGGCAGATGCGCGTAGTGGGGCGCAGAACCATGAGCATCCCGTATTTCTCCCCCAGCTCCAGCGCCAAGGGGATTAACGCTCTGGCTTCAGCCGGGCTCGCCGGATCAAACACTGGGACGCGCCCCTGTAGGCAGAACAGGCGCGTATCCTGCTCATTCTGCGAGCTGTGCGGGCCGGGGTCATCGGCCACAATGGTGAGCATTCCTCCCTTTACGCCAAGATAGGCGCTGCGCATAAAAGGATCAGCCGCTACGTTCAATCCCACCTGCTTCATTATGGCGGCGCTGCGTTTGCCGGTGTAGCTCGCTGCCAGAGCGACTTCAAAGGCTA
>CAYPNO010000332.1:0-2389 GCA_964411865.1 uncultured Desulfuromonas sp. | reverse complement strand
GCGTAATAGCGCTGGATTGCGTGAATACGATTCACAAGGTATGGGTGGGTGGCAAGGTTTTCGCTGATTTTTGCAACACCGTTCTGATCTATTGCTATTTGCTGATTCTGAAAATCTTCAATGTCCATCTGTTTGAACAGCGTTGGGCCAACGGCTAGTTTGCACATCGCGGCGATAGCCGCTTTAGGATCACGGTTGGCGAGTAGCCCGCCACGATCACAGGTATACTCTGCCTTACGGCTCCACAATAGGAAGATAAATCCCATAAGTTGTGAAACGATCGGAACCCTGACACCCTGCGCCGAACTGGTAAGAACGGTGAGGTTTGTGTGGCCGCATTTAATGTGGGAGAATTCATGTCCGATAATATGCTTCAACTCGTTGCGCTCCATCGCTTCGACAATAGCCGAATGAAGAACGACACTTTTCTTTCCCAAAAACCCGATAGCAAAGGCATTTAGGATTGGACCCTGTTTAATGAATATCTCTGGCTGCACCATGTCAAGACGAGAGGCTGCTTCTGTCGCAATCGCATGAATCTCAGGAAATTGTTTCTCAGATACCCTTGCGGAGCCACCGACCAACTGTCCCTGCTGAACCCAGACTATAATCGCGGTGCCAACGACAACAATCAGTGTGATAACCCCTACGCTGATCGCAGTGATGAAGAGCAGCACAAAGGCTAAGATACCAAAGCCCCAATAGAGAGCTGTCTTTTCGCCTGAGACTCGGTAATCATCCGGACTAATGTGCGTTACCATATTGTTCTCAATTTTCTCATCATCCAAAGTCTAGACCCTTCCCATGCTTGCAGTCACGAAACGGCGGAAAAAATCACACAAGAACTGCCCTCAAGCCTCGGAGTGTTAGCTGGGGTAATCCATTCAGTTCACATGTTGTATTGCGGGAGCCACCCATGTGCCATCGATGATGGATGGAGGCGTTTCAATCGGCCAGTAGAGACGGAGCATCAAAATGAATCTTCCTTCCGGTGCTGGGAGCCAGTTCGACTCCTTCTCGCTGCCAGGGTTTTCATTCTGCAGATAAAGATCGACCGAGCCGTCCAAGTTTTTCCTGAGATCGTTACGTGCGCTCAGGGTGAAGCGATTCAGGGGGTTGTCTACGAAAAAATACTCGGAGTTATACATTGTCAGCGACCAGAAACCCTCAACTGGGGGCAATTGTCCTTTGTCGAAGTGCATAACATATGAATTAGCGCCATCATAGTGATTGCCCTCCACATCTGCTTCCGAAGTGGGGTACACGGAATCCTGTGGGAGATTTGCACCGAGTCCGTTGGCGGTAATCAGCGCCCGTTGGAGATAATTGGTTCCGTATACACCCGTGTTGGTCGTAAAAACCCAGCCATTCTCCACTTTACTGGCCGAACTGAAAGATGCCATGATCTTGTCAACCCCGATTCTGGGGACATCTACCAATGCTTCTTGGATCTGTAGGTCGAGCCCCTTGATGTCGAACGCTTGTCCGGGGACGATGCCGAGTAGCGCTAATTTTTCGAGCATTGGAGCATCAGCCTCAGCGGGTGGATTATCCTCCATAAGTTTTGCTAGCAGATTGAAGTAGGCTGCGACACTAAGGGAATTGACTTGGTCGCGCACTGGGGTAATCATGTCGATGCTCGGGTCCATCGTTCCAGGCTGGGGGATGTAGGGCTTGCCAAATGAACTCAGTGGCACCAAGGAGACAGCATCCTGCATCGCGTGGACTGCTGCGTAGTCATCCGGTGTCCCAGTACAGTAAATACGCCCCAGAATCCACACCAAGCTCGTGGGTGACTTGTACTCAATCAAGCCAGCGGGGAGCGTACCCTGCCAGTTGGGCCCAGTGATGGCGTACTTCTGTGGCGCGGTTCCCGTAGTACGTTTCCCTGGTGACTGAAACACATTGGTCCATGCGTCGAGCATCGGGAAGAGATAGTAGCGCCCGTCTGCTTCGGGCAGACTTAGCACCCAAGGCTCCTTTACTACGTCAATCCAAGCTGTGGTGTATAGTGTGTCCGCGTTGGGCGCCGTTACATTCCTGAAGTCGGCGGATGGATACTCCCGAACCCGTGCCAGATGCCCCATTGGTGCCTGCGTCCCCTGAAGTCCGCCGCCATTGGTCATTACGCGCCGAGTCATCTCCATGGTGACCAGCGGGTAGCCGTAGACATAAGCATCAACAGCGATCTGTCGCGCTTCCTCTGCCACAGGGGTTGAGTTGTCACCACTACCGCAGGCAACTAACAACGCTGATAACAGAAACAGAATAACCATATTTTTCATATACTTACCTTGTTTATGGATGGATAGGCTGGCATTTGCGATTGCTTGATTGTAAATTTTGGGCCCAAGATTCTTGCTGTTAAATCCTTTGTATTTTATTCTCG
>CAYPNO010000331.1:0-2390 GCA_964411865.1 uncultured Desulfuromonas sp. | reverse complement strand
CCTAGAATCCACACTTAAAACTTCATGTACAAAGCAAATCTTCAAACCTACACATATAGCAAGATACAGTCAATCACATACAATTAAAGCAAAGACTTGCTTTTAATAAAAATAGAACACAGTATTTTTTTATTAGATTTACAAGTATAGATATGGTCACTACCACTGCAATCAAGGTAAAGATATAGCACCTCCGCTATCAACGCAAAAGGGTAAATACCCCATATCTTCAACAACTTGCACCTACCACATAAAAACCAACACCGTTTTGGCGTCTGCACACAAAAGCGCAGCAGCTACCTTATTTCACTTGACATGAATTATCACATATATTATACGATTGTTTCAAAACAGAGTTTTAGTTGCGAATTTTTTACCATATATGTATTGAAGCTAAGACAGTTCACCATATATTGATCGATCTGCAAGAGACAACTCTTGCCGTAAAGTTCAAATGTCCAGCAATTAGTAGATTGTATGCATGAACGCATTGCGTTTAGACCCGACAATCGGGCTGTTTGATGTTAACTTACAAACCGTATCAAGGAGGAAGACCAATGTCAGAATTCGGTAGTCTAGAAACACGTGTCCGCCGCAAATCCCTACTCGACAAAGTAATGTCAGCAGAAGCATGTGTGCAGTTCTTCAAACCCGGCATGGATCTGGGCTGGTCCGGCTTTACTCCGGCTGGTTATCCCAAAGCGGTACCCATCGCACTGGCAGATCATGTTGAAAAGAATAACCTGCAGGGCAAGTGGAGATTCAACCTTTTCATCGGCGCTTCTGTTGGAGCTGAAACAGAAGACCGCTGGGCTGCACTGGATATGATCGACCGCCGCTGGCCTTACCAGACGGGTAAGAACATTGCCAAGGGCATTAATGAAGGGCGCATCCGCATGGGTGACAAGCACCTCTCCCTTTTCGCTCAGGATCTCGGCTACGGGTTTTACACCCCAAAAATCGATGTAGCAATCATTGAGGTTTCTGCCATTACCGAAGATTGTGGTCTGATCCCCACCTCTTCATGCGGTGTGATCGGTGAAATCCTCAAAATTGCCGACAAAATTATCATTGAGGTTAACACCGGACAGCCCTCTTTCGAGGGGATGCATGACTGCCTCATCCCGCGCAATCCACCCCACCGTCAACCGTTTCTGATCAACAAGGCGGATGACCGCATCGGCGATCCGTTCTTCCCCTGCGACCCAGACAAGATTGTTGCCATAGTTGAGTCCAAGCATCGCGACAAGGGACGTGCGTTCAGCGACGCCGACGAAAAATCTGAAGCAATCGCCGGCCACATTCTCGACTTTTTCTCTGCCGAGGTTAAAGCTGGGCGGCTGCCAGAAAATCTGCTGCCACTGCAGTCTGGGGTAGGCTCAATCGCCAACGCGGTTGTAGGTGGTCTGGCGAACGGACCTTTCTCCAACCTAACGGTATTTACTGAGGTTCTGCAGGACACCATGCTGGACTTCTTTGACTCAGGCAAACTGGATTTTGCTTCTGCATGCTCTCTGTCTCTGTCTGAAGAGCCTGGTTTCCCACGCTTCTTTGAGAATTGGGACAAGTATGCAGATAAAATCGTCCTGCGCCCACTGTCCATTTCCAACGCTCCAGAACCAATCCGGCGTTTGGGCTGCATCGCTATGAATACTCCAGTTGAGTTTGATATCTACGCTCATGCGAACTCCACCCTGGTTGGCGGTACCCGCATGATCAACGGGCTGGGCGGCTCCGGCGACTTCCTGCGCAATGCATATCTCTCTATTATGCATACACCTTCAAGCCGTCCAAGCAAAACCGATCCCAACGGCATCACCTGCGTAGTGCCCAAGGCACCACATATCGACCACACTGAGCACGACCTCGATGTACTAGTAACCGAGCAAGGACTGGCGGATCTACGTGGCCTGGCTCCGAAGGATCGCGCACAGAAGCTTATTGACGTATGTGCACACCCTGAGTACCGTCCAATTCTGCAGGACTACTTCGACCGTGCTTGCAAAGAAACCTTGAGCAAGAGCGTTGGTCACGAACCTCAACTGTTTGACCGCTGCTTCAAGATGCAGCAGAACTTGGCAGTGAACGGAACCATGAAGATCAAGAACTGGGATATGAACGTAGATCTATGTGAATAAACAGACCACTATTTCATAAGTACATATAGCAAAAAAGCCCCGCTGGTTACAGCGGGGCTTTTTTGTAATCAACCTACCTCCCTGAACAAACCTTTCCATTCAAGCACTGCCTCGCATGGCCTCCAAATTCCCCCGAATTATAATTAAAAAACGTATCTATGTTTTATAAAACACCATATTTGTAATATGACTAAAAAACATTTTCATCTATTACAAATAAATCAAAAAACAAGCAAAAATAAAACACATTTT
>CAYPNO010000330.1:0-2398 GCA_964411865.1 uncultured Desulfuromonas sp. | reverse complement strand
GTAAGCTCAATAGCCGGGCGCACATGCCAGATCAAAGGCTTGAAAACAATCGCGCCTTTGATATCAGCCCATACCCAGGCGTCTATACCCCGTGGGTGTAGATCATCAGTGTCAAAATAATATCGGATACCTGCATTGATCAGTAGTTGTGCCTCATCATCCCAAATGCTCTTGTCCATATTTATGCCGAGCAAAACAATTTTCCCCCTGTGATTGTAGTAATCACCAGTCCCAGTATCCATTCGAGCTGTTCTATTGCCGTAACCAAAAGTGTAGGCGAGATTATATCCTACTTCCTTGGCAACATATATCTGATGTTCAAATTGCAAAGTGGCGAAATCAAAAACACCCCCGTCTCCATCAATATCGATGGGCTCACCCCAAGGTTTCAGGTTAGCATCACCCCTTGTGTAAAAGGGTACTGACAGTCTGAATTGCTTATTAACATCAACCGGAATGATCACATCGGCAGTTACAGTATATCCATCAAAATTATCGGCTTCATCAAGTTCTACATTAGAAAAGTTGCTTGCCGTTACGTCCATACTTATTTTATTTAGGGTTTGGGCAAAGTCGGTATTTATTGGTTGCAGCGTTGAATTTTGGGCGGCTGCTGTTAATGAAGTTGAAAGTATACTTGCGGCAAAAACCACTATTAAGAGGTAGATACGACCAGTCATAATAAAATCTCCTGCAGTAAAAATAATAAAAAGAACTTAAATCTTTAAGTTTACTTTTAGCTTTACAACTTGTTTCTTTATTCACTGCACAGAGCTGCTGAAAGAACATATTTTAAGCACATGGAGAGATAGTCATTAACCGTCATTACCCGCAGGATGTCATCCTGATGTAGCAATTACATGGTGAACTGCTTTGCGTGACACATTGATACCCCGTAAATTTTCGAAGTTAATGCACAAGGAGAGCAGCCTTGGGTATACAGTTGACTCCATAGGCTGGGACGGTGTTTTGAGCGTTAAGTTATGACTATAGGCCTGAACTATCTTGGTTTGGGCGCAATTGGCATTGAATGCCGAGTAAAAAATTTCGAAGAATTTGGTCTTTGCATTCACGATAATTCTTATGATCTGGCTTACGGAAAAACGCACTTAATTCATGCTTGCTTAAACTGAATCCTATCAGTTGAAAAACATCTAAAACATCGTCAGTTGTAAAATTAAGAGCAATTTTTAATTTCTTAAATGCCATATTGTTATTCAAATGTTTTTCTGGCTTTGGTTGCGGACTCTCACGTTTTCCACGCTTTAAATTAATAAAACCATTTAAAAACACTGCTAACTCTGAGTCGTTGAGTTTCAGAAAAGCAGCGTCTTTTTCCTTTTTCAACCATGTAGAAACCTGCTCTTTGGTCACGTTGAAATCTGCCAAAGAGAAAATTCTATGCATAGTGTGGTCTTTTAAATCAAAGGTATAACGAATCCGGCGTAAAATATCATTATTAGTCAAAATATATTTCCAGTTTTTAGGTTAGCCCCGCGCAACAACACAATTGCTAAAGAGTTATTATCTTACCATAGCTGTGACCTATCACCTCCATCAATTGCTCGTAATGTGAGTCAATCATAAGCTAAATTGCCGCTATTGTGGCGTGCAGCATCGCTTCGAAGAGGGTTACACCAGAAGAATGCGTACCTGCTAGCTGCAACTGAGCACCATCATACCTCTGCAAGCTATCTTGTAACGCCATAATCATTGAGAATGATTAATTTTGCTACCGAAAATTACTTTGTGGCGAAACTATAGTGATGTATGGTTTGTGGCATATATAAATTTATATGTACAAAAGGGCTACCATGATTTTTATCAGCAACTCCATCAGACTTGGTGACCACGAGGTAGAAATTACCGCGATACGCTCCCAAGGAGCCGGTGGGCAAAACGTCAACAAAGTGTCGTCTGCCATCCATCTACGCTTTGATATCAACGCGTCAAGTCTTAACAACTATCAAAAACAGCGTTTAATGGAAAGCAAAGACAATCGCATTACTAAAGATGGCGTGTTGATCATTAAAGCGCAGCAGTTTCGCACTCAAGAGCAAAACAAGATCGATGCCTTCAAGTGTTTGCGACAATTTATAATAAAAGGCACCTATGTCAGTAAAACCCGAAGACCCACTAAACCGAGCAAGATGGCAAGAAGCAAACGTATGGACAAAAAAACACAGCGTGGTCAGACAAAACGGTTGCGAGGTAAAGTCGATTTTTAGGTTACAATTGCTCCGGCATTAATCTATTATCGCCATCGTCTAGAAAATATTGTCCTAGATGGCGACATTGGTTTATTGAATGGTAATAAGCTCCTGAACAAAACTATGCGAGAAGAAATGTTCGGCAGTCCAGAAATATTTCACTTCCCATCTACATAACTTAAAAACAT
>CAYPNO010000329.1:0-2412 GCA_964411865.1 uncultured Desulfuromonas sp. | reverse complement strand
GTGTACAGCCACGATCTTACCCTCCTTTGAACCTGACCACTCTCGGTCACAGTTATGCCATATTCGATCAAAAGGTTCGACAGAATATGCGGTGGTAAGTGCGCACCTGTATTTGGACCAAGATCAGCTACATGCAGACCGCGCACATACTATCTTAGCCCTTAAACCCATACTAGGTCATTAAAACATGTCGCGTAAAATACACGTCATTATATCTGGCGCCGAAGGGCGCAGTCGCGCGTTATCGCTTAGAACTTCCCGCCTCAAGCTATATTCCGTGCTTTGCTTTCTGGTGTTTGCAGGCTTAAGCACTACAACCAGCTTCGGCCTGTACAGCATACTTCAGAGTGAAGGACTCAAACAAGACCTGAACCAAGCCAAGCATGAACTTAGAACTCTGCAGCAACAGGGCAATCGGATGCTGAGCGAGCTAAAAACGCTCAGGCAAGAAAAATCTGAGCTCTTTCGTTCTGAAGTAGCAAAACTTCGCGAACGCAGTATCCAAATCGAAGAGATTCTAACCCAGGTAGGGGTCGAGATCGCCACCAACATCAGTGAAATATCCCCTGATACAGAGCAAAGTAGCAACCAGGGTGGACCATACTACCCAGTCCCGTTGGATGAACCGGAGTCACTCATGGAATTTGCCGGTGAAATGATAAACCTTGCAGCCGGCATCCCTTTGGGTGAACCCGCTCGTGGGTGGATTTCGTCTGGGTACGGTGCCAGAATCGATCCCATTAACGGTCGACGCGCATTTCACTATGGTATCGATATCTCCAACATGCCTGGCACTCAGATCCAGGCAACGGCCGCAGGAACAGTTGTGTATGCCCAAACAAATGGTGGCTACGGTAAAATGATTAAGATCAAACATCCCGATAATTACACTAGCCTATACGGGCATTTAGATAGCTTCCAAGTTAAATCAGGCGATACGGTAGAACGTGGCGCTATTATTGGTACCATGGGAAACACCGGGCGCTCCACAGGCTCTCACCTGCACTATGAGGTCAGACAGAACGACAAACCCATAAACCCATATCCGCTAATTTTTCTGGGTGAAAAATAAATTTTGGAGCTAGACAATTAATATGTTCGGAAAAAGAACCAGCCCCCACAAAACCGCAGGCAGTGCCCCTATTTCAACCATTCTCGGTGAAAAAACTACCTTGCAAGGTGAAATGAAGTTCTGCGGCAGCATGCGGATAGATGGTGATTTTGATGGAACCCTGCGCGGAGAGCACCTTATAATAGGCAGTGGAGGTTCAATACGCGGAGATGTCAGTTGCATCAGTTGTATCTGTCACGGACAGATACATGGGCAACTTAGCGCCGACAGCACCGAACTTAAGAACGGAAGCTTGTTTGAAGGAACCCTCCTGACCCGTGGATTAAGTGTAGAACCCGGCGCAATTCTTAATGGCGACGTAAGACAGCACGAAGCCGAGGCTCACCTAATCAATGAAAGTAAAATCGAAAAGATAGGCACCAACGAGACTTAACGCCTTTTGAATGCAACTAAATACCACACTCGGACAAAGGCAATTGATTGGTGTCGTCAGCCAGGACGCACATATATAAGGTGGACATATATGAAACACACAGTACTTATTGTAGATGACAGCAACCTCGCACGCATGATGATGCGCAATGTCATCAGCAAAAACTTCCTAAACTGGGAAATTATGGAGGCGCATAACGGCACTGATGCGATTCAATTAGCTACGGCTCAGCAGCCCAATTTAGCCCTGCTCGATTACAATATGCCCGACATGAATGGACTCGATCTGGCCTTTGAATTGATGCGAATCCACCCCAATCTGCAGATATACCTGGTGACCGCCAATATACAGGATGCCACACGCCACCGTGCTGAAGCAGCGGGCGTTGGCTTTATAACCAAGCCAATCAGCGTTGAACAACTTGATGCTGTATTTATGGCACAGGAGTGATTATGCTTAATCTCTCAGCGGAGGAACAAGATGCCCTGCAGGAGCTGTTTAACATAGGCATGGGACGCGCTGCAGCGGCGCTGGAGCGTTTACTTGGCAATGAAATCTGTCTATCAGTGCCATTTCTTACCATGTTGTCTGTAAACAAGGCTGCGACCTTGATTGAGTCGCCTGCTAATGAAGATGTCAGCTCGGTCAGGCAATCCTTCAGTGGCCCCTTTGCAGGTACTGCCATTCTGATTTTTCCAGAAAAAAACAGCATTGACCTCATTCGCACCCTTATAGATGATTCTTTCCCCCTGGAAACATTGGGCGAACTGGAGCAGGACAGTTTACTTGAAATCGGAAATATCGTCCTCAATGCATGCCTGGGGAGTTTCGCCAACCTGATGCAAAGAGAGATAGAATTCAACCTACCGGTATTTCTTAAAGGTAAATGCCAGAACCTCCTCACCTT
>CAYPNO010000328.1:0-2416 GCA_964411865.1 uncultured Desulfuromonas sp. | reverse complement strand
GGTAGCATCAACAAGGTCGTGAATAATATTCAGATCTTCAAGTTTATCCAGACTGAGGCCGTTTCAGAACGTGTTCTGCCGAGGGTCCTGATGGTGAGCTTAAGGGATGGCGACAAAGAGATCAGCAATGTCGTGCAGCTTACTTTTGATAGTGACTCAGCAGATATGAATGAGCGGATTAAAGATGCGCGGTTAGTTATAGAAGCGGGCCAGTACGACAAGAAAAAGGAATACCAGTTGGTTTTGCGTGATGCGGAGACTCAGGCCGAAGTTGAACGGTATCCGATTATTATTGACCTTGCTTTCGAGAATGACTTTTAAAGATATGACATTCTTCAACGAATGGCTTTTTACTGAATAAGGCACAAACTATGACGGATCAATTAACTGATGATTTCGATCAAAAACAGAGTGCGGATTTAGACACCCTTTTAAATCGTTTTTTTAAGGGGCGAGTCGTGCGCAAGGATTTGAGTAAGCAACTCAAGGAGGGGGCAAATGTCCCCGTTTATGTCCTTGAATATCTGCTCGGCATGTATTGCGCCTCTGACGATGCTGAGGTGATTGATGAAGGGATGGCCAAAGTTAAACGTATTTTGGCGGAAAACTATGTGCGTCCTGATGAAGCGGAAAAGGTAAAGTCGCTGATACGTGAGCGTGGCACGTTTAAAATTATCGACAAGGTGACGGTAAAGCTGAATCTTAAAAAGGATATTTATGAGGCTGCGCTGTCAAATCTTGGTGTCAAGGATGCGCTGATTACAGCCTCGACCGTAAAAGAACACGAAAAACTGCTCACTGGTGGCATCTGGTCAATTATTACCGTGCAACACTATTACGAGGAGGGGCAAAAAACCTCCCCTTTTTCTGTCCAGAATTTAAAGCCCATTCAAATGCCTTCGATGGATATGGAGGAACTTTTTGCGGCGCGGGAGAATTTCACCACGGAGCAGTGGCTTGATGTGTTGTTGCGTTCCATAGGGATGGAACCTGTTAATCTGGAGCAAAGGGTCAAGTGGCACTTGGCTGCGCGATTGATCCCTTTTGTTGAAAATAACTACAATGTTTGCGAGCTTGGCCCACGCGGGACGGGCAAAAGCCATGTATACAAGGAGTGCTCGCCCAATAGCTTGTTGGTATCGGGTGGACAGACCACGGTAGCCAATCTCTTTTATAACATGAGTAGCCGCCAAGTAGGGCTTGTTGGCATGTGGGATGTCGTTGCTTTTGATGAGGTCGCAGGGATCAATTTTAAAGATAAAGACGGCGTACAGATTATGAAAGATTACATGGCTTCTGGATCTTTTGCCCGAGGTCGTGATTCTATTGAAGCAAAAGCCTCAATGGTGTTTGTGGGTAACATCAATCACAGCGTGGATACGTTGGTCAAAACCAGTCATTTATTTGCACCGTTCCCTGATGCCATGATCGATATGGCATTTTTTGACCGCTTCCATGCATACATCCCCGGGTGGGAAATCCCCAAAATGCGTCCGGAGTTTTTTACCGACAATTACGGCATGATTACCGATTATCTGGCGGAATATATGCGTGAAATGCGCAAATATAGTTTTTCGGACGCGATCGACAGATATTTCAAGCTTGGGAATAATCTGAATCAACGAGATGTGATTGGGGCTAGAAGGACTGTCTCCGGTTTGCTGAAACTGTTGTTTCCCCATAGTCAGTATCAAAAAGACGATGTGCGTGTGTGCCTTACGTATGCGCTGGAATTGCGCCGTCGCGTTAAAGAACAATTGAAGAAATTGGGCGGGATGGAGTTTTCAGATGTCAACTTTAGCTACATAGATAATGAAAGCCTCGAAGAGTTTTTTGTCAATGTCCCGGAGCAGGGTGGAAGTGCGTTGATTCCTGAAGGGGTATCTAAGCCTGGGGTTGTTCATTTTATTGCGAAGGGATCAACAGAGAAGGTTGGCCTGTATCGTTTGGAGACCCAGATGATGCCGGGTAACGGCCGCCATAGCGTGACAGGGATGGGCTCGGACTCTGTGGCGAAGGAATCAGTCCGCATCGGCTTTGATTATTTCAAAGGGAATGTCTCGCGTATTAGCGCAACAACTAAATTCTTAAACTTCGAGTACCATTTCCATGTCGTAGAACTCCACAACAGCGGCCCAAGTCATCAAGCAAGCTTAGCCTCTTTAGTCGCCGTATGTTCCATTTTGATGAACAAACCGGTTCAAGAGCAAATGGTGGTTTTGGGCAGCATCACTCTTGGTGGCGTCATCAGTCCTGTTGAAAATTTAGCGGGCTGTTTGCAGTTGGTAATGGATAGTGGAGGACGGCGCGTTTTACTGCCCATGGCTTCAGCGTCAGATATTTCCACCGTACCACCAGAGTTGTTTGCCAAGTTCCAGATAAGTTTTTATGCCGACCCAGTTGATGCCGTGTACAA
>CAYPNO010000327.1:0-2418 GCA_964411865.1 uncultured Desulfuromonas sp. | reverse complement strand
TTTATAATCAGTTCCATAGCGCCATAAATCAGGAAGTGACGATCAAACAATTGCTGCCGATTGTTCCCGACAGTGCCGAGGATGATCATTTCGTAGCGGACTATATATATGAGCCTAGTTGCGAAAAGGTGCTTTACTCAATTCTTCCTAAATATATTGAGGTCCAAATTTTTGGTGCGCTGCTTGATTCAGTTGCGTCGGAACATGGGGCACGGATGAGCAGTATGGATAGTGCTACCAAAAATGCTTCTGAAATGATTGATAAGCTGACACTGCAGTACAACCGGGCGCGGCAGGCGGCGATCACCAAAGAACTAATGGAAATCGTATCCGGTGCTGAGTCAATAAAATAGATAATTCAGATAAAAACTCTCCACGTAGTGGTGCTAAAGGAGTAATTCATCATGAACAAGGGTAAGGTAGTTCAAGTCATCGGACCGGTGGTTGACGTTCAGTTTGAGGCCGGCAAACTTCCTGAAATTTATCACGCGGTTAAAATAACCAACCCCGCTATCAGCGATAAAGAGTGGAACCTGGTGTGTGAAGTTGCGCAGCACTTGGGTGAGAATACAGTACGTACTATCGCAATGGATGGTACAGAGGGTCTTGTGCGTGGCCAAGAGGTACTTGACACTGGCAAGCAAATTGTTATGCCCGTAGGTAAGCAGACTTTGGGGCGCATTATGAACGTCATTGGCGAACCAGTCGATGAAGCTGGCCCCGTTGAAGCAGACGAGTACTGGGAAATTCATCGGCCCGCTCCTTCTTTTGTCGCACAGTCTACAACCGTAGAATCGTTCGAAACTGGGATTAAAGTAATTGATTTGCTTGCTCCTTACGCACGTGGTGGGAAAATTGGCCTGTTTGGTGGTGCTGGTGTAGGTAAAACTGTCCTTATCATGGAACTGATAAATAACGTTGCACAGCAACACGGTGGATTCTCTGTGTTTGCTGGAGTTGGCGAGCGTACCCGTGAGGGAAATGACCTCTGGGAAGAGATGAAGGAATCTGGCGTACTGGACAAGGCATCACTTATTTATGGCCAGATGAACGAACCCCCGGGAGCGCGTGCTCGAGTTGCTCTGTCAGCCCTTACAGTGGCTGAGTATTTCCGCGATGAGGGGGGGCAAGATGTTCTCTTGTTTGTGGATAATATCTTCCGCTTTACTCAGGCGGGTTCTGAGGTTTCTGCACTGTTGGGTCGTATCCCTTCAGCGGTTGGATACCAGCCCACGCTGAGTACAGAAATGGGTGAGCTGCAAGAGCGTATCACTACAACCGATAAGGGATCCATCACCTCAGTCCAAGCTGTCTATGTTCCAGCTGACGACCTTACAGACCCCGCACCTGCTACTGTTTTTGCTCATCTAGATGCTACGACAGTATTATCACGCCAAATTGCAGAATTAGGGATTTACCCAGCGGTCGATCCTCTTGACTCAAGTAGTACCATTCTCGATCCACAAGTTGTTGGAGAAGAGCATTACGAGCTTGCACGTGAAGTACAGTTTGTGCTGCAGCGCTACAAGGATCTACAGGATATTATTGCTATCCTGGGTATGGACGAGCTCTCAGAAGATGATAAGTTAGTGGTTGCGCGTGCGAGAAAAATTCAACGATTCTTGTCACAGCCATTCTTTGTTGCGGAGGTCTTCACTGGTTCACCAGGTAAATATGTAGAGCTAAAAGATACGATTAAGGGTTTCCGCGAAATTCTTGACGGTAAGCATGACACTCTGCCTGAGCAGGCTTTTTACTTGGTTGGCACTATTGAAGAAGCTGTCGAAAAAGCTAAGTCAATGGCGGCAGCATAACCAGGCTGTTTGATTGTGGTTGTCTTGCACCTATAAAGGAAGTTGTACATGGCTGATAAATTGAAACTTGAGATGGTAACGCCTTATAAACAGGTGCTCTCCGAAGAGGTCGATGAGCTGGTAATGCCGGGTACGTTGGGTGAGCTAGGTATTCTCCCTGGCCATTCACCACTTCTGACAACCTTGAGAGTTGGCGTGTTTACTTATCGAAAAGGGTCCTCTTCGTATCATGTGGCTGTGAACTGGGGCTATGTTGAAGTTGAAGACGACACTGTTATCGTTCTAGCTGAAACTGCAGAGCCTGCTGATCAGATAGATAAAGCGCGTGCGGAAGCTGCGCTGGGTCGGGCTGAAGAAGCACTTAAGAAGCTAGATCCTGAGGACAAAGAGTATCGCTTGATGGAAGCCGCCTTAAAGCGTGCTTTGCTCCGTATAGAGGTTGCAAGCGATATCTAAAACATTGAATTGCTAAACATATACAATCAAATGGGCAGCCTCATAGAGGCTGTCCATTTATTTTTTCTGGGTATATTTCTAGAAAAATGTACACCTAGCCAGACTCGTTTTAGTTACTTCTAGCGAAATCAGGCATATTTAAATTCAC
>CAYPNO010000326.1:0-2426 GCA_964411865.1 uncultured Desulfuromonas sp. | reverse complement strand
GTGACCAAAAGTTCTTGTTGGAAGATCCTCAGGGGTAATTTCTTTGTTATGGCACAGCGATGCTGCTCTTATTATAACATTTTCCAATTCACGGATATTCCCCGGCCAGTTGTATCCCTGCAATTTTTCGATTACTTCAGGGTTTATAGAGTACTCGTCAGAGTAAAAATGTTTGCAGACAAAATGGCGTACAAGCATGGGGATATCTTCCGGATGATGGCGTAGAGGGGGGATCTCAATTTCGATGGCAGCGAGACGATAGTAAAGATCGCTGCGAAAACGGCCATGGGTAGACTCATCGAGCAGATCTTTATTGGTAGCAGCAAGCAGTCTGATATCAACCATCGTGTTTTTGTTACTTCCAACAGGCCGCACCTGGCGCTCTTGAAGCACTCTTAGCAATTTTGCCTGTAAATCAAGTTGAAACTCTCCGATCTCATCAAGAAACAGAGTGCCACCGCTAGCTTCTGCAAACAGCCCTTGTCGTTCGGTTTCTGCACCGGTAAATGCACCGCGGCAATGCCCGAAAAGTTCACTCTCAAGAATTTTTTCACTTATGGTGGCACAATCAACCGGCACAAATATTTCATTACCCCGCTGGCTATGCTTGTGTATTGCTCGTGCAACCAGTTCCTTGCCTGTCCCGGTTTCTCCGTGTATAAGTACGCTTACATCAGATTCGGCAATACGAACGATAAGCTGTTTTATCTTTTGCATAACAACTGATTCACCCAGAAACTCAGGATAGTTGAACTCCGTATTGATACTTTTTAAAGAGGAGTCCTCGGTATTGCATGTGTAATATGCTCGGATTCTCTGTACAAGAACGGATGGAGGGCAGGGCTTCTGCAAAAAATCATCTGCACCAAGTTTAACTGCCTTTACCGCATCTTCTATTGTTCCATTGCCGGTAAGCATGATAACCGGTATTTGGGGAAATTTTTTCTTAACTCTTTTGAGAACTTCTATCCCGTCAAGATTGGGCATGCGCAAGTCAAGCAGGAGCAGATCGATATTATGGTTCTGCAGCAGGGCAAAACTTTCTTCCGGCTTATCTGTGGTCAATAAACGTATGGGCTCAAGTTTCAGGATACGCCTTAGAGAAGCAAGCAATGAACGATCATCGTCAACTGCTAAGACCGACAACTGCATATTCATCTGTTTCTCCTCAAGGTAATTCTAAGAATCAGCAAACTGTTTACGAACCTTTCTGAACTCCGATAGGCTCTTTTCAAAACAGTCAAATATAGCTGCATCGAATTTCGCCCCTTTCCCTGTGCACATTATCCGCATAACTTCAGACTCAGGCATTGCATTTTTGTATGACCGCGCAGATGACAGCGCATCAAAAACATCAGCAATAGCGCAAATTCTGGCCGCTAGAGGTATTTGAGTTCCTTTGGATCCTGTGGGATACCCCCTGCCATCCCAGTGCTCATGATGATACAGGGCTATATCGGCAGCCATTTTCATCAAAGGATTTTGTGGGAGCGTATCTGTATGAGCGTTTGATGGATCAGTTTCTTCATTCAACAGAGGTGGTGTCATATCCTGCTGGAGTATTTCAGCACCGATATGGCAGTGATTTTCCATTACCCGAAACTCCTCTTTACTTAACCTGCCGGGTTTATGCAGAATACTGTCCGGTATGCCTATTTTCCCTATATCATGTAATGGGCTGGCCTGGAAGATCTGTTCGCAAAATTCGGCCGGCATTTTGAAGTTTGTCGCCAGAATCTTGCAGTAATGTGCGACACGGAAAATGTGATTTCCGGTATGGCTATCCCGACTCTCGACTATTTTGGCCAAACGCCAGATAATATCGAGACGCGAATCTTCAAGTTCCCGGGTTCTTGCTTTAACTTTTAAATCCAGGCGCAGATTCTGCTCCTTAATCTCGTCCTGGTAGTTCTTGAGTTTCAGAACATTACGCACGCGCGCCAACAGGTTGTCTTTACTTACAGGCTTCGTCAATAAGTCGCTAGCCCCAAGATCGAGCGCCTTACATTTCAGGTCTTCATCAATATTACCCGTAACGATAACAACAGGCAGGTCTTTGGTCCTCAGATCACTGCGTAAATCCTCGAGCAGATCAAAGCCGTTTTTAACAGGCATACTGATATCGGAGACAACAACATCCACCGAATGGAGTCTGGTAAATTTAAGTGCTTCTTCTACACTGGTCACATAATGACATCTCCACCTGTCCGGGATATTACGCAGCACACGCCTGAAACCGGAAAGAACAGATTGTTCATCGTCAACGAACAGGATATCTGCATAAGTTTGTTTTTTTGTAAGTTGCCCCATAGTGTTTATGCTCATTAGTGCGGATATGCTGGATAAATCGATTCCAGATGCATTTAGTTCAGGTCTTGACTCGGTAAACTTTTGCAACTGATCACCGTCCTCGGCCAGGTTGGGGC
>CAYPNO010000325.1:0-2436 GCA_964411865.1 uncultured Desulfuromonas sp. | reverse complement strand
CCCTAAAGATATTTGTTTATATCCATACTTTCCGCCCTTCGGTTTGCCATAGACTCTGAGCACATGACCTAGGGGATTTTTTTATGACACAAATTTATAGAAAATCTCCAATTCAGAGCTTGGGAATGTGCACTGAGTTTTGTTGAGTTGATCCATGAGAAATTGAACTATGATGTCTGTTTTGCGATTATTCGTATGATGTAGGCAAACAGTTAATCTCTTGTTTTCGTAATCTGGGAAAATATCAGCTGAAGCTTGGAATATATTTTTAATGATACTGCGTGCGGTATCACGGTCATATAAAGTTAGCTCAGGAACAATTAAATTTGCCATGACAACTTCAGCTCTATAGCAGATCATTTTGATGATATCTATGAATTTTTTTCGCCCACCATGTAGCGTCCTAAACTTAACGTCTTCCGGCAGGTCCTTGATTGGGATATAGTGCTCAGTTACTCTTTTTTCTGCTTTGGCAGCAACTAAAACGTTATCAAACTCTTCTATTTCTGCGGTGAGGTCGCCCTGTCGTTTTTCATAATTCTTCTGCTGTTTGTCTGTAGCATTATCAGGCAGAACTGATTCAGAGCGTTTCAGGTGCCGACGTGAAAGTTTGGCCCTGGTTGAGTTTATGGTCTTTTCTAGTTGTCGGAATTTAGGGTTTACTACCTCTACAGTGTCATCGACATCAACCTTGCTATAAGATGCAAGTGTATCTAGGTTAAATTCTTGCCTGCTGTATCTAAAAAAATTTTCCTGCGACTGGCGAGCCCTCATGTGGATTATTACTGGATGAGTTTTGCCATAAAAATCTTTGGTTACAATTGAGACTTGGTGATCACTTTCAGACATATATCTAATTTCTCTTATTTCAAAATCTTGAAGAGGAGTGATTGTACGCTCGGCAATTTTCAATTCAGTAATCGTGCCGAATATTGTTTCTTCACTGATAGTCTTAAATTCCGCTTCTGGCCAGTCTTCTTTCGGATATTTATTATAAGTTTGACAAGCAATTCGATAATCATCCCACAGGAGTTTAAAAAGTTTCATACTGAACCCTTCTCGGTCAAAAATCATGATCAACCGAGGTTTGCCTGACTGCCATTCTGCTTCTGTCAGCTCAGGTACCAGTTCAAGCAGTTTAGGAATTATATCATCTTTTAAAGATGCGATAAGACCTTTTACAAAAGGAGTCGTCACTACAAAAAAAGGATTCCCCACTTCATCATTAACCCAATAATCAGTAAGTCCTCTCATACATAGTTTTTGCCGTGGAACATAACGATAAGGTAATTTTTCTTTGCCAAAGTAAGTTCTTATATGTCCATCAAGATAAAATTTGCCGATTACATTCTCATCTTCAGAATCGATCCACTGCTTGGCACGGATGCCAATCCAGTTCTCAAGATTTTCTTCATTTGTTCCGTATGAAAGTTCATCTATTTTAGTTCGCATTGTTTTTTTATCCGGTATCCTATCGAGGCCAATTAAACATCCCCATTCACCGGGAGCAATATCATTAAGACGATTAAGGTTATCAACTCTCGCAAGAACCATGAAGGCAACAACAAGGAAGATATCCTGAATGCGGTAATATCTGTTTTGAAAATCAAAAGTATGCAGGGAATCTAAAAGTCCATTGGCCAAAAGTGCTGGCAATGCTAAAAGCAAGCCGCCATTATTAACTCCAATGACTGGCTCAAAAGATGTTTGTGCAGAACATTTACCAATCGCAGCCAAGATTCTTCCCAAATTGTCAGTACAAGCATTACCCAAGGCCTGTTTACTGTCCTCTACGTTCCGTTCGCTTTGCGTAATTGCCGTGGGCTTTTTTTTTCTGTAAGTCGACGATCATTTATTGCTTTGCCTAAAGTATTTAATTTTATGCCCAATGACTCGGCAATTTCACTGCGGGATTCGCCAGAAGCAAGGCGTTGCTGGACCTCAATAATAACTTCTGGCGTTAATACTGATGCAGAGCGAGTTTTACGTTTCTCGAAAAAAGCCCCAATCCCACCTTCACGATATGTTTTTACGGCACGATCCATATAGCTTTTGCTTATCCCCAAGCTTTTCATTATCTCGTGATTTTTACAGTGACCGAGAACTGATAATTGAGCAATTATCATCTTAAAACAATTGTGATCACTTTTTAAATGACTGTAGAAAGGTAGACAGTAGAGATAGTAGCAGACGGTGTCTGTAGCTTCATCATAGGTGTAGTGAACTTTTTCGTTTATACTCGTTTCGCCTTCAATATAAATAGGGAGAATTTGCTGTGGCATTTTATGCTCCTTGGGGTTTTAGAGATTTGTTTAATTTAGCATAAAAAGTCTCTTGTTAAAATCATCATTAAATCTTTTTTCCTGGCTGTAGGTCATGTGTTCAGAAATCTAGAAATTAGAATGAAAGAATCGTGTTAAGGTGATGGTGAGCTCT
>CAYPNO010000324.1:0-2483 GCA_964411865.1 uncultured Desulfuromonas sp. | reverse complement strand
ACGTGGTGACACTCAGGTTCGTATAAATTGTCAATTCTGTGATCAAGCAGAAAGAGGCTAGTATTCCATTGAGCTTAGTCAGCTGTATTCGTTATTAACCGGGATGCTTCCGCTAAAGCGCCGGGCTACAAACGCACCTTCGAGTACCATTTAGTTTTAACACTGCGTTTGATATGTACACTACAAATGATATGGTGTAGCCAGATTGCAAAACTTGGTATACTGTCATTTCATACAGCGATGAAGCACATTTTGCCAATCCCGCAGTGGATACTGAAAACTTCACCGCACGGGGGAGTACTAAATCTTAGCCCAGCGCGCATGCGCTGATTGTTACATATCCCACTAACCAAAAGGCTGCTTATGAAAAACAGTAATGTGATGACGCACGTAGCAACCGCTTGTGCTGTGGTGATGGTTGTGGTTTTTGTCACCCTAGTGTACGAATCTAGGGCACTTTCGTATCTATCTTCCGATCCGAAGGTGTGTATAACATGCCATACCATGAATACTCACTACGCCACGTGGCAGCACAGTTCACACCGAGAGCAGGCCAGCTGTGTCGATTGTCACCTTCCGCGTGATTCGTTTGTCAAAAAAATGCTCGCCAAATCACGCGATGGTTATAACCACTCTGTCGCCATGACCTTTGGAACCTATGGTAAGAATCTGCGCGTTACCACAAATGCAGCGGCGCGGATTCAGAATAATTGCATATCTTGCCATGCTGAAGCCGTTTCTCAGATGCACGAGAACAGCGAGCGCTACGTTAAATTCGATGACAAAGTAAGTATGGGGCGGCGCTGTTGGGACTGCCACCGCATGGTACCCCACGGACGCACTAAAAGCCTGCTGTCAACGCCGGACAACCTGGGTGTCAAGGAACTTTAAAATCCCTAGTCAGAATATTTAGGAGAAAAATGTATGAACAAATCGATGATTGTAATAGTTATATCAGTAGTCGCCACTGTGCTGATGCTGTTGCTCCTTGGTTCCATTCAGGGCAACAAGGCCGATCAGGCTATGATTAACGTTGTACCAAACATCAAAAAGCTAGAACCCAGAAGTGCAGAATGGGGTAAATACTACCCACGTCAGTACGATTCCTACATGGCAACTAAAGAGAGTGATAAAATTGACGATGTCCTGAAAAAAGATCCTAACCTCGTTGTTTTATGGGCTGGATACGCTTTCTCCAAGGACTACAATGCGCCGCGTGGGCATTTTTATATGCTCGAGGACAACATAAACACCCTGCGTACCGCTAACCCTGTTGACGATAAGACCGGTCCTATGCCCACCGCATGCTGGACATGCAAATCCCCCGATGTGCCGCGTTTATTGGCAGAGAAGGGCGAGTTGGAATTTTTTACCGGCAAATGGTCCCGCTGGGGGGCTGAAATTGTCAACCCCGTTGGTTGTGCCGACTGTCACGACAACGAGACTATGCAGCTCAGTGTGAAGCGTGATTTTCTTGCACGTGCGCTGGATGCTGAGGGGAGTGAGCCCTTTGCTAAGGCAACTCATCAAGACATGCGCACCCTGGTGTGTGTGCAGTGTCATGTGGAGTACTACTTCAAAAAGACCGACTGGCAAGATGCCGATGGCAAAGACCAGACTGCCATGGTAGTTACCTTACCTTGGAATAATGGACTCTCAGTAGAGGCAATCGAACAGTACTACGACGAACGCAAGTTTAGCGATTGGACGCATCAATTGAGCAAGACCCCGATGCTCAAGGCACAGCACCCCGGCTACGAGACCTTCAAAACCGGCATGCACGGTCAGAACAACCTCGCCTGCGCCGACTGCCATATGCCCTATGTGCGCGAAGGTGGGGTGAAATACTCCGACCACAAGATTGGCAGCCCACTGGATAATATCCGCAACACCTGCCTGAATTGCCATGGTGAGAGTGAGGAGGAGTTCAAGCAGATTGTAAAGCGTAAGCTGGAGCGCAAGGATCAATTGGCAGCTGCAGCAACTGATGTCATTGCTAAGGCACACTTTGAAGCGGCTAAGGCATGGGAGCTCGGCGCTAGCGAGGACGAAATGACTCCAGCGCTCATGGATATCCGCCACGCCCAGTGGCGTTGGGATTTTGCGGTAGCTTCACACGGCGGGTTCTTCCATGCCCCTGAGGAAACCTTGCGTATTCTGGCTACTGCTATCGACAAGGGACACGCTGCGCGCCTGAAGCTGCGCATCATCTTGGCGAAGTACGGTGCACCTGAGTTCTCCGGTCCGGCTTTCTCCAACAAAGAAGAAGCCCAGAAGTTGATCGGATTGCAGATGGAGAAGCTCGTGGATGAGAAAATCACCTTCTTGAACACGCTGCGAAAAGAGTGGATCCAGAAGGCTTCCCACTCTGGCAAGGAGATATACGATCCCAAAACTGAAGTAAAGAAGTTCAACACTTCATACAGTGACAAGAAATAGAACATATACATAGTATATAGGGTAACATCACCAACCGCCCTGCA
>CAYPNO010000323.1:0-2484 GCA_964411865.1 uncultured Desulfuromonas sp. | reverse complement strand
GTCTTGGCGACCAGAACCTGCTGCTTGTTGATGAAGGGCATCGCGGCCTTTCAGCGAAAAATGCCAAAGCCGATGAAAACGCATGGTTTAAAAACCGCGCCATGCTGTGTGAAAAAGGCTTTACCTTCGAATACTCGGCAACCTTTGATCAGGCCGTTTCCGGTACGGGACACGAAGACGACTATGCAAAAACGGTTGTTTTCGACTACTCCTACCGTTGGTTTTATGAGGATGGTTTCGGTAAAGACTACCAGATCCTCAACTTACCAAAATCATTTGATGATCTCAAAGCCGTCTACTTGACGGCATGTTTACTTAAGTTCTATCAGCAGCTTGATATCTATGAGGATAAAGCCCAGGTATTGCATCCTTTTAATATTGAGAAGCCTTTATGGGTTTTTGTTGGGAGCACCGTAACCGGTGGCAAGCTCGGGAAGGACGAACAGATTGTTGCTACCGATGTGGCCCAGATCATTGCATTTATTGCCGATTTCCTTTCGAGCAAAGATAAGGCCTGCAAGCGTATGGAGGAAATTCTGACCGGAAACGGACAGGACACAGGTCTATTGGACAGTAATGGCGTTGATATTTTTGAAGGCTCATTTACATGGCTGGCCAAAACAATGAACGCGGGGCTTTCCTATGACGATCTTTACAAAAATATCTTGAAGCGCCTGTTCAATACTAACACCGGCGGCCATCTTGCCCTTGATCGCGTAAAAGGCGAATCCGGGGAAATTGCTCTGCGGGTCGGCACGTCAGAGACGCCTTTCGGATTGATTAACGTTGGCGATGCCAAAGCGCTTGCGGATCACATTGAAGGCGTGGCCAAGCAGGATGGTTTGTCACTGTCTGTTGAGGATAGCGACTTCTCGGAAGCGACCTTTGATTCTGTTAAAGATTCCTCCTCCCCAGTCAACCTGCTTATTGGATCAAAGAAATTTGTCGAAGGCTGGGACTGCTGGCGAGTGAGTACCCTTGGTTTGATGCACGTTGGTAAAAGCGAAGGGGCGCAAATTATTCAGCTCTTTGGGCGTGGCGTGCGACTGAAAGGATACGGCTGGAGCCTCAAGCGAAGCGGGCACAGCTATGCTCCGTCCATTCCGGGGTATATCGAGGAACTCGAGACTCTAAACGTATTCGGTGTGGAAGCCGATTTTATGGAGAAATTCCGCCAATTCCTTGCCGATGAAGGATTGCCCGGCAATGAGCGGAGACGTGTGTTTACCATACCGCTGAATGTCACCTATGACTTCGGCAAAAAGTTGCAGATTATCAGGCCAAAACGGAAAGCGGATGACGGAAAAGAATATGACTTTAAGAAGGATGCTCCCGTCCCCAACCTTGGTCAGCTAACAGAGTACCTTCAGCTGCACCCGGTTGTGTCTGACTGGTATCCGCGTATTCAGTCCATCCACTCAAAGAAGACTGCCGAGGCGATTAAAAAAGATGATGTGAAATTGGCCGATAGACATATCTCGTTGCTGAATCTGGATGAGTTGTATTTCGAACTCGAGCAGTTTAAACGCGAGAGAAGTTGGTACAACCTTAATATTGATAAAGCGGGCATACACAAGCTCCTTATTGATAAAACATGGTACACCCTCTTTCTTCCGACGGCTCGATTGGAACCGGCTGGGTTTGATGACGTCTCGTTGCTGCAGCAAGTAGCTGCAGAGCTTCTCAAACGGTTCTGTGATCACTATTACAACTATTGTAAACGGTCATTTATTGAGCCACGACTTGAGCTCCGGGAGCTAACAAAGGAAGATGACAATATCCCTCAGGAAGATTTTTATCAGCTCATAGTCGATGGCAGTGAAGAACAGGTAATCCTTGCCATCGAAAAGCTCAAAAAGGAGTTGGAAGAAAACAAACAATCACTGCTTAAAGCAGGCGAACTCCAAACCTGTCGCTTTGGAATGCATCTTTTTCAGCCGCTCTTCCATGTAAGAAAAGGTGGAAAAATTACCATTCTGCCAGTAGCGCTGAATGAAAGTGAATTTCAGTTTGTAACGGATCTAAAAGAATGGTCCGAAATCAATGCTGAGACGCTTCAAAATGATGGGGTTGAACTTTTTCTGCTCCGGAATCTGAGTCGCGGAAAAGGCGTGGGCTTTTTTGAAGCGGGTAATTTCCATCCCGACTTTATTCTGTGGATGATTGTTGATGGCAAACAATATGTCACCTTCATTGAGCCGCACGGGCTGCTCCACGAAGGCCCCGCGAGTGAGAAGGTGCAATTCCACAAGCGTATCAAAGATATCGAAAGCCGATTTGCCAACCCGGATGTCATTCTCAACAGTTTCATTCTGTCGTGGACAAAATATCCCCAGCTTCGTTGGGGAATCCCGCAGGATGAGATGGAAGCCAATCATGTGCTCTTCATGACGGATGACCGGGATGGGTACATAGACAAACTGTTTGATACGGTAAAGGGTTTTCCGGGGTCGGACCAAGGCAAGTCCTTGATTGGCAATATAG
>CAYPNO010000322.1:0-2486 GCA_964411865.1 uncultured Desulfuromonas sp. | reverse complement strand
ACGACTAATAAGCCACGATACCAGAACACTTATTCCAAGGACTCCCAGCCCTAAATCTAAGGAATGAACCTCCACCCCCTTGTTCAGACGTCGTGCCCCTTCGAAAATTATCCAACAGCCAGATGTGGTAATAAATAAACCTTGAAATAAGGTAGCCAGGGTTTCAAATTTGCCATGGCCGTATGGGTGCTGCTCATCGGCAGGTTTTCGCGCCTTTTTCAATCCCAGGTAGTTAAGCAACGACATAAATATATCGATTATGGAGTCTACTCCGGAAGATATAAGGGCTAGTGAGCCCGTGGCTATGCCGGTAAGTAGCTTTATTACGGCCAGAAGTGCAGACACACCAATCGCCAGCCTGGTAGCCCTCAAGAGAGCATAGCCTGGCTTTTTGTTCTGGTTTTTCATCACTCAGGTTTCCCCCGCATCAACTGGTGGTTGCAGATTTAGTTTCATCTAAGGGGCATTCAGCGCGCCAGCGTAAATACCCATCACCTTCGATAGCCCAGAATGAGTCTAATCTATGTGAGAACCACTCGGTAGAGGCGCAATCATTTATTATATGTGCTGCCAGCTTAGGATCAATCAGTGTTTCCTGCATAAGGAATTGATAAAAGGCAGCTATTGCCTGCAATACGGGTCCAATTTCTTCTATGCTAGGTTCAAGAGTGTTAACAATATACCAGTGCCCGGCAAATTGTTTGACACATTCTTTTGAGGGTGTGAATATGCTGCACTGACACGCGCTGATTATAAAGTCGCGTAAAAAATAGTCAGCGCCTTGAGCCAAGGAACCGGCCACAAGCGGACTTGTTTTTTGTTCGAGTAAATGGGCATGAAATTGACGTAATATATCGACGCACTGGCGGTCTGCGTGCAATTCTTCTTCTAAGCTCAAATGAGTAGATGGTACTTGTTCTGATGCCATGAGCAATTAACCCCCCTTGAGGTTGAAACATAAATAATAGGTTGTAACGTGTGAGACACAACACGTGAGGATATAACAGGAAGAGGATTGAGTGAAGATCAAATGTCCAGTTTGTAATAAATATGTCGGATGGAGAGATAATCCCTCGCGTCCATTTTGTTCTGAACGCTGCCGCAATGTGGATTTGGGCAAATGGTTCGATGAGGATTATCGCGTCGCGGGTGAAGCTGCCCCTGCGGCGGAACATGAAAATTTGGATAGTATTTACTAATTACCGTAGGAAGGATTGACATCGATGTACAGACTTAAAATAGATACTCATTTTGCCGCAGCGCATAATCTTATTAATTACCATGGTGACTGTGAAAATCTTCACGGTCATAATTGGAAGGTTGAAGTGGTAGTGGCAACAGAAACCCTCAATAATGCTGGTCTTGGAATTGATTTTAAAATCTTGAAGGCCAAAACCAACGCTATCCTTGATTCTTTAGATCACAAATATCTCAATGACTTGGAGCCGTTCAAAGAGACAAGCCCATCATCAGAGAATATCGCACGCTATCTGTTTGAAGAGTTGTGTAACAGCTTTGTAGATGAAGATGTTGTGGTTGAATCCGTAAACGTGTGGGAATCAGACAATGCCTGTGCCAGTTACTCGCGTACCTGAAAATAGCATTCTGGCGGCACCGTTAATTGAGGTTTTTTCCTCTATCCAAGGGGAGGGCGCCCTGATCGGACGTCGGCAGGTGTTTGTCCGGTTTGCCGGTTGCAACCTGAAGTGTGGTTATTGCGATACGCCGTTTGCTCCTGTCGCCAACTGCCGGGTTGAAAAAATCCCTGGCAGTGGGATATTCACTGCTTGGTCTAATCCAGTGCAATTGGCGGATCTAACTGCTTATGTGCAGGCACTTCTCGATCCTTCAAGTGTGTGCCACAGCTCCCACCACTCGTTTGCCCTCACTGGGGGAGAACCCCTCCTCCATGCAGAATTGTTGCGAGAGTGGTTGCCTCGTTTGCGAACCCAGTTGCCGGTGCAGTTGGAAACCAATGGTACTTTACCTGGGGCGCTGCGCAAAGTGCTGCCGTGGCTAGATTGGATAAGCGTGGATATAAAGCTGGAATCGCAGACTGGTGAACCAACTCCGTGGGAATTACACCGTGAGTTTATCCAACTTGCTTTGCAGGTTAAGTGTTGTGTGAAGCTGGTTGTGGGTAATGCCACTCCTGAAGAAGAGTTACTTAGAAGCGCTAAATTACTCTGTAACCTAACGGGTCCCACATCGGGGCATATAGATGTGGTGCTGCAGCCAAGAACGCTTAACGGCCAGTGCAGCGCATCTGGGCGCAGTCTGCTCCAGCAGCAGGATATCTTGGCTGGATATGGTCTAGATGTGAGGGTGATTCCCCAGACCCACTGTTTTATGCAGTTGCTTTAATATAAAACCGTAAAGATTTAACTTTCAGGAACTCGGCAGGTTGTTCACAACAATCTGCCCGAGGTTTACCTATTTGTTGATGGGGAATTTTTCCCGTATACGCCGCACCACACATTCCGGCA
>CAYPNO010000321.1:0-2498 GCA_964411865.1 uncultured Desulfuromonas sp. | reverse complement strand
GAGGTAAGTAATTATGTGTCATTATGGCGGGATGTGAGCCAAGAGAGAACCCTGCAGCAGCAGTTGCTTCAGGCCCAGAAACTTGAGGCTGTGGGGCAACTGGCAGCCGGTATAGCTCACGAGATAAATACGCCTATTCAATATATCCAGAATAATCTGGTTTTTTTCCAGGACGCATTTGCAGATATAGATCCCTTGCTTGGTTTGATTGAACAGGAAATCAATGAGCCCAATGATGGATTGAATGTTGAGCGGCGTAAGCAAATGCAACAAATTATCAAAGAGTGTGATCTTGATTTTCTGCGCGAGGACATGCCTCAGGGGATAAAGGATGCTCTGGATGGAATTGACCATGTAACACAGATAGTGGGAGCGATGAGGGAATTCAGCCACCCGGGCAAGAGCCATAAGATAGCTGTTGATTTTAACAATCTTATAAAAAATGCGGTTCTGGTTACCAAAAACGAATGGAAATACAATGCCGAGCTTAAAACCGACCTCGATCCTGAGCTGCCTCTCTTCCCATGCGACCCGGGCTCCTGGAGCCAGGTTCTTCTGAACCTAATAGTAAATTGCGCTGATGCGATAAAAGACTTCCATCCTAAACCTGAAGGGCTCATACAGATCAGCACAAAGTGGGATGGGAAGCATTTGGAACTGTTCATATCCGACAATGGTGGAGGGATTCCAGAACACCTGAAAGACCGTATTTTTGAGCCATTTTTCACCACGAAAGATGTGGGGAAAGGTACAGGCCAGGGGCTTGCAGTAGTTTACGATATTGTTGTAAATAAACATAGCGGAACGGTTCGTTGCGATAGTCTCCAAGGGGAAGGAACAGTGATAATTATCCGGGTTCCTGTGAATGATAATCCAGGATATGACAGGAGCGGGCAATGAAAAGCATTCTCTTTGTGGATGACAATCATCACCTCTTAAATGGGCTGAAGCGTGGTCTACGTCACTTAAGTAAAATGTGGCGTATGCACTTTGTAACCAATGCCGTTGAAGCTCTTGAATATATGCGAACCATCGAGGTTAACGTAGTGGTAACAGACTACCGGATGCCTGAGATGAATGGTTTTGAGCTCCTTGTGCAGATACAGAAAGAATTTCCATCCAGCATCAGGATTATCCTGACCGGGCAGCCGGATCGGGAGACATATCTCGAATCTATAGTCGTATGTCACTATTTTTTATGGAAACCACTGGATATAGAAAGACTGACACCTCTGCTCGATCGCATTAATGAACTCGACAGTTTAATGGTAGACCAGAAATTGATTGCAAAGTTAAATGCTATTTCCTCTTTACCCACACTTCCCGACGTTTATAATAGGCTTACTCGGATGTTGGACAACTCCGAGGATGATTTTTATGAGATAAGCAGCCTTATCCGCAACGATGTATCCCTTACAATGCAGATCCTGAAATTGGTCAACTCCTCATTTATCGGCCTGGTTCGTGAATTAAATACCCTGGACGAAGCGGTTCAGTATCTGGGGCTTAATACCATTCGCAGTATGGTTCTGGCCCACTATATCTTTAATGTTAAAACAACATCGGCAAATCAGGAAGATCTGCGGCAGCTATGGCAGCACAGCTGTACAACCGCCTTGTTAGCCGAGGGATTGGCGCAGGACAGCGGCGACAGCTATATAAAGGCATATACCTCTTTTGCCGGTTTACTTCACGATATCGGGAAACTGATAATTATCTACTATTTGCCTGATGACCACCTTAGAGTGAAAAAGATTGTTAAAGAACACGGCATTACTCAGTCCGAAGCTGAGAAAATAGTGCTGGGTTATAATCATGCTGATATAGGTGCGTATCTGGCACAGTTGTGGGGCTTGCCATACTCTCTGGTTGAAGCCATTTATCTTCATCTTACAACTGATATTGATGCAGTATATGGCTTGCCTGATATGGCATCGGCTGTTTGGCATGCCAACAGAATCAGCCATGGCGACATAGATATGTCACAAAAAGAATTTACTATTTTAAAACAGAGACCGGAATTACGCAAACTCCTCCATTGCCTGACAGAGGGGGATAAGAATGGATAAATTAAGAGTCTTGTTTGTAGATGACGATAATCTAATTCTGAGCAGTATTGAAAGAATGCTCAGAAAGCTATTGCCGGATCTGGACGCTGTTTTTGCCTCAAGTGCTTCTGATGCCCTGATACAGCTTGAGGCGGATAAAATGGATATCATTATAACGGATATGTGCATGGCCGGTATGAATGGTCACAGCCTGTTACAGATTATAAAACAACGCTATCCTGCTACGATCAGGGTAATGATGACTGGCAAGCAGGATCTTGATATCTATCGCGATGGTATGCAGATCAGTCAGTATTTTCTTTTCAAGCCAGTTCATTTGTCCGCACTGCAGATTTTGTTCGAAATGGTCTCCAAAGAAGAATTCTTTCTGAAAGACGAACAGAGTAACGAGCAAATCCTTCAGCCTGCAACGCCCGGCTCTGCATGAAT
>CAYPNO010000320.1:0-2506 GCA_964411865.1 uncultured Desulfuromonas sp. | reverse complement strand
CTCGAGCATCCCGGAGGTGGATCTACCTGCGGTGCCTCCGACACGAGGGTCTGCACCAGTGGTCGCCCCCGATCCTGCCGAGGCTGCACCGCCAGAGGTGGCCCCTGCACCACAGGGGGCCGGGCCCGCACCTGCGCCCAAAGAGGCTCCGGTGGAATCGCCTAAGGGCGGGGGAGCCGTCTGCGAGGAATGCGGCGCGGCAGTCAAGAGAGTCATCAAGCCGCCAGCGACCGCGGGGGATGCACCAGAGTCCGTACCTACTGCACCGCCTGAGCCAGAGGCCTCCGCACCTGCAGCGGCACCAACTGCACCACCGACGCCGAAACCTGCACCAGAAGGGGAGATCTGCGAGCGGTGCGGTGCGGAAACGACCAAGGCACAGGCGAAACTCTCCCAACTCTTCATGAGCAAGACGCTCTGCAAAAAGTGCATGGACAAGAGCCAGGGGGTCTCCTGATGCCGACGTACTCGGAGACGCACCATCTCAACGTCGACGACGCCGGGCAGGCATCCGTCCACGTTGCCGTGCACCTCCAGGACGTCAATCCGCAGATCGCCCACCTGCTCGTCTTGCGGGTGCTGGACGCAGCCACGGCGGTTGTAGCCGTCCCTGAGCAGGGAGTCCCAGGGCAAGTCATCCGGCCACAGGAAAGTGGCCCGTGCGTGCATATTGATTCCGCCGATGGCGACGATCCGGACGTGGTCCAGGCGCTCGGCCTCGCGTGCCGGCACCCCGACGGGGCGTGCCCGCACCTGGATGCGCCCGACGTGCTCTGCTCAGTCCGGGATGCCTGCTATGCGATGCGCGAGGTTGCCCGGTTGCGGGAGACCTGCGAGGCTGAGCAGGAGGAGCAGGATCGATCAGATCCAGCCCGTGCCCAGCGGCAGGCGTGGACTCCGGGTGAGGACGCCGCGATCCAGGCAGCTGCCAACAGCGCCGCGGCCTGGGAGGCGTACCGGGGAGCGTTCCCGCAATCCGATAGGACCCCGGCGGCGATATCCTCACGCTGGTATAGGATCCGGGAGACGCCCGCGGAACCGGGAGAGCCGCTCTCCCGGGAGCCCGAGGGAGGCCCTGAGGCGGAGCCGCGCCACCCGTGGCTCGGGATGCGGGTGCGGATCGTGGACCCCAAGTCTGGGTTGCAGGGGCGGACCGGCACGGTCCTGGACCACAGCCACGACCCTGGCGAGCTGCTCGTTGAGCTCGATGACGACCCCGGGCTGGTCTGGATCGTGCCAGAGTCGCTGGCGCTGGTCGGCGCCGGCGAGGGATCGCCATGACCCTGCGACCTGCTGGCACGGCCCGGCGCTCCCGGGTCAGGGGCGACGACGTCCTGATCCTCGACCTGGAGAGGGTCGACGACCTCCACATTGTCCAACTACATCACCTGGCGGCGCTGACATCCAGGAGGGCCAGATCCGCTCCGGTGTCGCGGAGATACATCGGGACCGGCGGCCGATATCTGGACGTCCAGATCCACTCCGCCCTCCGGCGATCGAGGTCAGGCCGCGGCCTGGTGCTCTGGACCTCGTCGGGGATCTATACGGTCGCCCTGGCAGGCGTCCTCGACGTAGTGCGCGCGCGGGCGGACTCGACCGAGATCTCCCGGATCGTCACCGACGCGGACCAGATGAGCGACGCGACGAGCAAGCAGGCGACGCTCCCGGGGGTGCGGGCGTGAGCGTGGAAGATGCGTCTCAGAAGTGGGAGCCGGTGGTAGTGCACATATCTCCGGGGGACATGGTCACGTCTAAAAAGGGGATCCTTCTGAAATCGACCCCCGAGGGGCCGGAGGAGTATTGCCGAGCGTGGGCCATCGAATACCTCGGAGACGAGGTATGGCGGGCAGTCGGCGAGACCGAACGCGCCTTCGTCGAAAAACTGCCGAAGGGGGGGCAGCAGGATGAGTGAATATAAGCGCTGCCCGCGGTGCGGCGAGGTGAAGCCGCTGGAGGAGTTTTACCAGCATCGAGGGAAACCCGACGGTCGGCAGAGGGAATGCCAGGTGTGCCGTGTGACGTCCTCGCGGATTGCCCGGAGGCGGGCGGGGATTCGCCCGCGCCGGACCTACCCCGTCCTACGCGATCGGGAGTGGATGCAGGAGAAACTGCTCAGACGTCTCCTCACCGCCGACGAGATCGCGGCACTGATCGGGTGCCGGCCGGATACCGTGCGTTCTGCTGCCAGGGATTTGGGGATCTCAATACCCCCGGCCTCCGTGCGGCAGGCGCTCCGGGCCGGGCAGGGGATGCAGACATGAACTCGTGCGACATCTGCTTGATCGCGGAGTGGTGCCTGAGCCAACCGGACGAGGTGCAACTGACCGATTTCCCCTCCGGACGATTCGTGAAGGCGGCCTGCCTCCACTGCACGGCGACCTGCTATTATCGCTGGCTCGGGTTCCTGGAGGGACTAGAGGCCCGGGGGGTGCGGCGATGATGCCTGATCTCACTCACCTTTCCCTCTTCAGCGGGATCGGCGGCCTCGACCTCGCCGCAGAATGGG
>CAYPNO010000319.1:0-2508 GCA_964411865.1 uncultured Desulfuromonas sp. | reverse complement strand
GGGATAACAATCTGAAACTGGTTTGCCATCATCATAATCTCAGATTGTTGCGTTACACTATCGGCGATTAAACCGATTCCGGCCATGACAAGTTTTCCATTGCTGTCGGCTTGAACTTTAATAGTGTGGGATGCCTCAATGCCGTTTATGGCTTTAGAAACGGTTTCAACGGAAGAGAAGTTGTCACCTAATTTTGATTGAACGGTATTGATCGACTGTGCCAGAGTGGATACACGGTCTATCAAACCGGTCGCAGGGAAGTCGATAAGGTCTATCCGTGAACTTAAATCTATATAGAGTTGATCTTCGGTTATCGACCCTTTGAGGGCATCCATTATGTCGTTGATGGTTTCATCGAGAGTCTCGTTACCCGGCACTACGTACCCGCCTTGATCATCAGGCGGCTCCCATATGGAATGGTTCCCGGCATAACTGATAGACCGAATCCAATAAACCAAGTCGTCGGTTACATCTAATCCGCTAAAGTCAAAACTACCCTTCTTGCCTCTTAAATTTTCAGTAACAGTGACAATGCCGCGGATCACCGCATTGCTCCTGTCCTGACTATTTGTGGCAACCCATATTTCAATGTGGCTAACTATCTCGTCAGTTGGGTTGTCCCAGGTTAAATGATGGGACCACACTCCCTTTGTGATAATCAGATTGGTGGGGGGGGCAGGAATATCCATGGATTGTTCAAAATCAGGGAGAGACTCTTGGAGAGACTCTTGTATTTTTGTTATTCCAGCCATGTATTCCGAAACCCTGAGAGCCCGGTTAGCGTCTGTGTTCCTGCCTTGACCCATCAATATCTCAATACAGCCCTTAACCGCCGTAAACCATGGTGCCTGGTCTGCTGGTACGGTCGACGGAACACTCGGGATGTTAGGATCTACGGCCATTATTTAAAAATCTCCATAGCGGATGAAGCCACTGAAACATCATCAATCGTTGCTTTGCCATAAAATTTTATAACAACCTCATTGCACCGAACCGGAGCCCAGGTTAACAAGCCCTCATTTGAAACGGTTTTCGTGGCTGATAGAACGCCATCGCAATAAACCTGCATAACCACACTACCTGCCGTGAAATCCCCCTTAATCACAGCCACGGCCATCGTGACACTGTTGTAAAAGGTAAATGTCTTAGATTTCCATTCGTAATCCATTAACTCATTACTTTTTTCCCAAGCGACTATCTCACGGCCAGTACCTGCCTGGTTTTTTCTGATGAGATAGAGGGTGTCGTCACTTGCAACGTAATGTCCACCGTAAACCGGGCGACCGGTTGAAAAGCGGGTAATAAGACCATTGTCTAATTTAAATTCAATTCCCTCGGTAGAGCCCTCAAAAAAGGCAAGATAGCTGTCGTTGTAGCGAAACGAAAACATCAACTCGGGGTTGAGGTCTTCCCATTGTTTTTGAGTAAAGGTTTTGTCTGTAAAAAGTTTTCCTTGCCCAGAGGCATCTAAAAAGAAAAGCCCATCTGGAGTCGCATATATGACGCCACCGGGAACGTTAACAAGAGACCTTGCAGAAACGCAGGCCTGCTCATAGTTTACTTTGACGGGGGAAACCGTGGAGGGGTCTTGTCCTACGAACAGATATGGGAATGTTTTTGTTACGGCTACAACAGAGCTACCGTTAAAGCCAAGAGCGACCACGTCGGAGTCTGTAGGGAGGGCATATGTTGCTGGGAAGGCATATGGGATATAGATTTCAGAAAAATAAACTTTATTCCCTGCAAACGCAGCCATAAAACCATGGGTCGTTGAAACCAGACCTGCCAGGTTTTCAACGGGGTGGCTCCAATGGGTTGTAGATAAAACATCTTCGCCTATGTCGGAGTTAGAACTGTAGTCTATAAATGATGACTGTGAAGCCAAGATGTCTTTTAAAAACTGATATTCCGAACTTGAACTACCATGATTGAGTCGGTATATCCTGAAGTGGGTTACATACGTGCCAGGCAGCGACGAGGTGCTAAAGCCACTCAACGTTGCCGTTACGCCAGATTTGATGTCAACTGGTGCTGTTGGATACGAGGGGGCTGATTCTACCGTTGATCCATCACTCCACTTCCCAATGCGGGTATAAACATAGGATGCAGTCCTCACCACGTCTGCACCTTCCTCTGCGACCCCGGAAAGAGTTACGACAAGTGCTTCGGAAGGAGCATCAATCCCCAGCCTGCGTGTTTGGTAAGGGTAACTGGTCCCAGAAACCGCAAGGGTTGTATTCGTCTCTTTTGGGTAACCCGACCCTGTGAATGCTATCCTGCCCCCAGAATCATGGACAAACGACTCTGCAATATTGACCACTCCCGGCCAGCTGAGCCATGAATCTTTGAGTTTATATATCGTTTTGATGTCCGCCCTGAGTCCCGCAACCAAAGATACCCCATAAACAGGCCTTAAATTATTAGCGTAAAAATCACAATTTAACGCTCTGGACGCCATGTTTGCAGGGAGCTTTTTTTTAGATGAGGCAGGCAATTCACCTTGGACCG
>CAYPNO010000318.1:0-2525 GCA_964411865.1 uncultured Desulfuromonas sp. | reverse complement strand
GGGAGCCGGAGACGTGGTATAGGGGAAAGATGCGCCCCCGGTCCGAAGTGGAGCGGATGCAGAGAGAGGAGGCGGGCAGCCAGGCCCCCGCACCCACACCAGGAGAGCCCGGCCCGGAACAACGCGGCGGAGGCGACGTGGCCGGGGGGGCGGTGGGAACAATGCGAGTGGAACACGACCCCGCCCCGGAGCCGGCAGCCCTGGCACCCGAGGCCGAAATACTCCGAGCCCTGCAGGTGATACCCGGCCCCGGCGGGATCGTGGAGGTTCGAGCGTTGAACCCATGGACTGCCTCCGGTTATTACGACGCGGACCACCGGGAGGAGGCGGCGAAGGCGATCGAGGCCCTGGACGCGGCCGGGACATATGCCGGGATCTATATCGTCTTGAACGAGATCAACCCCGCCCTGCTCTCACGCCGCGCCAACCGGATAGAGACCCGGCTTCCGAAGAATGCCGCGACGACTGCCGACGCGGACATTACCCGGCGGCGGTGGTTGCCAGTGGATATCGACGTTACGCGGCCCTCCGGGATCTCCTCCTCCGATGAGGAGCACCGGATCGCCCTGGACGCGGCCGGCAGGATTGCCCGGTATCTCTCCGAGGAACACGGGTTCCCCGAACCGATCCGGGCGGACTCCGGCAACGGTGCGCACCTCCTCTATCGGATCGACCTGCCGAACGACGAGGAGAGCGGGGCATTGGTTAAACGGTGCCTGCAGGCGTTAGGCGCGATGTTCGATAAGGATCCGGCAGAGGGGCGCCCGGGGTATGAGGTGGACCAAACAACGTTCAACGCAGCCCGGATATGGAAGTTATACGGCACGATGGCACGCAAGGGGGACCATACCCCGGAGCGACCCCACCGTCGCGCCCGGATCCTGGAGATACCCGACGCGATCGAGGTGGTCCGGCCGGAGGCCCTGGCAGCTCTGGCAGCTCTGGCACCGGAGGAGGAGCAGCCGGTCCGACAGCGGTTCAACGGGCGCGGTCCCGGGATCGACCTGGATGAATGGTTAAACGAGCATGGCGCAAGCCTGCCGCCTTATCAGGCGAAGAGCACCCCGGGGATGAGGTCCTTCTACGTGTTCGACTCGTGCCCATGGGATCCCTCGCACCGGGACCGGTCCGCATTCGTGGGACAGCGGACCGATGGCCCCCTCGTGGCCGGGTGTCATCATAACGGATGCAGCGGCCGGACCTGGCAGGACCTCCGGGATCTGGTGGAACCGAGACGACCGAAGATCGCCTCGCCCTGCCCCAGACAACCGCCGGCCCAGGTGCAGACTACCGAGGCACCGGACCAAACGCGCGGCGGACCTTGCGACGCCCACACAGGCGACTATACCGGCCTCTATACAGTCTCAGAAAAAGGGAAATCCAGGTTAGACTTTCAGCGGATCGCGGACGTTCTCATAGCCAGGTATGAGCCGGTGACGTTCAACGGCGTTGTGTGGATCTACGATGGAGGTCTATACCGGCGGGAACAGGGAGAGATTTTATCGTTCGTCTCCGAGGTGGCCCGGGCGGCCCTCTTTGAAGGGTCCCTGACTACAGCGGTCCGGGAGGTAACGGCATACGTCGCGGCACATAACCCTACACCGGATTACCCATTCGATAATTACCCCAACGCCCTCCCATTGAGTAACGGCGTGCTCATCATCGACTGGGAGGCAGAGACAGCGACCCTGCACCCATACGCCCCGAAGTATCGGTTTACTCGGCGATGGCCGGTGGCCTTCGACCCCGACGCAGATCCCGGCCCCATACACGATCAGGCCCTGACACTCTATGTTGATGACGACGAGGTAACAGCCCTCTATCAACTACCGGCACAGGCGATTTTGCAGTTCTGCGGGATCGGCCCCTTCAAGAAGAGCTATATCTTTGAAGGCCCAACAAACGGCGGCAAATCAACCTATATCGAGCACTTCCTTAACAAGTTGTTCGGCGCGGAGAACATATCCGGAATCTCCCTGCAGGAGATCGGGAACAACCGGTTCGTGAGCGGTTCGCTTGAGAACAAGGTGATTAACCGGTGCGATGACCTGGCAGACATTCCGCTGCGGAACGTCGGCCCCTTCAAGACCCTTACAGGCGGGTTCTCTCACCAAATCGAGCGGAAACACGAAAAGGACTACCCCGGCAGGATCACGGCGGTGCATTGTTTCGCAACGAACATGCCTCCTGAAGTACCGGACAACGTAGCCTTTGATAGTGCGTTTTGGGGGAGATTCGTTTACCTACGGTTTAATAACGTCTTCGAGGTCGATCCCGGGTTCCCGGATCGGGTTTTCACCCCGAAGAACATGGCCGGCGCCTTGAATAGGATCCTGCAGGAAGCGTTTACAATCAGGACCACTGGCAGGTTGACCTTCGACCAGGATCCGAGCGGCGTTAAGGACGAATGGCAGATGGCGGCGAACCCGTTCGAGCGGTTCGTATCCTCCGAGATGGAGCCGGTGAAAGATGCGGTCCTATTCGACAAAGGCAAGTTGTTCCGGCAGTTCCTGGCATGGTGCGAC
>CAYPNO010000317.1:0-2525 GCA_964411865.1 uncultured Desulfuromonas sp. | reverse complement strand
CCACCCCGATCAACAATGCGCAGAGGGCGATAAACCCGATCGGCCACACCAACACACCCCCCTCTTTGACCCGCTGGAAAAAGGTTTTCTCCCCCGTAAGGCGCGCGAGACCAGCACCAGCTTCCAAATCTATCGGAGCCAGATCACTCTTCCCGGCCAGATAGGCTTGCAGAATTTTGTCTGTGGTCCAATCTAAAGATGCATCAAGGATGCGAAACTCGCGGCGTTCGGGAGCATACTGCAACAATGCACCCTTCTCCCCTCCCGTCGTTACCGCCAAGAATGGCCCGAGCAACAAAACCGTACCGGTTTCATGGCGGCCACCAAGATCTGTATAGGGGACGGGGGCAATCTGAACTTTAGAGCTATTACGGATGTCGGTGCGATAATGCTCCACCAGCAGATCGAGGTCAGCGATCCCCGGAAAGTTGTTTTTATCCACCACCTTTGCCACGGCTTCAAGGCGCTGGGGATCTAAAGCGGTAAAAGCGGACTTATGGAGCAGATCACGCAGATGCGTGGCAGCGCTGCGCACCGAGGTCGCCAGCGCATCCATAGCCGCATCATCTTTGCCATGTTGTGCTTCCAAGCGCTGCAGCTGCTTATGTGCCTGCTGCAGACTTTTCTCCCCTGCTGTTACTTCCCGCTCCAGCGTTTTTACCTGCTGCTGCAGTTGACTCAATTCCTGCTGCAGCTCGCTGCGGCGCTCAGCGATACTTGTAGCTTTACGCTCTTGGAGTTGCTGCTGCGCTTTCAGTTGTTGGCGCAAATCTTGATACACTTGGCGGATATCTCCGCCAAAGGCCACCCCCCCCCCTTGCAACACAAGCAAAAGCAAGATAGCGCTACCCACACACACTCTTCTCATAACGAAATCCTCCCCACCGGCAGAAGATTCAGAGGATCGGTACTCTGGCCGTTGATACTTTTCAGCGCCTGCCGGATATCGGCGGTATATTTAGCGGGTAGAAAGGTGAATCCTTTAGTCGCAGGGTCATAAACCCCGCATGAGTGTGCATCCGGGGTGATAAAAAACAGCGACACCCGCCCCAAACGCACCAGATCAACCTGAAGCTGCTCCCCCGCTAAAGGGATGCTGTCTGCATACACTTCAGCGCTGTAGCCATACTTTGCTTCTACCTGCAGCACCTCCATCAGACGTCGCAGCTTTTCATGCGCAGCGGTGTCCTCATCCAAAAGCACTTTATCCAGGTTGTCTAGACGCTCACGCCGTTCTTGGGCCAAGAAGGGCACACCCCCAGCTATGTCAGTGCGGATTGTGCTTGCGACCGCATAAAACCATTGCTGCAACCCCTGACGCAGCTTTTCGGTCTCTTCTCTGCGACGCTCATGAAAGTCAAGGCGGGACTGCTTGTGTTCCAGCTGCTGTTGCAGTTGCTTCGTCTCCATCTGCAGCGCCTGCTGGCGTTGGCGGAGCTGCTCAATACTGCTCAACATCTTTCGCTCCTCGGCTCCCCAGCTCTGTTCCATGGAGCGCACCTGCTGCTCACTACTCACCGTTTCTTCCGCCATCTCTGCCAGGTTTTCTGCGGCTTGAAGCGCAGACGGCAGCAGTGCCAGCGGCAGCACTATTAGCACCATCACCACCTTTAGCCTTAGTGGAGTGCATAGGCTTCGCGCGCTTAATTTTTTCTCCATCTTAAAAACTCTCATAAGCTTGGGTTTGTCGGGTTCCGAAGTTATCTGCACAACCTCCACGGATAACCTCTACATCAATAGTGTGGCGATGGCACGGCGACAGCGCGGGTGCGTCTGCGTGCCAGCAGATACAGCGGCACTCCACAAGCGATGGTGGCAATTCCGGCCAGCCCCACGGCGGGGCGGCTGTGAATGGTGTAGACCATGATCCATAGATTCCCGAGGATGAACAGGATCGGGGTGAACGGGTAGCCAATGGTGCGGTAAGGGCGCGGCAAATCAGGGGCGAGACGCCGCAGCCTCATCATCCCTATGACACTCGTCATAGCCGATAGCGAGAGGGTGAAACCTACATAGATCAACAGGGTATCGTATGCTGTTGATAAAATTATGCCGATGGCGATAAGCGCCTGAAACGCAATAGATACGGCGGGCGTTTGGCGCGTGCCATGCACCTGACCGCAACGTTTAAAAAACAGGCCATCGCAGGCCATCGCATAGTACACCCGTGGTCCGGCCATAATCATCGCGCTCAGCACCGAGAGCAGCCCAAACGCAATAGCTATGGCAAACGCTGTCCCCATGCGGGGGCCAAACAGGGCCTTAGCCGCATGTAATCCTACCTCAAGGGTGCCACTCATCTGTTCGGGGGGCAGGGCGTAAATAAAAACCAAATTCAACAACAGGTACAACCCGATCACCAGCAGGGTTCCCCCCACTAAAGCCAGGGGCAAATTGCGTTCGGGGCGGGTTATTTCACTACCCAGATACACAGCGGCGTTCCAGCCGCTGTAGGCAAACGAGACAAAGATCAGCGCCACGGCAAACCCGGAAGGGTTCCACCCATCTGCCCCAAGGGTCTGTCC
>CAYPNO010000316.1:1489-2527 GCA_964411865.1 uncultured Desulfuromonas sp. | reverse complement strand
TGGTGACTCTACCGCCATCGGGGGTAACCACTTCATGCACGCAATTCGGCGCAACATCAACCTGAATTACGTACTGATCAACAACAAGATCTACGGCCTGACCAAAGGGCAGTACTCCCCCACTTCCGAGATGGGACAGCGCTCTAAAACCAGCCCTTATGGCGTCATTGACTACCCCATGACTCCGCTGAAGGTGGCTATGGGCTTGGGTGCAACCTTTATCGCGCGTGGTCTGGACAGCATTATGAAACTGTCCAGCGAGATCTGTATCCGTGGAGCTAAGCATCACGGCTTAAGCATGATGGAGATCTTCTCCAACTGCGTTATCTATAACGATGGCGCGCATACTCAGCTCTCCGATAAAGCAGAAGGTCCAAACCATCGGATCATTCTGAATCACGGCGAAAAGATGATCTACGGCGCCGACAATCAGTTCTGCCTCGTGCAGGCTGGTTTTGGTATTAAAAAGGCCAACGTTGCCGACGTAGCAGAAGCAGACATCCTGATTCACGACGAGAAGAACGCCGAGTTGGCGACACTCCTCACTGGAATGCGCCCGGATGCAGGTCTGCCTGTTGCTCTTGGCATCATCTATGCCGATGATAGCAAAAAGACTTATGACGACATGGTTTATGAGCAGGTTGACGCCGTTAAGGCCAAGCTTGGTCGCACCATGGATCAACTGATGCAAGAAGGTCATACTTGGACTGTTTAACACAGACACTTAAGGTGTAGGTTATACAAAAAAGGCCCGGATTTTCCGGGCCTTTTTTGTTTCTGATTTTATATCTAAAACTGATAATTCGTATTCCCGCCCACCACCAAGCAATAAAATATGAGGCTAACCCTTAAGAGCAGGTGATTGTAACGCTTCTCTACTCTTCGACGTCCCAAGCTTCCAGCCCCCAACCCTGAAAGCGTGGTACCCAGGGAGACTTCTCCAGACTCTCAGGTTCACGTACGCTTTCAGGTTGCTGGCGCGTGCGCTGTGATACCGGGATATCGTTAGTTTCAACTGAGGAAGGATACGCAATGACC
>CAYPNO010000316.1:0-1389 GCA_964411865.1 uncultured Desulfuromonas sp. | reverse complement strand
TGAGTTGCCTGAGTTGCCTGAGTTGCCTGAGTTGCCTGAGTTGCCTGAGTTGCCTGAGTTGCCTCAGACTCTACCTGCGCAGGTGGCGGAACTACCACGCGCTCTGGCTTTTGGGGTTTCTGGGCTTGCCGATTGCTATTCAGGCCCGCAAAAACAGCAGCAACCCCCTCTTCCCACTCATCTTCCTTGCCATGCGCATAAAAATAGTCCGAGACCGCTTGGGTACCTTCCGTGGGTATATCCAGGATGCGCACATGCACACTTTCAAGGATACGCGTCCGTTTGCCTTCGCTGCTAAGGTCGACCTTGTAGACAAATTCACACTCAACCACGGAATCTGCCTGATTACGCGTATCCACCAACTCCCACCCCAAGGCATGAATTTGTTCGCGCACCAGAGCATCTGCCTTTGCCGCAGGCGCATCCGCAACTCTGTACACTACCGTATCGATTTCATGTGGTGTCCACGCCTCCAGGGTGTCCACATGCAAATGACTGCATCCTGCTACAAACGCTAGCGTAACAACCAGCGTACAGATCCTGCTTAGACGATACCTATATTGCATTATTCCCCCTCATCACTTTGGTGCCAGACAATATCAAGCACCTGGCGCAACTCTTCGTCTTGGATAGATAGCGGAGGCATGGTCGCCAGCGCCCTGATTTTCCGCGGATTTTCAACCCAGTCCCGCAGACCGTCACGCTTCCAGGGCTTATTATTCCGCCCTGTTGGTGGATAAAATTGTGTCCCCATACCGGACAGGTTGGGGCCAACAACATTGGTGCCAAGACCTCCATATTTATGACTCAACAAACGGTGACAGCCACCACAATGGCGGCTGAAAGGATCTTCTTGTACTGCCGCATGACTGAAATACACCACTAAAGGGCTGATAAGAGCTTGTTCCTTCGGGGCCACCAGGCCGCCAGCCAGAATCCGCGTCAAAATCAAATCCAGGTCGGTATCAGTTAATGGAAACAGTGGCATAAATACAGCTGGTTCGCGCACAGACAGTTCCAACTCTACGCTACTGCGCCCAGGGGCGATACTATCCAGATTTGTCGCCAAATTATTACCTTTTTCTCCGGTAACATGACAACGGCGACAGGCAAACTTCTGCGTTAGTTTTTCCCCCTGCTGCACTGCTTGACCCTGCGGATATGTATACCAGCTGTGACGGGGCTGCACCAGACCACTATGGGCCAAATTTTTACGTGTGGTTGAAAGGTTGCCGCGATGACACTCCACACATTGGCTCAGCTGCTCCTCATTCCATACCAGACGCACGCTTGGCGCAGGACATTGGAAAACATGGCATCGGGTGCACTGTTGTGCCACAGCAGGAAATGATAGCGCCACCAGCACCAATACACTCAGGCAAAGGGTAC
>CAYPNO010000315.1:0-2548 GCA_964411865.1 uncultured Desulfuromonas sp. | reverse complement strand
CGAAAACCAGCTGGACTTCCCCATTATTTTCGCCAGCGCAAAACTAGGCTTTGCAATCAAGGAGCTCGGAGACGCCCAAACTGATCTGGAGCCACTGTTCGACTGCATTATAGAAAAAGTGCCCGCACCCAACTGTGATCCAGAGAAGCCGTTTCAATTTCTGGTCACCAGCATTGATTATAATGATTACATAGGACGCATTGCGACCGGCAAAATATTCAACGGCAGAGTGAGTGATGGGCAAAACCTGGTACGCATCGACAAAAATGGAAAAACTACCCAAGGACGCATCTCCAAGCTCATTGGCTACCAAGGAGTGCAACAGGTCAGTATCGAAACTGCAGAAGCAGGCGACATTGTCACCATCGCTGGGTTTAGCGAGATCAGTATCAGCGAAACGTTAGCCACTCCTGAAGCGCCGATTGCCCTGCCCTTCGCAGATATCGACGAGCCTACCTTGTCGATGAACTTCATAGTCAACTCCTCACCTTTTGCTGGGCTCGAAGGCAAATATGTTACTTCTCGCAACATATATGAGCGCCTGCAGCGCGAACTGCGCACTAATGTATCCTTGAGGGTTGACGAAACCGATAGCACTGACACTTTCAAGGTTTCCGGTCGTGGTGAGCTCCATTTATCTATTCTTATCGAAAACATGCGCAGAGAAGGCTTTGAACTTGCGGTCTCTAAGCCGCAAGTTATCTACCGTGAAGAAGATGGCAAAAAGCTCGAACCCATGGAAAATCTCACAATCGATGTGCCAGAAGAGTATCAGGGGACGATTATAGAAAAACTGGGGCAGCGTAAGGCGGAGATGCTGAGCATGAAGCAGCTCGACGGAATCAACCGCATCGAATTTTCCATCCCTGCCCGCGGTCTTATTGGCTTCAGGACTGAGTTCATGACTGACACCCACGGCACCGGCACCATGTCGCACTCTTTTGATTCCTATGGTCCCTTCAAAGGTGAAATTGTAGGACGCAAGAATGGTGCTCTTATAGCTATTGAACCCGGGGAGACCTCGGCGTATGCGTTGTTCAACCTGCAGGATCGGGGCATCCTGTTTGTACACCCAGTAACAAAAGTATATACTGGAATGATCGTGGGGCAACATGCCAAGGAAAACGATCTGGTGGTCAATACTAGCAAAGGTAAGAAACTAACCAACGTGCGTGCATCCGGCACCGATGATGCTATTCGGCTGACCCCGCCACGCATCCTCACCTTGGAGCAGGCGTTGGAATATATAGACGATGACGAACTGGTTGAAATTACTCCAAAGTCTATTCGTCTACGCAAAAAAGTTCTTGATGCAAACCAGCGTAAGAAAGTTGAAAAGAAAAAATAGTGCGATGCATGCCCCACCTTTAAATCTCGATAAGAGCAAAGGTGCAAAAGAAAGAGACTTAATGGAAACTGAACTCAGCAGTGCAGAACAAAAGATATTGCTTGGAGTAGCACGGCAGGCCATTAAAAGCGCACTCACTGGGGGGGACTACGCGCTCCCCCCGCGCGAAGAACAGCGCTTGAACTGCAAGAATGGCTGCTTTGTAACCTTGAAAATGCAACGGCAACTGCGTGGATGTATTGGCAATTTCAAGTCTAGCCTACCCCTATTTCAAGAGGTAGCGCAGATGGCTGTAGCCGCCGCGCTTAATGACCCACGCTTTTACCCCCTTACCGCTGATGAACTCATGGATATAAGCATTGAGATTTCGGTACTAAGCCCATTACAGAAGATAGGCGATATAGACGAAATTGAGGTGGGAAAGCATGGATTATATCTAGAAAAAGGCTTCTCGCGCGGGGTGCTGCTGCCTCAAGTAGCGGTTGAACACCACTGGGATAAACTCACGTTCTTACAACAGACCTGCATTAAAGCCGGGCTTCCCGTCGAAACCTGGCAGGACAACGACACAGAGATCTACATCTTTAGCGCACAGATATTCTCTGAGCCAAACAACTAGATAAAACATAACGCGGATTCAGCTTTGCTGGATCCGCGTTATGTTTATTAGATTTTGTGGATTTGTCTAGACATTCCTAAGGATTATTTATTCTGCAGACACCTTCTTCTCTGCAGGCGGGTCGACAACCGGCAAAGGAGTCTGAATGGAGTAGTCGCTGTTCTCCAAAATAACCTGTACAGCACGGTTACTGTGGGGCGCATATAGAATAGGAGCAACCAGGTTCATAGTCACTTTATGGTTAGTGTCAACGGTAACTACCACCAGCGCGTGCCACTTATCCTCTGCCTCCATGCCGAGCACCTTGCGCTCATGCGCTTCCGGTTCTACCTTATAGGTGAGGAAGAAATTGGTCGGGTCGGTCAGCACCAGGGCAACCTGTGCATCCTCCACACTCTGAATCCAGAAGAGCGGCCCATCCTTTTCGTTGGGCATAACCACAAAATCACGTAGATCTTCAAACCCGATAAGACCTTGCGGAAAATGAAGCACGGCCTGCGGATCATACTCAATTTCACCAAAACGACTCTGGATAATGTTCATTTATTCTCCTCTGCCTTGCGGGATATGGTGCCACTGAG
>CAYPNO010000314.1:0-2555 GCA_964411865.1 uncultured Desulfuromonas sp. | reverse complement strand
ATGGCTTAACCTCCGATGCCTACCATCTTACCGCTCCGGCCCCAGAGGGTGAGGGTGCGGCTCGTTGCATGACGATGGCCCTTAAAAATGCGCACATGAATCCGGAAGAGGTGGATTATATCAATGCGCATGGCACATCTACGCCGTTTAACGATTTATATGAGACTCTGGCCATAAAGACTTCCTTTGGCTCCCATGCCGATAAGCTCATGGTTAGTTCCACCAAGAGTATGACTGGTCACGGCCTTGGTGCTGCAGGTGCACTGGAAGCAGTTTACTGCCTGCTGGCGATGCAACACAACGTAGTGCCTCCCACCATCAACCATGTCAAACCGTCATCTGAATGTACTCTCGATTATGTTCCGAACACTGCACGCGATGCCAAGGTAAATGTTACCATGACTAACTCTCTTGGCTTTGGTGGCACAAACGCCACGTTACTATTTCGGAAAATATAAGGATAAACAATGCTGTACATTGCCAGTGATCACGGCGGTTTTGACTTGAAGAAGCAGCTTAAACTGTGTCTGAGTCAACTAGGAGTCGAGTGTGTTGACCTCGGAGTTAATTCACGTGATTCAGTAGATTATCCAGATTTGGCCGCTGCGTTGGCACATGAAGTGAGTTGTGACAATAATAATCAAGGGATACTTATTTGTGGTACTGGGATCGGCATGTCCATAGCTGCAAACAAGTTTCCTGGTATCCGCGCCGCCCTTGTACACGATGAGTTTACTGCGCGTATGGCTAGAGAGCACAACAATGCCAATGTCCTTGTCCTTGGTGGGCGCGTGCTTAACCCGGAGCTTGCATGTAAAATGACCCAGATATGGCTCGAATCGAGGTATGAAGGTGGTCGCCACCAGAACCGGCTAGATAAAATTTGCGCGCTTGAACTCTCTTCGATAAAATCGGTGTGACGCCAGCGGCAGACTTATTATGTTGCAGTATTAGTATATTGACGGGCGGGCAGAATAGTGCCCGCCTTAATTTTTATTACGTACACTCTAAGACCAATAAGGGGAGAGATATAAATTATGGAGACACTGGCTCACTTTGACCCTGAAGTTTATGCTGCCATTCAAAAAGAAACCGCACGTCAGGAACATAGCCTGGAGTTTATTGCTTCGGAGAACTTTGTCAGTGAAGCTGTTCTTGAAGCACAAGGGTCTGTGCTTACTAATAAGTATGCCGAGGGGTATCCCGGTAAACGCTACTATGGTGGCTGTGAATTTGTAGATATTGCTGAGAACCTAGCGATTGAACGCGCTAAGGCTCTATTTGGCGCGGAACATGCCAATGTACAGCCCCACTCAGGTTCACAGGCTAACATGGCGGTCTACTTTGATACCTGTAAACCAGGGGATACCATATTGGGTATGAATCTGGCCCACGGTGGTCATCTCACCCATGGATCTTCGGTTAATTTCTCCGGACAACTCTATAATATTGTCCCTTACGGGGTTAAAAGAGAAACAGGTGTCATTGACTACAATGAAGTTGAAACGCTAGCCCAGAAGCATAAACCCACATTGATTGTGGTAGGAGCTAGTGCTTATCCCCGTATCTTAGACTTTGCCGCCTTTCGTGAAATTGCCGACAAGGTAGGAGTTCCGGTTATGGTGGATATGGCCCATATTGCTGGACTCGTAGCTGGTGGCGCGCACCCCAGTCCGGTTCCTTACGCTGAATATGTTACTACTACTACGCACAAAACACTGCGCGGTCCGCGTGGAGGTATGATTTTATGCCGGGAAGAATTTGCAAAATCAGTCAATAGTAAAATTTTCCCTGGTTGCCAAGGTGGCCCGCTGATGCACGCCATTGCAGCTAAAGCGGTTGCGTTCCTTGAAGCACAGGATACGAACTTTACCACATATGCGCACCAAGTAGTGGCTAACGCCAAAGCTCTAGCTCAAGGATTGCTGGAACAGGGATTCAACTTGGTATCCGGCGGCACCGACAATCACTTGGTTTTAGTTGATCTGAGCAACAGTGAAGTAACCGGTAAAATGGCAGAAAAAGCCTTAGAAGATGCTGGCATAACCGTTAATAAAAATGCCGTCCCTTTCGATACACGTTCCCCCTTTGTTACCAGTGGATTTCGTATCGGCACTCCAGCCACAACTACCCGCGGCATGAAAGAAGAGCAGATGAAGCAGGTAGCTATCTGGGTAAGGCGCGCTTTGGATAATATTGACAACACAGAAGCGCTTGGGGGTATCCGTGCGGAAGTTAAGGAATTATGTCTGCAATTTCCTCTCTATACTAATAGGCTGAAGTAGGCTAGACGTATGCAGCGGCCAACCTGGGAAGAGTATTTTGTAGAAATTGCGCGGCTGGTTGCCAGTCGTTCTACCTGTTTGCGCCGCCACGTCGGTGCAGTACTGGTTAAAGATAAAAATATTCTTGCAACGGGATATAATGGCACCCCCAAGGGAATTGCCCACTGTGATACGCGTGGGTGCTTACGGGAAAAACATAAAGTACCCTCTGGTGAGAGACACGAGCTGTGCTTAGGTTTATATTCTGAGCAAAATGCCATCATACATACA
>CAYPNO010000313.1:0-2567 GCA_964411865.1 uncultured Desulfuromonas sp. | reverse complement strand
AGCTCAATAAGGTCGATGTTGTTCCGGCCAAACTGCGTCAGCGTTTCGCCCCTGCTATTTTCGAAAGTGTTGCAGCAGCATGCGCGCGTCCGCAGAAAGAATTACCCGTGGCGCCGCAACGGCAGCGCCGCGAGGTTGATCCCGTCGCCGAAGAGCGTTTTAAGCAGCTCAAGCAGTGGCGCAGCGGCAAAGCCAAAGAATTGGAGCTTGACCCCGGCATTTTAATCAACAACCATATTCTTAGTCAGATAGCCCATCAAGTACCGCAAACCAGCGCAGAACTCGTAAATATTGAGGGGATGCGCCACTGGCAACGCCAGGTGCTTGGGCAGGAACTGCTGGAGCGCGTCGCCGACAGTATCCACAGATAGTCGCCTATAGCTGACCATGCCCGACACGGAGAAGTTAATGCCATCTACACGAGCCCTTGCCAACTTTTTTTTCGAGGTTGGGATGCTTAAAAAAACTCCACGCAGTGGATTCCAATTTCTCGGTTCCGGGGCTGAATCGGTCGCAGAGCACTCCTACCGCACCGCGATGGTGGGTTACACCCTGGCGCACCTTACCCCCACAGCTGATACGGCCAAAGTCGTTATGATGTGCCTGTTTCATGATCTGCCCGAAGCCCGCACCGGCGATCTCAATTACGTAAATAAAAAATATGTGCATGTCGATGAAGATAAGGCGGTGCGCGATCTGGCTGCCACCCTCCCGTTTGGCACCGAGTACACCGAAACCCTTGCCGAGCTAAAGGATAGCGCGAGCATCGAAGCGCAGTTGGCCCACGATGCCGATCAGTTGGAGATGATTCTTTCTCTAAAAGAATATAAAGATCTCGGAAACCGCTATGCAGATGAGTGGTATTCCATCGCACGCAAGCGGCTGGGTACTGATCTAGCGCGCGAACTCGCCACCACCATCTGGGAGACTGATTCAAGCAGGTGGTGGTTCGATGGCAAAAGTTCTTGGTGGATTCATGCCCAACCAGAAGCCTAGAATGTGTCATACCCCAGACGGAATGCAGAAGAACCGGCAGGTTTGTTTGAAAAGCGGTTGACCCTGTCTCGCAGAAGTGCTAGTTGTATCCGCCGCACCGTGACTTAAACAGCAGTGCGCGCGCTCCGCAGTATAAAACGGATCGCACGACAGTATTAATAAGTGCACAAAGAGGATATAAGTACAGCCATGCTCGATATTAAATATCTGCGCGCCAATCTCGATGTCGCCGAACAGCGCTTGTCCACTAGAGGTGAAAATCTTGACTTGTCGGACTTTCGCCGCCTGGATAGCGCACGTCGTGAAGCGCTAGGGCAGAGCGAATCCCTCAAGGCGGAAAAAAACCGAGTATCTACTATTATCGGTTCCACCAAAGATAAGAGTGAGGTGCAAACTGAAATAGCCAGCATGAAGCAGGTCTCAACGCGCATTAAAGAGCTGGATGAAACCTTACGCCAACTCAACGCCGACCTCGATAACCTGCTCATGGCACTACCTAACCTGCCTGCGCCTGAGTGTCCCGTCGGGTGCAGTGAAGATGATAACGCCGAGCTTCGCACATGGGGGGATATCCAGAAGTTTCCATTTACCCCCAAACCCCATTGGGATATCGGCGAAGCACTGGATATTCTGGATTTTGAGCGCGCCACCAAGCTTGCTGGCTCCCGTTTTGTCCTGTATAAAGGGGTCGGTGCCCGCCTTGAACGCGCTCTGATAAATTTCATGCTCGATCTTCACACCGAGCAGCATAAATATGTTGAAATGCTCCCGCCCTTTGTGGTAAACAGATGCACCATGACGGGGACGGGGCAATTGCCCAAGTTTGAGGATGATCTTTTCCATCTCGAAGACCCTGATTATTTTTTGATTCCCACCGCTGAAGTGCCCGTGACCAATATCCACCGGGACGAGATTCTCAGCGCGTCGGAGTTGCCGATTTGCTACACTGCGTACACGCCGTGTTTTCGTAAAGAGGCTGGGGCGCACGGGCGTGACACTCGTGGGCTGATACGTCAGCATCAGTTCAATAAGGTTGAGTTGGTTAAGTTTGTCACCCCGGATACTGCAACACAAGAACTAAACGCACTGCTCGGACACGCAGAAAAAGTACTGCAACTCCTTGAGCTCCCATATCGAATAGTTGATTTATGTAGTGCCGATATAGGTTTCTCTGCGCGCCGTACCTATGATATTGAAGTCTGGCTTCCCGCGCAGGAAGTGTACCGTGAGATCTCCTCGTGCTCCGACTTCGGCGATTTTCAGGCACGCCGTGCTAGTATTCGCTATAGACCGGAAGAGGGGGCCAAGCCAGAATTTGTCAACACCCTTAACGGCTCTGGTCTGGCCGTTGGGCGAACCATGCTCGCCGTGCTTGAAAACTATCAGCAGGAAGACGGCAGCGTAATAATACCAGCAGTGCTTCGCCCCTACATGGGCGGGCTGGAACGAATAACTGCACCAGATAAATAGTTTATATCTAAAAATTGAATATATTGCGGAGGAGTGGCCGAGTGGTTGAAGGCGGCGGTCTTGAAAACCGTTGTACGCAAGTACCGTGGGTTCGAATCCTA
>CAYPNO010000312.1:0-2567 GCA_964411865.1 uncultured Desulfuromonas sp. | reverse complement strand
TTCTAATTGAATCAAACAACAGTTCATTTTTAAGCATAATTGCTAATCTTGTCAGTTTGTTCAAATCAGTTGTTGATAACATTTTACTTTCAATGTACTGAATGTCCATTTTTGAAATCATTTCCATTTTAATCTCCTTAAAATAATTTTTATTTCACTGGTTTCAACCATTGTGGGAAGCATGAATATTCATCATCTGTCAACCACAAAAATTTTCCATATCTTACAAGTTCCTTCTTTCCTTTTCTGAAATGAAGTGTCATTGTTTCACCATTTGGAGTGTGATATGTGAATTTGTATTTTTTCTTTCCAGCAGTTGCAACTTCTACATCAGGAAGTTCTTCAACTTTCTTTGCTTCTACGATAATACTCTCTTTCACTTCTTCTATTGGATTTTTGAATCCTTCAAGAATGTCTTCTGTTTTTTCTTTCTTGACTTCTTTGACTTCTGGAAGTTTTTCTTCAATTTCTTTTGATTCAACAACTTCTTCAGCACTTTCATCGCCTTCAACTTCGCTATCCTCAAGTTCTGAAAGTTCAATTTCAAGATTTTCAATTTCATCCTTTGCTTTTTTGACAGCAAATCCTTTGAGTTCTTTTTTCTCAATTTTTTCTGTCAATTCATCAATGCGACTTTTAATTTCTTCCTTCTTCATCATTTCCTCCAATGAAAATTACTATCCATATTATTTATTTATGAACATTTTGACCAAGCATAGTGTGAACACTGAACACACCCTTCTTTATATATAAGTGAATTCTGATGACATTCAGGACAAACTCCCTTCTCAGCTTTTGTGCCATCTGGAATATATTGTTTCAACACTCTTGCAAGAACCTTTGAGAAACATGTCATAGATGAATCTTCTGAAGTCTGCAACAACTGTTCAACAACATGAGGAATTTTTGACCCATATCTCAGTGACAGTGAAATCATTCTTCCAAGTGAACTGTTATCTGGATTGTTGAATGTCGTCACAATGTCTTTGACAAGTCCATCACCAATTGACAAATCATATTCATTTGATCTTGTCTTATATTCTCGTTTGATTATTTTCCCCTTCTCATATTTTCTTGGAATTTGAATCTTCTCTTCTTTTCCTGCAAACGCTTCATAAGGTCTTCCATCAAGAAGTCCTATCATAACAATATATCTTTCTCCATCAACAATCTTGTGATGAATGTCACAGTCAAGAACATCAGGTCTTTTTGTGTATTCTCTCTCAAGAAATTTGTCTTTCTTTTCAGTGATGAGAACTCCATCTCTTGAACCATCTACATAGACAGTGATGCCTTTCAATCCTTCTTCCCAACCAGCCATGTAGATTTGTTCAACTGTGTCAGATGTTGTTCCTTTTGGAAGATTTATTGTTGATGATATTGAGTGGTCAATGTGTTTTTGAATGATTGATTGAACAGCAACTCTTTTCTTCCAATCCAAATCCTGTGACTCAACAAAATAACTTGGAAGAGTTTCACCATGTTTTTCAATGAATCTTTTGATATTGTGATGATAGACTTTGTACTGCTGAAATTTGTCACCATTTGCATCGGTGAAGTCAGCTTCAACTTTGTCATCAGTTGTCAATTTTCTTCTTCTCTCATAGAAGTTTCTGAACACTGGTTCAATTCCTGATGATGTTTGTGAAAGAATAGAAACAGAACCAGTTGGAGCATTTGTCAAGATTGAAATATTTCTTCTTCCATATTTTTTCATTCTTCCTCTGACATCAATTTCAAGGTCATCAAAAAATTCACAATAATCTATCTTCTTGTCATATGCTGGAAAACTTCCTCTTTCATTTGACAGTTCAACAGATGTGTCATATGCTGCGTTTTTGAATGTTGAGTATAGCTTGTCAATGAAAGTCAGAGAATCGGGTGAACCATAAGAAAGCTGAAGTTTTGTCAGTGCGTCTGCAAGTCCATGAGTTCCAAGACCAGTTCTTCTTCCATTTGTTGCAGAATCAATCATTCCCTTCCAAATTATTTTCTCGGACTCATCATCAACTGTGTTGTATATCTTGTCAAGTTTCTCAAGTTCAAGGTCAATCAAATCATCACTCAATCTCATTGCTGTTGAAACAACTGATTTGAACTTCTCAAAATCAAAAGATGATTTGTCAGTGAACTCATTTTCTATGAAGTTTGAGAGATTGACTGAAATCAATCTACAGGAATCATTTGCAGAGAGGGGAATTTCGCCACAATTCTTCACACATATGCCTGAGGAAACAATACCTTTATCATCTTCAACTTTTGTCAAAACATGATAATTATGATTGTCATCTACAGTTATATTATAGACATCTTCAAAACCAAAAAATTCAACAGAAATGACTTTGTGATTTGTTGCAACTTGATTGACAAAATTTTGAAATGTTTTGAATCTAAAATCATTATTTAGAGTTGTTGGTAGTCCATTCTTTTTTGCATAACTTCCCCACATTCTTCTTGTCAATTTTCCATTTTCTCGAAACAATTTTTTGCCGTGTTCAATCAATTCTTCATTTGAAACATCAATATATCTTGGATTACTTTTTCCTGGATGTGACGCAAAATTGAAC
>CAYPNO010000311.1:0-2571 GCA_964411865.1 uncultured Desulfuromonas sp. | reverse complement strand
AACCCGTTTTGATGATCTTGCGCGCGTTTTGTCAGGGTAGTCAGCAGGGCATTGTGGGCTGAATGATAATTAAGCGCTACAAAGATAATATCAATAAGAAATATGGCAAGGCAGATCATAAGTAACGACTTGCGTGCATTTTTTTTGGCACAAAGGAAGATGGCGGGGATATTCATTTAGCTGCAGTCTGTAAATGGTTTTCTGTTGAAATAAGAGAGATTTAGTTTGGATTAGAATTATAACGTTTGCGCCGCAAAGGTCTATGAAATTCAGTCTTGACGGTCAATATAGCCGCTGCCGATAGCACTCCAGGGCAAATCTAATTGCAATTGTGGCACTTCGTGGGCAATCCAGGCTGTGAAGGTGTTGCTGTTGGGGCCGGGGAAGGCTTTGTAGTTATTGGGCCAGGGGTATGAACGTGCAGCGCTCTCCAGGGGCTCCAGTAATTGGGCAGCCTGCGTGCCACGTAGATCAGCCAGAATGTGTGGTTTTTCGCCGTACCAATAGCGGTCGGGGATATCGCGCACGATTCTTAACACAGGTAGCCCCTGTCTCTGGCGCCAGCCGATAACTTCATATACCGTATACTCATGGGCACCGGCGGGTTTGGCGGCTATCCAGGTGTGGACGGCAAACCAGCCGCGCCAACTCCAGGCTGGAGCTGCATAGACCTGAATTACCGCGCCGGGCTCATCTGCTGGCAGTGGGGCCAGACCGGCGGATTCGCGGCTGGCGGTGCGCCAGTCGTTGTTACCACTGCAGGTGTTGACAAGAAAGCAAAAGGCTAACAAGACCGCTGCTAATAGCGTTGTTTTGTGCAGGAGCGGGTGTTTAACCTTGGCGGCGCGCAAACGTGAGAACATATTTTTTATCAGCACTTCCTCGGTCAGTACTTCCTTCATGCTGCTGTGGGGCGATTCACGAATCGCCCTTATATCATATGTGTCCATCCGCACATGTATTAATCTGCCAGCCTGAATTCTCCATCTCTGACCTCGACTATCACCATGGAGTCAGTACCTAGACCATTGTGATCCTCGACGCTGATATTGAAAATACCAGATACACCGACATGGTTGCTGGTATTTTCAATGGCCTGGCGTAGAGCCTTGGCCTCGGTGCCGCTGGTCTTTATAGCTTCGGCCAAAAGCATGATCGCATCCCAGGCGTAGCCGGAATGGGTGTTGATGGGAAACTGTTTAGCGTAGCCTTTTTCTGTATACAGGCGGATAAATTCCTGAATCACCGCCTTCTGCGGATCGGAATCGGGCAGCTCATCTGCAACCAACAGCTTGGTGGAGGGCATGCGATTTCCCTCGCTGGCGTTGCCGGCGAGTTCAATGTACTTGGGATCTGGCAGGCCGTGGCATTGAAATAGAGGAATATCGATCCCGAGTTGGGCTCTGTTTTTTGCAACAATGGCTCCGGCCGGGCCGATAGTCCAAGTCACAATGGCTTCGGGGCTCGTGTTTTTGACCTTGGTGAGCTGGGTGGTCATGTCGGTGTCGCGTGGGCCGAAGGATTCCTGCGCTACGATCTTGATACCGTACTCTGGAGCCAGCTCTTGAATCCACTGCACTCCGTCTTTACCAAAACCGTCCGCAGCGCTGAGGAGGGCAATAGTGTGTATCTGGTGCTGCTGCAGGTAGTGAAACAGGCGTTTAACCGCAATGCTGGAGCGTTGGGGAGATTTAAAGACCCATTCAAAGGAACCGTATTTACCCCCCATGATTACCGGATCGCCTCCGACGGTCATAAAAATCGGAGTTTTGCCTTTGTTGGCGAGCATTTTTACCGCCATGCCAGTATCGGTCATGGTGGGACCGATGATGGCGACCACTTTATCCTTATAGATAAACTTTTTTGCCAGGTTTACCGCTTTCGCGGGGTCGGCTTCGGTGTCACCAACTATAAGTTCAAGCTTTCGTCCGTGTATCCCTCCGGCGCTGTTGATTTTATCCACCGCCATCTCGGCCACCAGTCTGGTGGGGGTGCCGATAAAAGCGGCGCGCCCGGAAAGATCGAAAAATGCGCCAATTTTGATGGGGTCACTGGCGCTGGCAGACGCTGCGAGACCGAGTAGCATTGTCGTCAGTATAAGGAGATATCGCATATGTATCCTCTTGGTGGGTGGCGTTCGATAATGTGGGCATGTTTTTAGCGCGCATTGTAGCCCGAGATTAGACAATCGCATCCTGGATGCGGCTATCGAAGACGCGCTGACTCTTTTTTTCTGTGCGCGGCAGGGTTCCATACTCTACCAGCTCGAGTTCAGCACTGACTAGCAGTTGTTTTTTGACTTGGTATTCCGTTTCATGAATCAATTCTGCGTTGCGGGCTGCATTAACTCCCTGGCCACGCTCAATCAGCAAGCGCATACAGTCGCGTCCTGAGTTGGCATCGCGGGTTAGATGAATCTGATATTCGCTCCCGAGTCCCGGTACCGCTGAAAGGATGGTGTCGATGCTGCTGGGATAGATGTTAACTCCGCGGAATTTGATGGTGTCGTCGGAGCGGCCCTTGATGCGCGAATGGCGGGGTAAAGGGCTGCCGCAGGGACATACCCCGGGA
>CAYPNO010000310.1:0-2612 GCA_964411865.1 uncultured Desulfuromonas sp. | reverse complement strand
TTTATAGCAAGTAAAGCTTTAGTAATACCATGCTTAATTGCTCCTGCCTGGCCTGAAGGACCTCCACCACTTACGTTAACTAATACATCATATTTACCAAGTGTGTCGGTCAATTCAAGGGGCTGTCGGATAACCATCTTAGAGGTTTCACGCCCAAAGTAATCATTATAGTCTTGTTTATTTACCACAATACTGCCATTTCCAGACTTCATCCTTACGCGTGCTACGGATGTTTTGCGTTTGCCGGTGGCACTAAAACACTGTTCAGCCATATTATGTCAATCTCCTTGCGCTATTGAATCTCAAGTACGTTAGGTTTCTGAGCACTGTGTGGGTGCTCAGAGCCTGCATAAACCTTCAGCTTTTTCAGCATCTGGCGCCCCAATCTATTTTTGGGCAGCATGCCTCTAACAGCCTTGAAAACCAAATCTTCCGGCTTTTTCCCCATTTGCTTTGCGGCATTAATAGAACGAATTCCGCCAGGGTACCCAGTGTGATGATAATACATTTTGTCGTTAATTTTATTGCCAGTCAGGAGCAGCTTCCCGGCATTTGTAACAACAACGAAATCACCAGTATCCACACTAGGTGAATAAACCGGCTTATGCTTACCCCTGAGTATACGCGCAATCTCTGTGGCAGTTCTACCAAGTACTTTGCCATCCAGATCGATGACATACCAGTTGCGTTCGATATCTTTTTCTTTAGCTGTCTGCGTGCTCATTATTATCCTCTCGTATGTATATAAATTCTGCGTAGCTGTACGGGGCTCACAGAAGTGTGAAACATAGCGAATTAGTCCAGCTTCGTCAAGCAATTTACTTACATATTTGCGGAGTTTTTATAGTAAACCTGCATCAGACATAACCCGCAGGCTGGAGCCGTTATAACTGGTGACGGCCTAACCCTCGCGGTCAACATAGTTTCTATATCCGCAATTGTCGCCTTGTGAGTGCCAACTGCGTAGAGCGCACCTACTATTATCCGCACCATGTTTTTCAAAAACCCATCACCTATAACATCGATTGCAATGATTCGATCTTGCGCGCTTATTGCGATCGATTCAAGGGAACGTTCCGTTGTTGCGGCTGAACATGAACTGGACCTAAAAGCGACAAAGTCGTGTCGCCCTTCCAGTAGCGTTGCAGTAGCGCGCATCACCTCAACATCAAGTTGTACTGGGACAACCCAAGCGTATAGCCGTTTCAGAGGGGAACGCACCGGAGATGTGTATATACAATAACGATAGTGTTTTTTCAGTGCATCAAAACGTGCGTGGAAGGCAACCGAAACAATTGCGGCTTCCACAACGGCAATATCCTGGGGCAAGTGTGAATTTACCCCCTGGCGGTAGGCACTTAACGGCAAATTCACATCCGTATCAAAGTGTGCTTTCATCCCTACAGCATGCACCCCTGCATCTGTGCGCCCAGATGAATAAAGCTTTACGGTGTGCTTTAGCACCACCTCAAGAGCCCCCTCGAGTATGGCCTGAATCGTGCGCCCACGCGTATTCGGCTGCGTTTGCCAACCGTGGTAGGCAGTACCGTCATATTCAATAGTCAAGCATACACGGGGCACAGTAAATATTTTCTCCGGAATGCTGGATATTGGAATTAACTAGCATGCGATATACATCTCTGCCATCTGCACCGCATTCAAGGCGCTGCCTTTACGTAGATTATCTACAACAGACCACAAAGCAATGTGAACTTTGTCAGTTACTCGGGTAATAGCCACTGGGATCTCGGTATATTGTGGCGCAGCGATGGTACCAAATTCATGCAAAAGCAAGGTGCTAACAACTTCCACCCCCGCCTGGGACATAAGACAGGTTGCCACTGTTTCTGCATCAACTTCGGCTACGACATGACACATCAGGCTCAGACCATTAGCATAAAAAACTGGTGCTTGAATAAGCTCAGCGTGGCAGGACATCTCAGACTGACCAAGTAACTTACTCAACGCGCTACAGATAACATCAGCTGCTGGATAAATGTCCCATCCCCCACTGACTACTGGGGTCAAGTTATATGCGAGCTGCGCAGGAGCATCAGCATGCAAATCCTTAACCTCCAAAGGTCGCCCATTCAAAAGCGCTCCACTCTGCTTGCGCAGTGCCTCGACACCTCCAGAGCCAAGAGAAGAAGCACTTTGGAGCACAGTGAGAGTCACATCTTTAATTCCAAATTGATCCTGAATAGGGGCCAGGATTAGTGCCGCTTGAATTACTGCAACAGGTGGAACTACCACGCTTGTCTCAGACTTCAACCTCCGCGCATTGGTTAACTCTGGGACTATAAACGGTGCAGACGTACCTCGGTCACTTCCACTTAAATCTATACAGAATGCCCCTTGTTTCTCTGCCTGAGCTAGATGCTCTGAGCACACATGTGCAGGAACACAAAAAAACACAATGTCTGCTCCAACGAAGGCAGTATCATCTAGGCGCTGAACCGATATCATTTCGCCACAAAATTCTACATATTCCCCCGCTGATTTCTCCGAAGCAAAAACAAGGAGCTTTTCAACCGGAAATGCGCGCTCTTCAAGTTCCCATATTACCTGAGTGCCAATTTGACCAGTGGCACCAACAACAACAATATTATACC
>CAYPNO010000309.1:0-2636 GCA_964411865.1 uncultured Desulfuromonas sp. | reverse complement strand
AAACAGAAGAAAATGATTTTTTAGGTAAATTACCAAAACATAAAATCAAATTCTCAGAAACAATTAGTTGTAATGAAAAGTCATTGATACATTTATCAGTGCCTTATTGAGTCAAGACCAAGCTAATTAAAAGCCAGAATAATGTAAAGCATTTATAGCAAGGTGCCATCGCTATCTCTCAACAGTGTAAGAGTTATTCGGCCTTATCGTAAGTTCCATATATCCCTGAATTTAAAGCACAGTTTGTGTGCCGACAACCTAAGTCCCAGCATATCTGTTTCACGCATTGCTTTGGGTAATGATCTCAACGCGCACGTATTTCAGCGTTGGATTACAGAAAAAAGCTAATAGACCACCAGCTATCGCCTACTTTTTGTCCATCAACTTACCCCGTGACTACTCTAGCAATTAAAATTACAGCACCATACGTATTGAAATCGCTCAGTCTAGTCGGTCGATTGGAGTGGATTGGCCTGCGGAGTAGTGGTGTAAAATAGGACCATCAAACGCTTACTTATAAGTCACCGTTGATTATGGCTTTATTTAGGTGACTCTCACTGCTCTTCTTGTTTTTCATTCTCTTTTGAGGTATAAAAACAGGAAGACTAAGACCATACTTGGAGACCCAGCGCATGCAAAACCTGTTACACACTAAAGAAAATGCCGTAGATCGCTTATCCCTACTTGGGATTTCATTACCTATTCTTACAGAGTCTGTTTGGCAAGGTTATCTAGCAAGATCACGTACTACCGCTAATCATCCAAGCATCGCTCGTGGAGTCATCATGTGGGCGGAAACTGTTGCTGTATTGCGAGAGCAGTTACGGCCACAGGGTTGGGTCAAATCAGATAAGGGTAACTACGAGCTTGTGGTTAATAAAAAAGAGAGCTTGGCTATCGTTGTCACTACTGGCGATGATGCAACAGGTATGATCGGAGCCACGCCTTCAAATAAATGCCCAAAGGGTGTGAATACTGTTGAAGCGGTTGAAACGAACAATCAGCAAGATATGTTCAGTGAGTTGTTGCCAATAGTGGAGAAAACCTCAGGGCTTACTACTTGGGTGCTTTTGATGCATATGGCTGCCACCGAAGTACGTTGCGAACTCTCTCTGCCATCAAGTATTTCCAACGGAAAAATCGATGGTTGGAAAGAGCGTATTATTTTACCGAGTTTACTGTTAGATGATGACTCAGTCGAACTCGAACTTCCTGATTTGCCAGATATAGAAGTATCAATTAAGAAGAAAGCATAATCATGTTCAATAATACTCGTTTCGCCCTTGCAAGGAAGCGCAGAGGGCTAACTAAGCGGGCATTGGCGAAGGAGGTTGGTGTAACAGACCGGTCTATCACCGCTTATGAGAGTGGGCAAACTATACCTGAGAGCCAGACAGTCGAAAAGATCGCGAGTGCGCTCAGGTTTCCGGTCGAGTTTTTCTTTGCTGATGACGTGGAAGAGCTTCCTGTTGAGGTGGCAAGTTTTCGTGCACTTACCAAAATGACAGCTGCTCAAAGGGATATTGCTCTATCAGCGGGTGCTATTGCACTTCTTTTGAGCCGATGGATAGGTGATAAGTTTGATTTACCCTCACCTGATTTTCCTGAGGATTACAGAATTGCGTCGGATGTAAATTCAAAAAACAAAACCAGCCAACAGTCAGCTGAAGACGATCAATATCCAGATATCGGGCAGGAAAATGATCCTGAAGCCGCAGCTGAAATGCTTCGACGGTATTGGGATTTAGGTGAACTACCTGTCAAGAATATGATTGCTTTACTTGAATCCAAGGGTGTACGTGTCTTTTCGCTATCTGTTGATGCTAGGGAGGTCGATGCCTTTTCCATGTGGTATGACGATGTTCCTTTTGTATTTCTCAATACAAAAAAAACAGCGGAACGATGCCGATTTGATGCAGCGCATGAATTAGGTCATTTGGTAATGCATCGGCATGGTGCACCACACGGACAGGAGGCGGAGAAAGAAGCTAATGCTTTTTCATCTGCTTTTTTAATGCCTAGAAGAAGTGTATTGGCAAATGCCCCAAGAACTGCGACTCTTAAAAGCCTTGTTTCACATAAAAAATACTGGAACGTTTCAGCTGCGGCCTTAAATTATCGACTTCATGCGCTAGGCTTAACAACGGACTGGACCTATCGAACGCTGTGCATTGATTTGGCTAAGTTTGGTCGGAATCGTGAACCTGAACCATCATCATTTGAAACATCGCAAGTACTCAGGAAAGTTTTCACCAGTCTTCGTGAAGATGGCATATTGAAAAGTGATGTTGCTAGGGAGCTCTTGATTCAACCTGAAGAATTGGATGAGCTTACTTTTGGCTTAATGCTCAACGCACTTGCTGGAAATAGACAAGCTAGCCCCACTAATAAAGTAAAGCCTAACTTACGCCTTGTGACGTGAGTAAACTCGCTAGAATATGCAAATCGATAAAGTAAAGTCAGCCCGGAAATTAAAACAATTTGGGCTGACTTGTCATCACTACCTGGCATGGGGGAGTTCGAGTTTCTCTGCATAAGAAGCAACTGCGTTAAAACTCTCGTCCCTTGCGCTGCTGAGTTTAAACCTTCCCGCCAACCCCTTTAAACTTCTCCACAAACGCAGCAACTTTTTGCAA
>CAYPNO010000308.1:0-2663 GCA_964411865.1 uncultured Desulfuromonas sp. | reverse complement strand
CCTGCACCGCCGGTACCGGATCCCAGTTTCTTGACACCTCCGCTGATGACGGCGGCGGCCAACGGTCTCACATACCAGCAGTACATTAACGCCGGATGGACAGACGAACAGCTGGTTCAGAATGGACTTATGGAACTCCCATCCTGATGATAACCCTCGACTTTGAAACATATTCAGAAGCCGGGTATGTCTTCAAAGGAGATCGTTACGTGCCTTTAGTAAAGGGTAAACCTGGACTAAAGGCACTTAACGCCTCAACTTACGCCGCCCATCCATCCACAGAAGTTATTTCCATGGACTATGAAGGTAACCTGTGGGTGCCGTGGGCGGCGGCCCCCACCCCCCTGTTTGATCACATTGCTCAGGGGGGCCTTCTTGAGGCGCATAACTCTCTGTTTGAATGGTATATTTGGAACTATGTTTGCGTTAAACGGTACGGGTGGCCAGAGCTACCCCTGGAGCAAATGAGGTGCAGTGCGTCTAAAGCACGGGCCTATGGTCTCCCTGGGGCCTTGGGGAAGGTATCTGAAATACTCACCCCTACTCAACAAAAAGATAAGCGGGGTAAACGGCTTATCCAACTACTTTCAATTCCAAAGAATCCGACAGCTAAGGATAAATCCCTCCGGCGTACAGTAGACAGATACCCCGAGTTATACTGGGAAATGTACCAGTATAACCGGCAGGATGTTGTAGCAGAAAAAGCTGTATCCGCGGCCCTGCCTGACCTACTTCCATTTGAGTTAAAACTGTGGCAGTTAGATCAGAGGATTAATGCTCGGGGGGTCCAGGTGGACGTGGAGTCTCTGATGGCATGTATTAAGGTGTTTGAGGCTGCGCAAGAGAAATTCACTGCGGAGCTAATTGAGGTGACCGGCGGAGAGGTGAACACCATCGATGAGATCGGTAAAGGTTCCGCCGGGGATAAGTGGTTACAGAGTATTGGGGTTAATTTATTAAGTTTAGATAAAGCCCACATAGCCGAAGCTATGGAGGACCCTTCGTTACCGCCCGCCGCCCGCCGTGCCTTTGAGATCCGACAACTTCTTGGCAGTTCGTCCGTCAAGAAGTTGTACGCTCTCGAACGTACGACCATGGCCGATGGCCGACTCAGGGATTCGTTTGTTTACTGCGGGGCCGACAGAACCGGCAGGTTCGCTGGTCGGGGGGTTCAGCCACAAAACTTAAAAAACTCCGGGCCAGACAGTGTGCGGTGCGTAACGTGCGGTGCGATACGGGCTTTAGACATTATGGTATGCCCGGACTGCAATACCCCCGGTGGCGACCACCTCGAATGGGGTGATGAAACAACAGAGGCGGCGTTGTACTATGCCCGTCTCGGCTGCCTTAATCAATATTTCACCGACCCCGTTGTGACGGTGGCAAGCTGTATCCGGGGGTTACTCGTGGGCGATCTGATTTGCTCGGATTATTCGGCAATCGAGGCCGTTGTCATTGCGGCAGTCGCTAAGGAGGAATGGAGGCTTGAGGTATTCCGCACCCACGGAAAGATATATGAGATGTCGGCGGCTAAAATATCCGGCATCCCCTTTCAGGAGATCCTTAACCACAAGATTGAGACGGGCCAGCACCATCCCCTGCGGAAGAAAATAGGTAAAATAGCGGAACTGGGGTCAGCGTACGGCGGGTGGATCAATGCCTGGAAGAACTTCGGGGCGGGTAGCCTGATGTCCGATGAAGAGATTAAAGAGAACATACTGAAGTGGCGGGCGGATTCCCCGGCGATAGTCGAACTCTGGGGCGGGCAGTACCGACAGGATCCTTCAGGATCGTGGGATTTTACCCCTGAACTGTATGGGATAGAAGGGGCGGCCATCAAAGCTATATCCTACCCAGGAGTCCCTCAGTTGGTACAGTGCTTGACTTACACATACTATGATGTCCAGGATGTCCTTGCGTGTACATTACCGTCGGGCCGTAATTTATATTACCATAAGCCCCGGCTGTCTCGGGGGACTGACCCGAGGGGCTTAGATGTCCTGGAGATAAGCTGTATGGGGGGTGCAGGTTGGACACGGATTCACACCTACGGCAGTAAGATGACAGAGAACGTGATACAGGCCATAAGTCGTGATATTCTTACCGCGGCCATGCTCCGGGTGGAGGATGCCGGGTATCGGATAGTCTTACACGTTCACGATGAGATCGTGGCCGAATGTCCGCCAGGGGGAAACGTAGAGGAATTTGAGAAGTTAATGATGGTGCGGGAGCCGTGGTTTGCCGACTGGCCGATACGAGCCGCCGGAGGATGGAGGGGGCACCGGTATAGGAAATAGGGTGCCCCCAGAGGCTACTTGTCTCTCATGAGAACGGTTATCGCCCAGGCCGCCCCAGCAAACAGGAAAAATCCGAACCCTGACACAAGAACTTGCTGTGTCATTGTAGGGGCCTCAGCCCCACATAGGATTAAACCAACAACGGCATTTGCTGCCAGGATGTTCAACATTAATTTGTTTTCCATAGGATCCTCCTTTTATTGTTTAGGTTGAGACTATAGTATATCTATAGATATCTACTGTCAAGCCCTAAATATCTACAGATATCTGTTGACATCTACATTTTGAAGGGGTAGGGTACGTTATTAGAAAGGAGAAAGTTATGGAGAATATGATGAGTCGGGGAGAATTTGCGAAGTATTTAGG
>CAYPNO010000307.1:0-2685 GCA_964411865.1 uncultured Desulfuromonas sp. | reverse complement strand
GCAAAACAAGCCCCAGATGGGAATTGGTATATAGCAGACCCCAATAGACCAGGAAAGTATATGAAGATTCACATGGGAGGAATGCGATAATGCCAATCAAACTTGACCCGGTAGATTATGATCCGTTTGAGGTTGCCCCCGATCAATTTCAGTATGAGCCGGTTGACTATGATCCGTTTAACACAACCCAAAGAACAACAGCCGGCGACTATTCAAGAAGTCTTGCATTAGGCCTTAACAGATTCGGACAAACAGTGGGGCGGGCCATAGACGTTGTTGGGAACCTTGATCCAACTCGGCTACTCACAAAAGATGGCGAAGGCCTTGTCGATAGGGCTGGGCAAGCCATAGAGTCGTTTTACCAAGAAAAAGAGCAAGAAGACTATGACGCCTTGTCTCCTGCAATGAAAGATTCTATGCAGCTAAGATACACAGAAGATACGGATAAAACTTGGAAGGAAGATCCGACGGGAAACTTCAAAAGCCTGTTTGCGGGAGACGCATGGAAGAGCCCGTCAAAAATAATTGGCAGTCTCCTTCAATCAGCGCCGTCCACAGCGACCGGGATGGGTGTCGGTGGAGCGATAACCCACGGGCTCATTAAGCAGGGCATAAAGGGGTTGTCTTCTGGTATGGCCGGTGTGATAGGTGGTTTTATCGGAGAAGGCGGGACCGCATCTATTGAATCTGGAAAAGACATTTATGATATGGTGGTTGATGCCCCGCATGACGTTTTGTCTCAAACAGAAGAATATCAAAAAGCCTGGAACGGATTAGAGGGCGAGGGAATGTCGAGCCAGGCCAGGGACAGACAGGCAAGAGAGCTTGTCGCTGACCATGCTGCCATGAAGACCATGGCTATGGTTTTTGGCGCAACAGGCGCTCTCGGTAGTGTTTCCGGGCACTACATGGGCAAATTAATTGGTGGAGAGGCAGCTGGTGGGCTGACCAGAAAAATAGTTACCGGTGGCGGGACTGAGGCTTTACAGGAAGCCCCACAGAGTGGATTTGAGGTTTTTGAAAGCAATGTTCAAAAAAGAAAATATGTAAACCCAGAACAGGATCTTTGGGAAGGTGTCAAGGAAAGCAGTGTGGAAGGTGGAGTCCAAGGCGGAATAATGGGTTTTGGTATGGGTGGTGGGGGCCATATTGTTGGTAAAATAACCAAGCACACCAAGCAAAACCTACTTGATAGTGACACGGGCTTCAACGGCGAGGACCTTTCAGCCCCCACCCCTAAAAATATCGACGCAGCCACAGAGCAAACACCTGCCCAGGCAGAACCTACGGCCCCCGAAGGATCACAAGGGCCGAGCGCAGAAGAACAACAATGGGCTGCCGATATACAGGCTCAGAGAGACGGTACATATCGTTCGCCAGGTGTCCCAATACAAGCACTTGCCCTGGGCGCTCAGCAGCAGAGGCAACGTGAGATGGAGAGACAAGAGGCTTTAGAGCAAGAAGCCTTGAGACAGGAGCAGGAAGCTTTAAACTCCCCAGGTACCCACATCAATCAGGGGCAGGATGAAGTAGACAGGGGTATTGCCGAGTTCAGACGGATCAAGCAGCAAGAAATGGAACTACAACGCATCCAGTCCATAAGAGACGGCCAGTCCGACGAGGCCAGAGAGCAGCGGGCTCGGGAGGCGGAAGAAGCCAAAAGAGAAGAGCAGCGTAGGCAGTTTTTTGAGCGTGAAGAGCAGAGGATCGAGGGGGGTACAGCCCTTGCCGGGTGGAAGGCTCCTGAGCCGATACGAAGGAACGAGTACGCTCCGTCTAAAGCAGAACAGGCACGACGCCAGGCAATGTTTGAAGCAAAGGCCCGGGAACTTGGGGACATTGACCCATCACCCGACCCAGCCATTGGGCAACCGATTGAAAAGGAGATCCCCAGGGGATTGCCAACTCCGGCGTTTGGGCAGCCAAGAGCATTGAGGGGGCTTGAGCAGGATCAGGCCACTGAGTCAAGCGAGCAACAACCAGATAGGGCCATGGCCGGTTACCAGGAACCCAAAACACCGGAAGCAAAAGCAGTTGAGAAGAAAATCGAGCAGGAAGTCAAGAAGGTAGACACGGCTCCCACTGATGGACAGAAGGAGGCGGGGAACTATCGCAAGGGCCATATTAGGATCGAAGGACACGACATCTCCATTGAAAACCCGGACGGGTCAGTCAGGTCCGGCGTGGACAATGACGGTAACGCCTGGGAATCTCGAATGACCGGGCATTATGGATACATCAAGAGGACCACGGGTAAAGACGGCGATAACGTAGATGTGGTTGTTGCCCCTGGAGCAACAGCAAGCCCCAAGATATTTGTTGTGGATCAGGTTGACCCTGAAACCTTTGAGTTTGACGAGCACAAGGTGATGTTTGGGGTTGATTCCAAGGCCGATGCCGAAGCCCTTTATCTTTCCAACTATGATGATGGATGGGAAGGTTTTGGCGGGGTAACCGAGATGAGCCCTGATGAGTTCAAGGCCTGGGTTGGGGACAAAGATTCTACCACGAAACCGCTTTATAAGGATAAGACCTTAACTCCCCCCAAAAAAGGGGAGGTTAAGGCCTTACAACAAAGTGGTGATCAAACCATAGACATCTCAGTAGCCTCCGATGTAGGGGTAGCGCCAACTAAACCAAGGGTTTCTAAGGAATCGTTCAATAAGGCAATTAGCGAACAATCAC
>CAYPNO010000306.1:0-2695 GCA_964411865.1 uncultured Desulfuromonas sp. | reverse complement strand
TCAAACAACGGAGGCTATGATAATGATACAACCAGTTTTGTCATGTTGCGAATCAATCGACACAGATTTAAGCGTTTTTCTAGACACTGAAGAATCTCAATATTATGTTTACCTGGGAGTTGCTCTGCTTGAACGAGTGAGTGTTCCTCCAGAAGCTTTTGATCACAAATCGTTGATGGGCAGATTATATAACGGAGGAGCAAAGTTATCACTACTCCAAAAAAGATTCAACCATGATGCACGCACCATAAAAAAATGGGCCAAAGCGCTTAAAAGTTGTGATATGGATGAAATATGTAAAGCATTTACTGGTCGGCAAGCCTCTAAGAAAACAACTCCTGAATTAATCAATTATGTTCGCCAACAGTATCGTATGCGTGCATTTTTGGGACGCTCTTATCGTGAAAAAATCATAATTGGAGTAGAGGAGATTTTTGGAATAAAGATATCTGCAAGTTTGGTCAGTGATATTTGCCATAGCTGCCAGACGACATCCTCAAAAAAGGCCACTGTTGAGCCTTCTGATACCTGCGGAAATGGGGCAACCATTGAACCCTCCGACGATGATTCAAGTTCAAATAGCGATCCAATTGTCCAGAGGTCGCCCTGTTTTTTGTCTGAACACCATGACACATATTTGGGACGGCGCATGATTCAGCATGCCGGGCTTATTCTTTTTGATTCCGCTGATGTCAAATACAGCGTGATGCAACAGCAACTCCTCTGTCAATTGCTACAGGGAGCGGTTAATATTGAACAGTCAAAGTCCCTCTGTTTCGAAAGCCTACTTTTTTTCAATAATGAACTGATCAAATGCTTACGAGATCAACGGAACTGGCTGGATCGTTTTGCAACGCCGGAAAACACACTTGATCTTTATCAAGATAACAATCGACTACTTTCTGATGGGCCCGGGCGGGGATCGATATTTTATTTTGACCCTCATACAAAACATTACACTGGGACGTTGAAAGTACTAAAAGGCTGGTGCGGTAGCCTTCATTCTATTAGTAAAGTAATTAATCTCGACTGTTTCCATACGGTTCGTGGCAGAGCATGCTTCATCCAACATTATAGCCCTTATTATGATATGCGTGAACGTTTTTTTATCAGTCTTAACCAATTTGATAAATTATTCAGTGATGACAATCCAACCGGGAGGACTTTTATCATTGATAGAGCTATTTTTGGGCAAGAGTGCTTCGATAGGTTTAAACAAGATCACTTAATAACTTGGGAAAAAGGTTTTAACCCTGATGATTGGGATGAAAGTAAAATAACTCTAACATTCACTAAAAAAAGAGTTAAAAATAATAAAGATGACAACCGGAAACAGGAATATAAATTTGAATATCAAGAAGAAATCTGGATCAAAAATAGTGAATTTAGGCGTATTCTGGTTCGAGCAACATACAGAAAAAGAACAATAATAGTTGCTATTTTATGCTCAAACCCTGACATGGATACTCAGGACGCTGTCTGGTTCATGTTTAATCGGTGGCTACAGGAAAATGATTTTAAGTACCTTGATATTCATTTTGGAATAAACCAACTTGATTCCCGTTCCTCTTTTGATTTCAAGGAAGTAAAAGATCACTATCAAGATCGGGATCGGGAAACTGTGACCGCTGAATACAAAAAAATCAAACAACAAACCAGTAAGGCAAACCATGATTTGGCCAAAAATCTGCTTGCAATTAATCGACAAACACGATCCTTCAAGAAAAAAGAGATTCGAAAAAAACAACTTATTCTGGCAATTGAAAACAATTCTTCCGGATTGGACAAACTAAAAAAAGAACTAAAAAGTGTTAATAAGAGTATCAAAACAATACAGAAAAAAACTCAAGAACTAAAAATTGATCAGAAAACCTTTGAACGCAATCTTGAGCTTGCGGAATACAATCAAACTCAAGCAATAAAGAAGGATTCGCATATTCAACAAATGCTTGATGAAAACTATAAATTGCTTGATACAAGAAGAAAAAGTTACATGGATGCTTTGCGCGTTAATGCTGCGAATATCTTCCATAATCTGCATAGCGATTATCGAGAGATATACAATAATTATCGAGACGACCACCACTATCTGCGGATTTTAACAAGGTGTAGCGGGATTATTGAAAATTCAAAAGAGGGATTAACTGTTACTTTATGGATACCTGGCTCTATGCAACCACATATCATTCGGTCACTTGAAAAACTTGTTCAAAAAGTTACTTTGAGGTTTAATGAAAACCTACCAGAGGATAAAAAAATTATGATAAAATTGGTTGAAGGGGTTATCAAATCATAAAAAAAGATGGCGTTCAATTGGACAGTACCTCTTGCTCAAAGTAATGAGCTCTGATTGATTATGCAAAAAAGGTCGGAATCGTTGTTAAAATACTCGGCCAACTTTTCTTCCATCTCAATTCTATCCGATATATCTGAAGTAACGGTAACGAAAAATGGATATTGAGTTCTGTATACCCAGGTTTCATAAGTCTTCCCAAGCGTGTTTGAGTAATTTTGATAAGAGGAGGCTACGCCGGTCTTGAGTACCTGTTCATAAAGTTCAATCCTATTTATTTCGATGTTAGGTGTGACTTCTCTGAAACTTTTTCCCACGATATCTCTTAACGTCAGTCCAGTTAGCCGTTCAAAAGCAGGATTGACTTCAATAAATCGATAGTCATGGGCATTCCGATTTTCG
>CAYPNO010000305.1:0-2709 GCA_964411865.1 uncultured Desulfuromonas sp. | reverse complement strand
CTAAGAATAAAATTGATAAAATGAAATATCCAGTTTTATCAGCATCCACAATTGCAAGAAAAGGTCATGCTAAATTATTAAAAGACACATACAAAATGTATAATGCAATAAAAATAATTAAAACAAAAGGGAAAGAAGGTGAGTAAAAATGCAAGTAGGTTTAGAAAATATAGTAAGTGATGCTTCTATGGAATATGTTGTTAAAAGAAAAAATTCTGGTAGATTAGAAAATGGAAATTGGATTGAGGAAGTTGAATCAAATTTAATTATGAATCTAATGATAAGTTTTGCAAAAAAATCAGATTATCAACTATTTAACATGGGAGGACTAAGTTATCAACTTATTAAAATTAGACAAATGAAAACAGATATTAATCTTATAAAAAATAAAGATACATTTGTTTTTGAGGGTTATAATTTTAAAGTTATAAAACCTAAATTATATGCAAACAATACCCTACCTTTTTACATTTGGTATGCTGTAACGGAGGTTGATGCTGTTGACATTTAAAGAAATAGCAACGGAAATAATTAAAGAAATACAGTCATCTGGCTTAGTTGATTCTAATGTTCAAATTATTAATGGATATGATTTATTTAAAATACCAGAAGGTGTATTAACTTTTCCTAGAATGATTGTTTATTTTGATAATTATAATGATTCTGAATATGACTACTCTGAATTAAAATATAATGAAGTAAATGATAGTGTAGATTTTACCTTTGAAAAAATACCAAGATTGTTATATAGTATTAAGTTTTTTAATGATATAAATAATGGGGTAGATATTCTACAACAAGCAACAAATCTTCATAGAGACTATAGCAACCCATATAAGAAACATTTAGATGGGAGTATACAAATAATACACACAGGTAGTATACTTGATGTTAAATCACCTGTAGACTATGATTATATAGAAGCATATCAATTCAGTATTGAGTTTGATATGAGTGAAAAAACAACAGAACAAATAGATTATGCAGACCATGCAGAATTTAGTATAAAAATAAATTGATTTAAGGAGGAATAAATGTCAAAAATTGTAAATGTAACTATATCAGACCAAACAAAATCTGTAACAGAATTAGGAATGAGTAAAATTTTAATTTTTACAAATTCAGCAGATGTAGATTACAAAGAGGTTGATGAAATATCAGCTTCTGGATTAGATGAAGCATCAACTGGATATAAATTATTAGAATTAATCTTATCACAAGAAAGCCAAAATGTAGCAATATTTGGAGTAAATGCCATAGAAGATGCTGAAATAAAAAACTCATTAAATACTATAGCATCTAAAGATTTTTTCTTTATAGTATCAGATATCACTTCCGTAACTGGAATTACAGCATTAGGAGAATGGGCTACAAGTGCAGAAAAAATATATGTAGCTTCACCATCAGTAACAGAAGCAAAAGCAAATGTATTGTCTTTAGCATCAACAATTAATTCTGATAATGTAGGAATTTACCATCATGCTGGGTCACCAAATGGAACAGGTCAAGTATATTTAAATGCTGCTATTACAGGAAGAATGGCACCCAAAACAGTAGGTAGCTCAAATTGGGCTTTAAAATCACCAAATTCAATAGCAAATGAATATTTTAAATTAGCAGATGAAAACGAATATATTGCAGGAAATGTAAATGTATGGGCTGAAGAATTGGGCAGAGGAGTAACAAAAGGGGGAAAAACAACAAGTGGTTCTTATTTAGATATAACGCAAGGTAAAATATGGTTAAAGAATAAACTAAAATCAAACTTATCTCTTTTATTTATGAATGCAGAAAAAATTCCATATACAGAAGAAGGAAGATTGTTAATTATAAATGAAATTCAAACTGTAGTAAATGTTGCTGATACTCAAGGAATAATTTTAGCAGATAAAACTACTATTGTGGTTCCTCACCCAGATGAAGTTTTAGCTAATGATAGAGCTAGTAGAGTATGGAAAAATATTGTTGTTACAAGTCAAATACAGGGTGCAGTTGAATCAGTATATATTACTTATGTTTTAACAGTGTAAAAGGAGGAAAGATATGGCTACAAAATTATGGAATCCAAAGAGTGTTTTAGCTTCAGTAAGTGGAGCAATTGTTTCTGGATTTGCTGAAGGTTCTTTTATTGAAATTACAACAGCAGAAGATGCAAATACATTAACAACAGGTGGGGCTGGTTCAGCATCTTTTAATAAAAACCCAAACAAATCTGGAACAATTAAATTTACTTTATTGGGAAATTCAGATAGTATTAATACATTAGAACTTATTGATTTACTTGAAACTCCAGTACCAATAGTTGTTTTAAATAATAATGATGGTGGTTGGAAGGTAGTTGCTAGTGAATGTATGTTACAAAAGAAACCAGATAGAATAGGTAGTAAAGAAGTAACAAATATTGATGTTGTATTTCTTGCTAATGAAATCTTAACAATACCAATTTCAGAATAAAAAGGAGAGACTATGGATAAGAAAAAAAATTTAACAGAAGAATTAGGTTTAACAGAAGGGTACAAAAACCTTGTTATAAACGGTAAAAACTATCTTTTGAGAGTTCCTAGTGCTATCGAACAGATTAGATTAGAGGATGATAGTTCGGATTTAAATGTGAATATGGACACTTATACTTATATAGAGGGGATATTAAAATTAGTATCTCCAGAATTACAAATAAAAAATGTGGTTATTAGAAAATCAAATGAAATC
>CAYPNO010000304.1:0-2717 GCA_964411865.1 uncultured Desulfuromonas sp. | reverse complement strand
ATTGTAGATTGCTTAAGCAGGTATTCGTTCGCTAAGTGCGCCCAGCAGAACTGTACGCACAGTCTCTTGGTCCTTGGCGTGTGCCAGCACTGTTACCTGATCCCAGCCCTGCAGGCGTGTTGATCCTCGGGGAATCACCAGCTCTTTTCCCCGCGTTATCAAGATAATCACAGAACCGGCGGGGAGTTCCAGCGTGGCGATGGTGGGTCCGCCAACACCTCTGGGGCCGGGAAGGTTCACCACGATCAAATCGAAGTCGCTTTCCGCCATGGTAACAAGTTCGAGGTTGAACAGGGGGCGTGGCCGTGCGGGCACCGTGAGGTTGAGCCAGCGTGCTAGTAAACCTAGGGTGGAGCCCTGGACCGCGATGGACAGTAGTACCGCAAAGAATACGAGGTTGAAGATATCCTGCCCGATGCCAATCCCCGCTGCGGCCGGATAGGTGGCCAGAACGATGGGGACCGAACCGCGCAGGCCCGCCCAGGCGATGAAAAATTTATCCCGCATGCCGATCCGCATACCTATGGTGCCAACCAATACGGCAAAGGGGCGGGCGACAAAAGTCAGCGCACAAAACAGCAGAATTCCCTCCACCCAGAGATTGGCCCAATGATGGGGGAATACCTGAAGCCCAAGTAAGGCAAACATGCTGATATTGGCTACGGTGGAGAGGGCGGAAGAAAAATTACTTACCCCCTGCTTATACACAAAAGGGCTGTTGCCCATCACGTAGCCGGCGACAAATACCGCCAACATCCCGCTGGCGTGCACCATTTCAGCCAGACCGTAGATCAGGAGGATGTTCCCCAGCGCAAATACATAGTATAGCCCACGGTCTTGCGGGTTTAAGCGGTTGATCAGCCACAGCGCACCTCTGGTCATACACCAGCCTATTATCGGTGCGGTGGCGAATTTCCATACAAAGAGCGCAGCGGTGGTTGCCCAGTCAGAGTGTCCGGAAGAGACCACCTCTATCACAGCCAAGGTAAGGAGGATCGCCATGGGGTCGTTGGCAGCGCTCTCGATCTCAATGGTGGAGGAGAGCTTGGGCGGCAGCGATTGGCGGCGCAGTATCGACATGATGGCTGCCGCATCAGTGGATGATATTATCGCTGCGAGCAGGAGCGCCTTTGGAAACGGCCAGTTGAAGAGCCCATACAGAACAGTGAAGGTGCCAACCGCAGTCAGTACGACACCCCAGGTGGCGAGACCACCCGCGCGCAGAGCCACTGCTTCAAAATCGATGCGTCTAGTGGCAAAACCGCCGTAGAACAGAATAAACACCAGTGCGAGGTTAGCGACTTGATTGGTCAGGGTAATGTCATCGAAATGCCAGAGATTCAGAACATCACTGCCAAAGAGGATTCCCGCAGCGAGGGCAACCAAGATGACAGGAACACTCCAGCGATCCAGCCAGACCGAGGCCAGAACTATCGCGATCAGGAGCGCGGGGCCAATAACATATACAACATCCATACCTAACTTTATCCCCCGTCAAATTGGAAAAGCACAATTAATCTAATGTGTTACGAATCAATCTGCACTGGCAAAATTTTTATTTCATCTGTATTTACTGGATCGCGTTTACTCTGAAATAAGCGATATGCCAGGACATTGGTTTGCAGTTAGAGAGCTTTAAGCGCAAGACGATTAGCATTCTTTAGTTGAAAATACTATTTGGGTGTGCCAGCATACTCATCTGCATGGTGTACCACAGGGCATACACACGTGTGGTGGTGTGGTGGCGCAGTTACTGAGCACAGCATGGTACCAGTAAATATTAAAATATCAATAGCAGCTCACTTGAGACGTCTGGGTTGGTTTGAGAGGAGAATAATGCAACACATGCTATTGAGTCTTCACGTATTCACGTTCCTATTAGCGGTAACCTTTAATTTTAACTTTTTATCAACTCAGTCTAGCAGGGTGCGGTTTTGTCGGGGTTTTACCGATGTTATTCCGTAAACGGTAGACCGCACTTAGACGATACGCAGAAAGACTTAGAACATGCTTAAACTTGACAGGTCCGGTTTTGTTGGAAGAGGGCTGCATCGGGAATGTTACATCCATCCAGAAAATGAAGATCTTTGTGTCAAGGTAGTTGTAGCAGGGAATGAAGATGAAACTAGGCGGGAGAAAAAATATTATCGTCACTTGGAGGAAAGAAACGTCTGCTGGGAGATGATTCCCAGGTACTACGGTGATGTTGAAACCAACATGGGGATAGGCTCTGTTTTTGACTTGATTGTTGACCGTGCTGGCACAGTGGCAAGGACGCTTGAATATTATCTGAATTCAAACGAGAAAACAGAAGAACACAGCGCCGGTTTGATGCACGCCTTAGTATCTCTAAAAGAATATCTGCTTGAGTATAGAATTATAACGATGTCGTTGAAACCCAAGAATATAGTGTATCCGTTGGAAGGCGAGACAGAGCCGCGTCTCGTCGTTGTTGATAACATCGGGAACTCTGACTTCATCCCTGTTTGTACCTATAGCAACTACTTCGCTAGGAAAAAAATTCTCAGGAAGTGGAAGAAGTTTGAAATATCGATGTTGAATACTTACACCCATAATACCGCTTTGCAGCATATGCTTTCTGTATTGTGTAGCTAGCTTCAGCGCCTGACACGGTATTGAAACAACTACGCCCCCGCTGTTCCGTACTGATAAGCTTATCAGGCCGGGTGATCCTGCTGACAAACACGATGTCTTGT
>CAYPNO010000303.1:0-2720 GCA_964411865.1 uncultured Desulfuromonas sp. | reverse complement strand
GAACTACTCGAAGAGTTTCGTCTCACCCATGTTGCGGGTTCCCCTGGTTACGCTCTTTCAGGGGGCGAGCGTCGCCGCACAGAGATCGCGCGGGCGTTGGTAATAGATCCTCGCTTCATCCTTCTGGATGAGCCCTTTGCCGGCATCGATCCTTTGGCAGTAATTGATATTCAGAAGATAATCATAAGCCTTAAACAAAGAGGTATCGGGATATTGATTTCAGACCACAATGTCAGGGAAACCCTGGGAGTCTGTGATCGCGCGTATATTCTTAATAATGGGCAGCTTTTGGAGGAGGGGAGTCCCGAACAAATTGCTGCCAGTCCCAGTGCTAAGAAAATATACCTTGGAGAAGATTTTCGTCTGTAGTAAGGCTCTTAGTCTAATTTGCAGTGGATGCGTGAGTTTATGTCTGAACTGTAAACCCCGTATCATGAAATGCTGATTCGGTGAGAATTACAGTTTTTATTAGTTTTCCCATTTAACTAAAGATCGGACAGTTTCATGGCTCTGGAACTTCGACAACAACTAAAGCTCAGCCAGCAGTTGGTTATGACGCCGCAATTGCAGCAGGCGATCAAGCTGTTGCAACTTTCACGCGTTGAGCTTGAGGAGGTTGTTGAACAAGAGTTGGAAGAAAACCCCGTACTTGAAAAAGGAGACAATGCGGAGGTTGAACTTGAAACTAAGGAGCCCACCAAAGAAGAAGCTACTGAAGATACCGCCGAAGTGGGGGAGCCAGACGATCTGGGCAGCATCGAAGATTGGCAGACTTATCTGCAGGGGTACAGTCAGGGGGGGAGCATCGCTGAAGGTGGCGATGATGATCAGCCCGCATATGATAATACCCTCAGTGCAACCAAAACCCTCCACTCACACCTGTTGTGGCAGCTTCAACTCGGGCGTTACCCGGACGATGTTGTTCAAGCTGCTGGAGTTATATTGGGCAATCTCAATGAAGCAGGATATCTTTATTTCACACTAGAAGAATTGTGTCATCAATTCAATATACCTGAAGAATTACTCACTCAAGCACTCGAATTGGTCCAGCAGCTAGATCCGCCTGGGGTTGGAGCCAGAAATTTGAGTGAGTGCCTTCATTTACAGTTAAAATCACTTGGAATGACCGGTTCATTAGCTGATATCTTAGTCACGCAGTATAGCGCTGAGCTTGAAACTAGGCGCTACAATGTAATCGCCAGAAAGTGTAAGGTTAGCGAGGAGGAGGTTTATGCCGCAGCTCGGGTGCTGCGAGAACTTGATCCGTACCCGGGAAGCGCGTTTTCCAGTACAGACGTTCAGTATATAACTCCAGATGTTTTTGTGCATAAAAAAGAAGATGATTACATTGTAACCCTAAACGATGATGGGCTGGCGAATCTTGGTATTAGCTCATATTATGCCAACATCGCCAAACAGAAACTCGATGATAAAACCAGTGAATATTTGCAAGAAAAGATGCGGGGGGCGCAATGGTTATTGAAGAGTATTTATCAGCGCCAAAAGACCATTTATCGGGTAACCGTAAGTATTGTGAAGTTTCAGCGAGAATTTTTCGATAAAGGAATTAGCTACCTTAAACCTTTAGTGTTGCGCGATGTCGCAGATGATATTGAAATGCACGAATCAACCATAAGTAGGGTAACTACCCACAAATATCTTCAAGCACCGCAGGGGTTGTTTGAGTTGAAGTATTTTTTTAACAGTGGTATCGGTACTTCTACTGGTGAGGACATGGCTGCGACTGCGGTCAAGAGCCGGATACAAGATATTGTTGCTGGTGAAAATCAACAAAAGCCGTATTCAGATCAGAAAATTGTAAAAATATTGGAAGAAGAGGGGATCAATATAGCCCGGCGTACCATTACTAAATATCGGGAGATGCTGGGGATCCGATCCTCAACCGCGCGCAAGCGTTTTTTTTAGCACTGTGGAGGACTAATTTTATGCAGATAGCTGTTACTTTTCGTCACATGGATAGTAGTGATCCTGTGCGTGAGTATGTAGAAGAAAAACTCACTCGGGTAAAGAGATACATAGAGGAACCCATTGAAGCCCAAGCGGTTTTAGAGGTTGAGAAAAAAATTCGCAATATAGCCGAGGTCGTTCTTACCGCTAAAGGGGTTACTATCAAGGCTTCCGCTGAAGTTAATGATGATATGTACGCGGCTATTGACGCAGTTGTGGATAAAATAGAACGTCAACTTAAGCGCTATAAAGAAAAACTGAAAGACCACTCGCCACGCAAGGGCAAGGGGCGCAATATCACTAAAACTATCATTGAGGCTGCAAGTATTGATGATGGAGCGGATGAGCCAACGGTTGTTACGACCAGAAGTTTTTCAATCAAACCCATGTCTGTAGATGAAGCCGTAATGCAGATGGATCTTATGTACAAAGAATTCCTAGTATTTACAGATGATACTACGGAAGAAGTAAATGTTATTTATCGTCGTAAGGATGGTAACTACGGTCTAATAGTTCCCGAACGCTAATCACAAGAACGCTGGGCGTTACTATCACGATGTGGCGTCCAGCGTTCTGATAAAGAATGCAATATGACAATAGCAGAACTACTTAATGTTTCAGCTGTCGAGGCGGATTTAAGAGCTGAAACCAAAGAGCAGGCCCTCGAAGAGATGACGGAGGTGATGCTGCGTGCGGCACCTCTTGACCGTGAGCAGGTGTTGTCAGTGCTTCAGGAACGAGAACGTCTTGGT
>CAYPNO010000302.1:0-2724 GCA_964411865.1 uncultured Desulfuromonas sp. | reverse complement strand
GTATGGAGACTTAAGATGCATATAGAAATAGAAAAAGAACTTATAAGCAAAAGCTTGCTATTAATTCAATCGATTGTAGAAAAGAAAAAAACTCTCCCCATCCTAGCTAACGTTCTCATAAAAGCTGTAGATGATTTTGTATATCTAACAGCCACTGATTTAGAGATAAGTATAAAAATTAAGCTTGAAGCAAAAGTAATTGAAAATGGAAGTACTACTCTTCCTGCTAAAAAAATATTTGAAATAGCGAAGGAGATGCCTGAACAAAGAATTGAGATAGTTACTAAACCCAATAATTGGATAACAATCCAAAGTGGGCAATCAGAATTCAATCTTGCTGCTATAGATGCGAGTGAATTTCCAGACATAAAAGATGAAACAGCTGAAATTATAGCTATTTACAAAGCTAAGGAACTAAAAAATTTAATAGATAAAAGTATAAATTGTATCTCAAATGATGATAAAAAATATAATCTCAATGGATTGTTTGTGCCTACTGAAGATAAAATGATACATTACGTCGCTACAGACGGACATAGACTAATAAGAATAAAAGAAACTTTTTCAAATGATGATAATACCCTGGAAAAAGGGTTTATAATTCCTAAAAAAGGGCTGCTAGAGATAAAAAAAATATGCGAAAACACAAATAGTGATATCAATATGCGTTCTATAAATGGAAAAGTCATATTTGATGTCGATAGTACCACCTTAACTATCCGTCTTATTGACGCAACTTTTCCTAATTACAAGCGGGTAATACCGGAAAAATCTGAAATAAATGTAACTATCAATACTCAAAAACTTTATGATTCAATAAAAAGAGTAGCAATCATATCCGATGAAAAAAATCGTACTGTAAACTTATCTTTATCCTTAAATAATCTAGAAGTTTATTCAAAAACTGAATATGGCAACGCTACAGAGGGAATTGAACTAAACTACTCTCTCGAAGAGAGAAATTCTAAATTCAAAGCAAACTACCTTTTAGACATACTTAGTAATATTGATTGTGATGAAATTGAATTATTTTTAGGATCAGCGGGGAAACCAAGCCTTATTTTACCGCAACAAAGTGATAATTATTGTGCTGTTTTAATGCCTATAAGTGTGTGAAAGACTAAAAATGAACCAGACATACGATGCTAATAATATAAAAGTTTTAGAAGGACTTACAGCTGTACGTAAACGTCCAGCTATGTATATAGGCTCAACAGGCAGCCTCGGACTCCATCACCTCGTATATGAAGTTGTCGATAACTCTATAGATGAAGCACTGGCTGGACATTGCAGTAAAATAATAATAAATATCAATGAAAATGGTTCAGTAACAGTGATTGATGATGGCAGAGGTATTCCAGTAGATCATCATAAATCAGAAAACAAATCAGCAGCAGAAGTTGTTATGACTGTGCTACACGCTGGGGGTAAGTTTGATAGTGAGACATATAAGGTTTCTGGAGGATTACATGGAGTCGGAGTTTCTGTTGTAAATGCTCTTTCTTCTAGACTAGAACTTACAATTTGGCGCAGCGGTAAAAAATACCATCAGCTTTATGAAAAGGGTAAGCCAATTGAACCCCTAAAAGAAGTTTCAGATACAATTAAAAGCGGAACTAAAATAACTTTTTGGCCAGATAGCGAAATCTTCGAAGAAATTGAGTTTTCTTTCGAAATATTAAGCAAGCGCATGCGCGAAATGGCTTTTTTAAATGCAGGCATACAGATAGAAATAAATGATTTTAAAAATGATAAAAAACATGATTTTTTATATGAAGGTGGAATATCTTCATTTGTTGAATATTTGAATAGGGCTAAAAGTCCTTTACATCCGCAAGTTGTATTTCTTTCTGGTATTAAGAATGAAGTAGTTATTGAGATTGCTTTTCAATATTGCGACAGCTATGACGAAAAGCTTTTTTCCTTTGCGAACAACATAAATACCCACGAAGGTGGAACGCATCTTATAGGCTTTAAAACTGCATTTACGCGCACATTAAACAATTACGCATCAGCTAATAATTTACATAAAAACGTCAAAGGAAGCATAACTGGGGAGGATTTACGAGAAGGTCTAACAGCTGTCATCTCAGTGAAGGTTCCAGATCCACAGTTTGAAGGTCAGACTAAAACTAAACTGGGAAACTCCGAAATAAAAGGCTACGTAGAGATTTTACTAAACGAAAAGCTGGGCATGTTTATGGAAGAAAACCCAGCAGTTGCCAGAAAAATAGTAGAAAAGGGAATAGAAGCTTCAAAAGCCAGAGAAGCAGCTAGAAAAGCCCGAGATCTAACGCGCCGAAAAGGAGCTCTGGATGGGCTCTCCCTTCCAGGTAAATTAGCCGACTGTCAGGAAAAAGATCCAGCTTTATGTGAAATATATCTTGTCGAGGGTGACAGTGCTGGGGGTAGTGCAAAGCAGGGTCGAGATAGATCTTTTCAGGCTATTTTACCTCTCAAGGGTAAAATTTTAAACGTAGAAAAAGCTCGATTTGACAAAATGCTTTCTTCTAACGAGATACGCACTTTAATAACGGCGATGGGCACCAGTATAGGTAAAGATGAATTCAATATAGATAAAACTCGTTATCATCGTATAATAATAATGACTGACGCCGATGTTGACGGGTCACATATCCGGACTTTGCTCCTTACTTTTTTCTTTCGCCAAATGCCAGAAATCATTGAAAGAGGTTATCTATACATAGCTCAACCTCCCCTATT
>CAYPNO010000301.1:0-2732 GCA_964411865.1 uncultured Desulfuromonas sp. | reverse complement strand
AACAACAGCAAACCAACGTAGTTCACTTTCGAAGGCACCAAGCAGGATCATAAACTCGCCAACAAACCCGTTTAACGCCGGCAAGCCAATAGACGACAGGGTTACTATCATAAATATTACAGCAAATATTGGCATCTTCTTGGACAATCCACCGAACTCACTGATAAGCCGAGTATGGCGGCGTTCATAAATAAACCCAACAATAAGGAACAACGCACCGGTAGAGATACCATGATTGATCATCTGCAGGATTGAACCACTCACGCCAATATTGTTGAGCGCAAAGAGACCTAACATAACAAAACCGAGGTGAGAGACGGAGGAATAAGCTACCAGTTTCTTCACATCTTTTTGCATCATAGCCACTAAAGCACCGTAAACAATCCCTATTACACTCAATGCAGCAAGCCACGGCAGAAACTGATGCAGGGCATCAGGGAACAACGGCATAGCAAAGCGCAAGTAACCGTATGTACCCATTTTAAGCATTACTGCAGCTAGTATTACTGATCCAGCGGTAGGAGCCTCAGTGTGTGCATCAGGCAACCAGGTATGCACCGGAAACATGGGCACCTTGATGGCAAAACTAAAGGCAAAGGCAAGGAACAACCATTTCTGCAATTCCGGGTGCATAGTCAGGTTGTAAAAATCAGTAACACTGAAGCCATTCACCATACCACCCGTATTTACTGCATAGTAATACAGATAGATGATCGCAACCAGCATCAGCAAAGAACCAACTGCTGTGTAAATAAAGAACTTGACAGCGGCGTAAATACGGTTAGCACCGCCCCAGATCCCGATCATAAAATACATGGGAATAAGCATCAACTCCCAGAAGATATAGAACAAAAATAGATCGAGGGAGATAAAGGCCCCAAGCATGGCAGTTTCAAGGAGTAACATTAAAGCCATGAAGCCTTTAACATTTTTATCCACTGCCTGCCAAGTTGAAAGCACAGTTATCGGCATGATAAAAGTGGTCAGGAGTACGAGCCAAAGACTTATCCCGTCAATGCCCACACTATAGTTCATCTGAAAATAGTCGCCCACGCTGATCCAGGGTGCAAACTCTGTATAATGCATCGCACCAGATGTCTTAAATACTGGGTCAAGTGCGAGTGGGAGACTGATTATGAACGTAATCAGGGTGATGGCCAGAGTTGTGCTCTTCAGCAGACCACCTTTCGCCCCGGGAAGCATCAAGATAATCAGCATACCCAGCAGTGGGAAGAATGTCATCAGGCTGAGAATATGTTCTGACATTAGAAATTGCTCCTTCTATATAAGATACCAGTCACAGCCGTCATCACTGAAACACGCAAATGGCGATTATTACAACTAACCCTACCACCATGCTCATAGCATAACTGTGAGTAAAGCCTGTCTGAGTGTGGCGCAACAGACCACCAGTGCCACGAATGCAGCGAGCTACACCATTAACGATGCCATCGACAATACGCGCGTCAAAGATCTGCCACAGCCCCGTACCCAAGCGTTTAGTCGGATTGACAAACAATGCATCGTAGAGCTCGTCCACATACCATTTATTGTAAACTGCGCGGTGCAGGCGAGTAAAGCGGGCGCAGATGCGCGCGGGTATTTCCGGATTTTTGCAGTAAAACAACCAGGCCAGCCCTATTCCAACTAAACCTACACCTACAGACACACCAATAGTGCCAAACTCCGTACTAGCCGCTCCATGCGCTTCTATCCCGTGCAGTGCTTGAGTATGTTCAAACACTGGGGCTAAAAACTGTTGCAGATAATTGGGGATATGCCCAACCAGGTCCCCGATAACATGGGGTATGCCAATCAGACCGCCAAAAGTCGCCAGCAACGCCAGAACCATAAGGGGAAACGTCATAACCAAAGGAGATTCTGGTATATGATCCTTGGCACGTGGATCAGTTTTCTGCGGACCAAAGAAGGTCATAAACACCAGACGGAACATGTAGAACGCAGTCATTCCCGCAGCGATAGTACCTACCACCCACAGGATCCAGTGCCCACGAGTCGAGGCGAACGCCCACCATAAAATCTCGTCTTTGGAGAAAAAAGCAGAGAAAAAGGGGAGTCCACAGATCGCCAAGGTGGAGAGAAAGAATGTCACGAAGGTAACAGGCATCTTCGTACGCATTCCACCCATATTCCGCATGTCCTGGGGATCATGGTTCAAATGTGCATGGTGATATGCATGATGAAGTCCGTGGATAACCGATCCAGAACCAAGGAATAAACAGGCCTTGAAAAACGCATGAGTCAGAAGGTGGAAAATACCCGCAGTAAATGCGCCAACCCCCATCGCAAGGAACATATACCCCAACTGCGACACCGTCGAATAGGCAAGTACCCGTTTGATATCATTCTGTGCGAACCCTATGGTAGCTGCAAATATAGCTGTTGCAGCACCCACAATTGCGATCACCATCATGGTATCAGGAGACATGGCGAACAAACCATTCATTCGCGCAATCATATATACGCCAGCGGTAACCATGGTAGCCGCATGAATAAGCGCAGACACCGGCGTAGGCCCCTCCATTGCGTCGGGCAACCAAGTATACAGCGGAATCTGCGCTGATTTGCCGGTCGCACCAAGAAAGAAGCACAACGTAATTATGGTGACTATAATACCACCATTTTCCAGTGTGCCTGCGTTCGCGGCTATCTCAGTAAAGTTGATGGTCCAGATACCGTTCTGTCCAAGAGACCAAAACAGCAAGAACAAA
>CAYPNO010000300.1:0-2741 GCA_964411865.1 uncultured Desulfuromonas sp. | reverse complement strand
CTCCAATGAGACCTTTTCGCACACTAACGCCCTCAAAATCCTCCTTTCCGAACACCTTACGTCGATCATAGAATCGCGTGATTCGTATACAGATATGCTCGATTATGAAATGGCTATTACGGATGCGGTTTCGCATGTGGATGCTCTACAATTGGCTAACTTGATGTTTCTGAATGCGCGTAAGTTCGAAAAAGAACACATCCTCTCTCTCGACCAAAAGTTTTATGACCGTGTACATGCAAGTATAGCCGCTATGAACAGCCACATTGAGTCCGTTACTGCCGAAATTGATGACGAAGAGATCGCGCAACTGGCTGCAGATACACTTGCAGGGATAGAAAGCTACCTCCAGAGCTTTGATGAACATGCGTCGCAGATGGACTCACAACAAGAGATGTCAGCACAAATGGACATCGCTGCTCAAAAAGCTGCAGTGGCTTGCGAGACTGCTGTTTCGCGGCTCAAATCAATGACTGATGACGGTAGCAAGATTGCCCACAACGTCCTTTTCTGGCTATGCATGTTGTGTGCAGCTATCGGCTCCGTGGTGGCATGGAGAATTGCGCGGTGCATCTCTATCCCTCTCGGCGATGCCGCCAAAATGATCGAAGAGATTGCGGCAGGACGCCTAGATCGCAGGCTCAATATTAAGCGCAAAGATGAAATCGGTGTCTTAGCCCAAACCATGGATAGCTTTGCTGACAGCCTGCAGCGCGAAATCATTGAGCCGTTGGGTATGCTCGCACAGGGGGATTTGTGCATCGAAGTGCACCCCAGGGGCACAGACGACTCTTTACGTTCAGCACTTAAAATGCTCAGTGAAGATCTGCGTGTAATTGTGCACAACATCCAAGATTCAAGCAATCAGATTGATGCCGGGTCGGGTCAGGTGGCCGATTCGAGCCAAGCGCTAAGCCAAGGGGCAACAGAGCAGGCTAGCTCTCTTGAGCAGATTAATAGTTCGCTGCAAGAAATCTCAGACCAGACAGAAAGAAACGCAGAAGCCTCTAAAACCGCGCAACATCTGACTGACGCTGTACGGGTAGACGCAGAGCAGGGAAACACTCAAATGGAACAGCTTAATACCGCTATGGGTGAAATCGTCAAGGCGAGTGACGATATTTCCAAAATCATCAAAGTGATTGACGAGATTGCGTTTCAGACCAACCTTCTGGCGCTTAACGCCGCAGTAGAGGCGGCAAGGGCAGGTCAGCACGGTAAAGGCTTTGCGGTGGTTGCAGAAGAAGTTCGTAACCTGGCAGGTAGGAGTGCGAAAGCCGCACAGGAAACATCCGACCTCATACAAGGTGCTGCAGAAAAAGCAGATATAGGTTCAAGTATGGCAAAGGCTACGGCGACATCACTGCAAAAAATCGTCGCCAGCGCAATAAAAGCATCAGACATTGTTACCGAGATAACCCATTCCAGCATCGAGCAATCGGAAGGGATCAGGCAGATAACCATAGGGGTTGGACAGATAGATGATGTTACGCAAAACAACTCCGCTAGCGCCGAGCAAACGGCAGCAGCATCTACGGAGCTTCGCAGCCAAGCAGCAAAACTCAAAGAACTAATGCAACACTTCAATGTCTCAGACCAAAGAGCCAGTCAGGCCCAGATAGGCTGGGACAATCCAGAGGTTTGCTAGGCCGAAGTTGACTAGGAGTTGTTTTGCCTCAGCTGGAAATGGAGAAACACTCCTGTTGAGTTAACGAGTTAATGCTTTCTTTGCCTGCTTGCTTTTGGTGCGGAACACTTTGCTGCTTTTCTGTCAGTCGTTTCTGCTTTCTGGCTTCTCTTGCAGCTTCTAGTTTTTGATCGCGTTCTGTGAAAATCTGTTTCTCACGACCCTCCAGTTTTGCCTTGGGGGCTACGTAGCCGATGGAGCTGTGCAGGCGTTCTTCGTTGTAAGAGCGAAGGTACTCAGCTGTCTGCTTTCTGCAAATCTGGGACGACGTATATCTTCCTCTTGCACAGCAGCATAAAAAACCCGCTACCGTAACCAGCGAGCGCGCATTATTTGATAAGTGGATTCGCAAGGAATACGGCAACAAGCGCCTGACCGATTTAACCAAGCTGGATTTTGCGCGCCTGAGCAAGAAAATCACCTAGGCCGGACGTTCACCCCGTACCGTGCATTATGTCGCATCGGTGTTATTGCAGATATGGTCAACCGCTTTTGATAATGACCTGGTCGAGGTACAGCCGCCCCGACGTAAAACGCTGAACCTACCCGACATCGACAACGAGCGAACCCGTGCGTTCACCCTGGATGAAGCAAAGCTGTTTCTTGCGGCCCTGAAGGACCGAAGCCCACAGTGGCACGACATCTGCCTATTATCTCTCCTGACCGGATTGCGCGCCTCGGAGGTGTTTAAACTCCACAAATCAGACATCGACCTTGACCGGGGTTTGCTCTTCCTCAGATCGCCGAAAAAAGCGAGATCACAACATTTACAGATCAGCTCCGCCGCAAGCAACCACATTGCCGATATGCGCGAACGCAGCAACCCGTAGAGTGAGTTTATTGCATGCAACCGCAAAGGCAATCAAATCAAGTAGGTTTCTGATACCGCAGAACGCACCATTGAGGAAAATTGGAATATCAGACAACAAACCCAGGTTCAGAAATTATTTCCGCGCCGAGATTAAAAGGTTGGTTTAACAGGTAACAAGTAGCAAATAGGGGGAGTACATTTTCAAAAGGGGGCACCCAAACCCCTAAAACAAAACAAGCACCT
>CAYPNO010000299.1:0-2744 GCA_964411865.1 uncultured Desulfuromonas sp. | reverse complement strand
ATAACGGCCCCGGCACGGGCGGGGTGGAGTAATAGGGCACTTCCTGCTCCAGCGCGGGTAACTTTCTTCACCGGACATCCCATATTAATATCTAACATATCGGCTAAGTCGTTACACATGGCAGCAGCTTGCGCCATTACTTCAGGGTTGTCCCCAAACAACTGAAGTGCAAATGGACGCTCACTTTCGCGATGCAGGGCCAGTTCCATGGTGCGTATGCCATCGCGTATCATGCCATTGGCACTGATCATTTCGGAAAAAACCAGACCTGCGCCAGCATTCTTATGGATTTGACGGTAACTGGAATTAGTTATACCTGCCATGGGGGCAAGTAGAACATTGTTTTTTAATTCTAGATCACCGATTTTTAAAGCAGTTTTACTGTCGGTGTTGCTAAGTTGGTTCTGCACGGTAACCTCTTGTACTATTTAAGAATCAAATTGAATTTATAATTTGGGATTAAAGTTGGTATCACTTTTATCTGTCACCCCTTTGGCGCTGTAACAAAGGCAGTGCGATTCAATAAGTATTTGAAGCTGCAGGAGGGTGGATACTGATATACAAAATAACCTTGACGCTTTCCGAGAAGCTTTGCTATCTTCTGTCGAGGTCATTTAAAACAAGGTTCGGAAAAAGGTGTCTGAAGTATCGCAGTATAGACAACGATCAGCAAAAGTTTGCCCTTGCTTTTTCATAGCACCAAGATGTTGCATGGTCAGTAAAGCCTTTGACATTTTGAGCGCTGATGAACAGGTGCGTGATAATGCCACAAAGGTCACACCCTGACAAGGAGCACTATGTGGTATTTCCGCAATTTGGCCGGTTAACCTATTTTGTGTAGGTAGAGGCAGCCGCATAGGATGCTGTTAGTGAAGAGGTTCATCGCTGTTGAATAAATTATTTCAATTGGAATGCTGATTGAGCTTGTTAATCTGGGAATTTTTTGTTTTATTAGACCAGTGATAGTTGTACTCAAGCAAGTAGAGACTCGGTTCAGTATGATGTCGGGGGATATCATGTTGCGAGTCTGTGTAGTCGGATGGTGGGTAATCCACCTGTATGTAATTCCATTATAAGGAGAGCAGTATGTCTACAATGAAAGAAGTCCTGAGAAAGAAGATTGATGCGCATCGTCCACGGATAACCAAGCTAGTAAAAGAGTTTGGCGATGTTAAGCTCGGCGACGTAACTATCGCCCAGGCAATTGGTGGTGCACGTGGCGTTAAGTGCTTGGTTACAGACATCTCCTACCTTGACCCCATGGAAGGTATCCGCTTCCGTGGTTTTACTATCCCTGAGACGTTTGCTGCTCTACCTAAAGTACCGGGTAGTGAGTATCCATATGTTGAAGGTTTCTGGTATTTGCTCTTCACCGGTGATGTGCCGACCATGGAGCAGACTCTTGAAGTTGTAGAGGATTGGAAACAGCGTTCACAGGTTCCCGAGTATGTTATTGATGTACTGCGCGCCCTGCCGCGTGATTCCCATCCGATGGCAATGTTCTCTGCAGCTATCGTTGCCATGCAGCGTGACTCTGTATTTGCAAGCAACTATACCGCAGGTAAGTTCAACAAGATGACCTGCTGGGAAGATATGCTTGAGGACTGCACCAATCTGATGGCTAAGCTTGGTCCCATTGCAGCATATATCTACCGCATGAAGTACAAAGGCGATACCCATATCGCTGCTGATCCAGAGTTGGATATGGGCGGTAACTTTGCCCACATGATCGGCCAATGTGAAGATTACAAGGATGTTGCACGTATGTACTTCATCCTCCACTCTGACCATGAGTCCGGTAACGTATCTGCACACACTACTCACTTAGTTGCCTCAGCTCTGTCTGACATCTACTATTCTTACTCAGCTGGTATCAATGGTCTTGCTGGTCCTCTGCATGGCTTGGCAAACCAAGAAGTCCTCGGCTGGACCCAGAACTTCATGGAGAAGCTTGGTGGCGAACTGCCGACCGAAGAAGGACTGAAGAAAGCCCTGTGGGACACCCTGAACAGTGGACAGGTTATCCCAGGTTACGGTCATGCTGTTCTGCGTAAGACCGACCCACGCTATGAGTCACAGCGTGAGTTCTGCCTCAACACACCTGGGCTGAAAGATTACCCACTGTTCAAGCTTGTAAGCATGATTTACAAGGTTACTCCGCCGATCTTGGAAGAGCAGGGCAAGGCGAAAAACCCATGGCCAAACGTTGACGCGCAGTCTGGTGTTATCCAGTGGTACTATGGTTTAACTGAGTATGACTTCTACACTGTACTCTTTGGTGTGGGCCGTGCACTTGGTTGCCTCGCCAACGTAACTTGGGACCGTGCTCTTGGTTATGCTATTGAGCGTCCGAAGTCTGTTACTACTGCAATGCTTGAAGTAGCTGCAGGCATCAAGAAATAATTAAAGCAGTCTATATAGCTTGACGTTCCATCAGGCACCCTCTGAAAAGAGGGTGCCTTTTTAGTTGTATGTGCCTAGTTGGTACACTCACTAGGAGGTGCAAGGCCTCTATAGTCAACGCCTATGCTACAAATGGGGGATATTTTGTCAGTATCTTTAGAACCACCGGCGGTGATCAGTGTCAGCATTGTGCCGTAAAATATTTAAAAGAGCGAAAGGGGCAAAGGGATACATAGGCAGACTTTATTTTATGGCGTTATGCCTGTTCCTGCTACCCTCTTTTTCGGTGATGGCTCAAGTGGAGTATAGTCCTTTCCAGGGGTATGTGGACATCCGTTATC
>CAYPNO010000298.1:0-2760 GCA_964411865.1 uncultured Desulfuromonas sp. | reverse complement strand
CCCAGCATAACCGGGAATATAAATACCTGGCTCGATAGTAAAAACCATCCCAGCGGTAAGTAACACTTCAGACCTAGGAGACAAGGTTGGACCCTCATGTACAACAAGGCCTATACCATGCCCTAACCCATGGCCAAAATACTTACCGTAACCACACTCTTCAATATAATCGCGTGCTACTTGATCTATATCTCTGGCCATAATCGATGGTGCTAAGGCATCGAGCGCAAGATCGTGAGCCTTGAGAACACAGGCATGAATATCACGTAACTCCTGCTCAACCTCGCCTACGGCTAACGTCACAGTCTCATCAGAATAGTAACCAGATTTCCGGGTGCCAAAGTCTATAGTGACAAGCTCTCCGGCTTCGATAATTTTGTCAGAGGCCACTCCGTGAGGATAAGCGCCGCGCCAACCGGAGGCTACAATAAAGTCAAAGGCCTTATCCTCCCCACCGCAACAGCGCAAGGCGTATTCTAGCTCTATTGCGATCTTACTCTCTGTAACGCCAGGACGAATATACGGTAATATCTTCGCAAACGCTGTTGCATTAATTGCAGCCGCTTGCTCTAAACATTCAAGTTCAGCGTAATCTTTTACCTGGCGTAATTCCCCCAGAGACTGCAATGGCTCCCATATGATAGCAGAGTCAAGATTTCTGAGCCGGTCCAACTCAGCCACACTGAGAGTTGTTGCTTCAAAACCCACCCTTTTAATGCCAGAATGCTGCAGCAGTTCAATCAGTTCAGCGTGTTTAACTATATACCCTTCAATAGAAGTGGCGCTTACTTCAGCTTTGGCCTGAGAGATATAGCGTGAATCCGTACGGAAAAAAGACAGAACAGAGGTGACAACAAGAGCACCATCACTACCACTAAAGCCTGAATAATAACGCAAGTGGATAGGATCAAGAAGCAGCACTGCATCAAGTTTACTTTTTTGAAATTTATACCGCAGGCGACTTAGTCGGGAATCTAGCATAATCATAAATTTTCAGCGAGAGTAAAATACCATTCTACTTTTTATTCAGGCCTTGCAGATGTTGTACTAATCCTTCGAGGGCGAGGATATAACCGATCGCACCAAATCCGCAGACCTGAGCCAACGCGACCGGGGCTAAACAGGAGTGGTGTCTGAATGTTTCACGTGCATAAATATTGGACAGGTGAACCTCAACAACCGGCAGCGCTATAGCTGCAACTGCATCACGTAACGCTATGCTGGTATGAGTATAGGCCGCAGGGTTTATTACTACTCCGTTTGTGCCAGCATCAACGGCCTGGTGTAAGGCGTCAATCATAACACCTTCGTGGTTCGACTGCATAAAATCAATTTCAACTCCAAGTTCTCTGGCTTTGGATGAGAGCTGGGAGTTTATATCTTCAAGACTCAGACAACCATAGTAAACAGGTTCGCGCCTGCCAAGCATATTGAGGTTCGGTCCATGAATAACCTGTATAAGCATCTAAATATCCTGACTTAGGCCGTTACGCAGACGCCTTGCTTCTCGCTTGAGGAGATACGCACCTTTCCCGCTTAATGAGTCAGGTTCTAAAAGCAATACAACGAAATACTCATCACTTAGGATAAGCACCAGCATGCTTAGTCTTTCATAATGAATCACAACCTCACTTAAGGCTCCAGCATCAAGGATATCTGCCGTCTGCCGAATATTCTTAATCCCAGCCGCCAGTTCTACAACCATTGCCAGTTGCTCATCGGCGCAAGCTCGGCTTGTACGCACCTGTTCGATAACAATACCATCGTCACCTAGCAGAAAGACCCCAAGCGCCCCACCACTTTCATCCAAAATAGTTTGTAAAATGGGTTTAAACATATTATTTCCTCGATCTCTCTTGTTTTTGGTACTCAATAGCGCTTAGCCAGGCGCTAAACTGTCCTTGCACATCCACACCCTTAATTGACTTATACATACATTCATGAAGATCGTTGAGACGGCGCCGCAAGCCCTCATCCTCAGGCTTATAGGTTACGAGTTGACTCAGTGCTGCAAATGCTTTTTCATCCATCCCCTGCTTAAGATATAGATCAACCATAGTCTCAGTTACAAAAGGGATATCGGTGAGATCTGCGGCACTATTACGACGTTTACTTGCGAGTTGAAGGCGTAAATCAGCAGTATCTATATTACCTACCGAAGCACTGCCGACATCATCAACTAACACGGGATCAATAGACTCTGCTCGTGAAAGCCATTTTTCAGCACGCTGGAAATTACCCGCCTCTATTTCAATCTCTGTTAGGGTGTAAAGAGCATCAATGCAATTAAAATTAATTCGCAATGCTCTTTCTAATATCTCACGCGCTTCGTCAATTTCGTTGCGCCTGAACAAAATGCGCCCTAGTGCAGCGATAGCACTAGAATGGTTGGGATGTAGAACCAATCCTTGCTGCAAAACATCCGCTGCAGCTGCAAGCAAACCACTTTCAATATATGCGCACGCCAGAGGATAAAAAACATCCGTTTCAGGATTATTTTCCCATTCGAATTGTAACTGTTTCAGCTTATTTCCCAACACAACCTACACATCAACCATTACAGACAGGTTTCTAAAATAGCAGTTAAGATCCGTTCTGGAGTATCAAGGCTATAAATATCACTCGACCCTATACCGTGATTCAGCACCATACGCAATTTACCAGAACTCACTTTTTTATCGTGCATCATGGCAGCGACAAACTGCTCCGGAGTAAACTGTGAGGGTACAGCAGTTGGTAAGTTACATTGGTGTAAAAGGC
>CAYPNO010000297.1:0-2764 GCA_964411865.1 uncultured Desulfuromonas sp. | reverse complement strand
AAAGGCCCTTCAAGAGAGCAACCAAATCACCTATAAAGTAATTCCGCACGTGCCCAATATGAATCCGCCCAGATGGATAAGGAAACATCTCCAGCACGTAGTACTTTTCTTTATCCTTGCAGATATCAACTTTGTATTGAGAAGTCTCTTCCCAGCGCTGCTGCCATTTCTGCTCGATTTGTGCGGGGTTATAATTCTCTTCCATCACACCTCTACTGCCTCCGTGCCTTGGGTTTGCGGACCTAGCAAACCGTTTCGAATCAGATAAAAAAACCGGCAGCAGCCGGCTTTTATGTCTATGGACACATAGATTTTTTCTCCAGCACCTGTCACCACCAATATGTGTCGACTTAGTGCAGCGCTCTACGGATAGAGCATCGAGAGTTTGCCTCCACTCACATACTACTTTTCGCGGTAAGTGATGCGACCACGTGAAAGATCATAGGGAGAAAGTTCAACGGTTACCCTGTCACCCGGCAAAATACGGATATAAAATTTACGCATCTTACCGGAGATGTGTGCAAGCACAACATGATCGTTATCCAGTTTTACTTGAAACATGGCGTTGGGCAGCGGCTCTATCACGGTGCCTTCAACCTCTATTGCTTCTTCTTTTGCCAAGGGTTCCTCCTACGGATATAAAAAACCACCTTATAGTGTAAAGTGATTGCGTATAGCATTGTATTGCTCGTTATGTCAAGTAGTAGTGGAGCCCCCTGCCCCAAAGCGTAATCCTTGGAACATACATACTTACAATAAAAGGCGCTCGATAACCTCGATAACCTTGGCTGACTTAAACGGTTTCGTCACATACCAGTCGGCTCCTACTTCATCTCCACGCGTTAGGTCTTCCTGACTTTTTTTAGCTGTAAGCATGATTACTGGGAGGTTTTTTGTTTCTGGATTGGATTTGATGCGGCGACACACCTCAAACCCGTCAATCTCAGGGAGCATTATATCCAGCAACACCAGATCTACTTTCTCCTTTTCCAAAATTTCCAACGCTATTCTACCATTGATTGCCCCTATCACTTCAAATCCTCTGGATGTCAGAAGAATAGTTTCAAGTTTCAGCAAGCTCTCTTCATCTTCAACTACAAGAATCGTTTTTTTTCTCACCCGAGCCTCCTTGTTAGTTCCAGTGGCAACCATAAATATACGCGCCTGCACCGGCTAAACTTTAACATAAAAACAGCATCTGCCCAGCGCACTACTGCCCAGTTACCCATCTAGCTAGTTCCTAATCTTCAATACATACGTTGCGCTGCTTATTTTTTCTGCTGCACCTTACCTGTCCTTGCAAAAACAGGACTTTTAGGTAGGCGCAGTTTCGGGGAAAAGCATGCCTTCCTTAGTGCTCCCTGTCCCTATAATTGACGCGAATGGGACACCCTGCAAACCCGAAAGGTTCCCTTATTTTATTTGCCAAATAACGGCGATAAGAGAAATGCACTCCGTCAGACTTATTTACAAAGATGGTGAACGTAGGAGGGCGCACTGCTGTCTGAGTCATGTAGAATAATTTGATCCGTTTACCGTGATACATCGCAGGCGGATGCGCCTGCTCTGCAGCCTGTAAAATCTTATTAAGTTCAGAGGTGCTTATCTTGCGGTTAAACTGTTGCGCTACCTCGGCTACTGTCTCCATTATCTTAGCCACACGCTGCCCTGTAAGAGCAGAGACGAACACTATAGGGGCAAAACTCAAAAACTTGAACTTTTCCCGCACATCTTCGGTAAAATTTTTCATAGTGTAGTTGTCTTTTTCGACAGTATCCCACTTATTCACCACCAGCACCACGGCGCGTCCCTTGTCAAACGCATAACCGGCAATGGTCATATCCTGATCCGTTATCCCCGCTTCTGCATCAATAACCAGCATCACCACGTGTGCTCTATCCATCCCCTTCAGAGCGTGAACTATGGAGTACTTCTCCAGTTTCTCACTTACGCGACCACGGCGCCTAATTCCAGCCGTATCGATAAGAACGTAGCGCTGTTTATTGTACATAAATGGAGTATCGATACTGTCACGTGTAGTGCCAGCTGTGGGATTGGCGACCACTCGTTCGTAACCAAGCATCCGATTGACTATGGATGACTTACCCACATTCGGGCGCCCTATAACTGCAATCCGCACCTCAGTCTCTGCATCATCCTGCTCAAGCTGCTCAGGCAGTAAATCCTGTAATCCTGAGATCAACTCCCCGATCCCATACCCATGTTCAGCAGAAACCGTGTAAAACGCCTCAATCCCCAGGGTGTAAAACTCTGTAGTACTATCCTCCTGTTGAGGGCCATCAACCTTGTTGACTACATACAGCACCGGCTTATCGACTCGTCGCATCAGCTGTGCCACTTCGTGGTCTGATGCCGTCAAACCTTCGCGCCCGTCAAGAAGAAACACTATAATGTCTGCTTCCTCTATCGCAAGCTGGGATTGCTCTCGCATTTGCGCCAACAAACGGTCGGTGCTGACAGGTTCGAAACCTCCCGTATCGATCAAGGTAAAGTGCTTGTCAAACCTAGTGACATCAGCATAATTCCTATCTCTGGTAACACCTGGGAAGTCTTCAACAATAGCTTTGCGCTGGCCTAAAATACGGTTGAACAGGGTCGACTTGCCCACATTCGGGCGCCCAACTATCGCTACTACAGACATACTCTGTCCTCTGTTTATTATGATATGTTTAAAGTCTAATTGCTTAACTCAAGCAGGATTGATTTCTGTCTTAAGGTTAACTTTAACTATAGCCAAGTTCTC
>CAYPNO010000296.1:0-2772 GCA_964411865.1 uncultured Desulfuromonas sp. | reverse complement strand
TTTTCAACATGGTCACGTTTGTACTGTTTTTGTATAGCACCTGAATTGGACGGAAAATAATGAATAAATTTTTCCATTGGCGGATGCCTTTTATAATTGTGCTGAACCTTAGCATCGTGATCTTTAGTTTCGTTATGGCTTTTGCCCTGCGCTACGATTTTATCCTCGAAGCACCCCAATTTTTAGCGCTCAAAAAGATGTTGCCTGCTGTTATCGTCATAAAGTTGGTGTTTTTCTGGCGTTATGGGCTGTTCAGCGGTTGGTGGCGATACGTGTCCATGACCGATCTAGTCTCCATATTTAAAGCCAACCTGCTTGCTTCGGCTGCAGTGGTTGGCTACGCTGTTTTTGTCTACCGCCTGGAAGATATCCCGCGCTCGGTGCTTATCCTGGACGGCTTTTTTAGTTTTATGGCGATTGGCGGCGTGCGGTTCTGCATCCGTATTCTGCGCGAGGGTCGATTTTTTTTCCCTTTACGTCGGGCTGGAGAAAAACGCTTACTTATAGCGGGAGCTGGACGTGCCGGGCAGTTGATAGCTAAAGAGATCCGCCTGAATCGTGAGCTTCAAAGTAAAGCGCTCGGCTTTGTCGATGACGATCCATTGAAGCGGCGGGAGACCTTCCAGGGGATCAAGGTGCTTGGGCGCTGCGATGAGGTAGCACGCTTATGTCAGCGCCGCCTTGTGGATGAGGTTATCATCGCCATGCCATCGGTCTCCGGGGTCAAAATAAAAGAGATTGTGTCTCAGTGCCAGCTCGTTCAGGTGCCATTTAAAACCCTGCCGAGCGTCAGTAGTCTTATTGACGGATCGGTGTCGGTGCAACAGCTTAAAGATGTCTCGGTCGAGGATCTGCTTGGACGCGCACAGGTAGAATTAGAAACCGGAGAGATTTTGAAGTACCTGCAGGGGAAATGTGTCCTGGTTACCGGCGCAGGGGGGAGCATCGGTGCGGAACTATGCCGCCAGATTGTTCGGTTTGCACCGCAGAAACTGGTGCTGTTTGAAAATGCTGAAACCCCGTTGTTTCTGGTGGAACAGGAGTTACAACAACTGTTTCCCGCAATGCCGTTGTATCCCATTATTGGTGATATTCGCCACCGCGCCAGGGTTGAGGCGATATTTGCGGAATTTAAGCCCCAGGTGGTTTTTCACGCCGCAGCGTACAAACACGTACCTATGATGGAGATAAATCCCGCTGAGGCGGTAAACAACAATGTCCGTGGCACGCAGGTAGTCGCGGAGACCGCATCTGCCCATGGGGTTGAACATTTTGTCATGATCTCAACGGATAAAGCGGTCAATCCCACCAGTGTGATGGGAGCATCGAAACGTGCAGCTGAAAAAGTGGTGCAGACGTTGGCGCGTATGAGTCAAACGCGCTTTGTAACGGTCAGATTCGGGAACGTGCTCGGGAGTAACGGCAGCGTGATCCCCACCTTTACCGAACAAATCCGCAACGGCGGCCCGGTAACCGTAACCCACGCGGAAATTACCCGTTTCTTCATGACTATTCCTGAGGCTACCCAGTTAGTCTTACAGGCTGGGAGTATGGGTGATGGGGGAGAAATATTTTTGCTTGATATGGGAGCCCCGATAAAAATTCTCCATTTGGCGGAAGAGCTTATCCGCTTATCCGGGAAAGAACCTTACGAAGATATTGACATAGAAATTACCGGACTGCGCCCCGGCGAAAAACTTCACGAAGAGTTGCTGTTGCAGGACGAAGGGGTGAAGACTACGCGCCACAAGAAAATTTGTATCGCCCTTTCAGTACCAGACGATAAAGAAACCCTCCAGCGCCAACTTGAAGAGCTATATGTGGAGGCTAAACAGATGAACCTGAAGCGGGTAGGTGAGCTGCTGCATGAGATTGTCCCTGAGTTTGAACACCGGCCTATGCAGGATCATTTTCGGAATGAGCTAGAATGAACTACTCCCGCCAAGCCGCTGGCTATGGAAGGAGCACTACGCGGCTTTTTGGTAGAGATAGCGTGTAGGTGCTTGAGGTGTACAGCACGGTTGCATTTGTATGTGGCTTTGCTATGCTGCGGGGATACAGGGAAAAGAGGAAAAGAGACTTCCCTTTGCTGCGGGCGCATCTGAGCATAAAATTTGTGCTGCGGAATTTATAAATAGCGGAACCCGCAGTAGAACCTGAAACCAGCTTTAGATAAGGAGTGTACGTATGACTGAACAAAAAGGTGTATATAAGTGCGATGTATGTGGCAACATTGTTGAGGTTCTTCACACCGGCGTAGGAGCCTTGGTGTGTTGTGGGGCCAATATGCGCAAGTTTGACGCCAACACCACCGATGCGGCGCAAGAAAAGCATGTACCGGTGATTGAAAAAGATGGCGACAAGATAACCGTAACCGTCGGCAGCACTTTGCACCCGATGGGAGAAGATCACTACATTGAGTGGATCGAGCTGATCGCAGACGGGCAGAGCTGCCGTACCTTCCTCAAGCCCGGCGACAAACCCCAGGCTACGTTCTGCAGCAAGGCTACAACATTCACCGCGCGTGAATACTGTAACCTGCATGGGTTGTGGAAGGCAGAGAAGTAGCAACGTCTCTGCGCTGTAAATAAAAGAGGCAGACACCCCATTTGGGGGGTGTCTGCCTCTTTTTGCTTATCTGTTGGTAGAAAGCAGAACGCAAGCAGCTATTCTTCAGTGTTTTTGGTTTTCTCCTCAGGGGTGTCCTCTTTCTTCCGAACCGGAAGATCACAAGAATCGGCCCTTCAGCCCAAACCAAACTTGGGCAGCACC
>CAYPNO010000295.1:0-2789 GCA_964411865.1 uncultured Desulfuromonas sp. | reverse complement strand
ACCCTGGTGCATAGTGACCAAAATACTGAAGATTAACGTAGCTGGAAGGGGATATGTATGAGGGTGCAAGTTGTAAGCACGATTTTTTTCCTTTATTTCCTGTTACTGTTTGCAATAGCAGGATACGCCGTCAAGCAGCGGGGAAAAGGACGTAGCCTCATAGCCAAGCCTCATGTGTACTCGCTGTCCCTGGCAGTCTACTGCACCTCTTGGACCTATTATGGAAGTGTAGGGCGCGCGGCAACTAATGGACTTGAGTTTCTAACTATCTATACCGGCCCTACCCTTGTGTGCTTTACTTGGTGGTTTCTATTACGCAAAATTATCCGCATCAGTAAAGAGCATAACATCGTTAGTATTGCTGACTTTATCGCCAGCCGCTATGGCAAATCTACCGCGTTAGGGGCTCTGGTTACCATTTTTGCCGTGTTTGGGATAGTGCCCTACATTGCCCTGCAGTTAAAAGCCATAACCTACAGCTTCAACCTGATATCGAGTAACGGTGAACTGACCTCGATGGCACTGCAACACGCCTATCCGGCTATTCCAGAATTCATTGACACCGCCTTTATCGTCGCAATCCTGTTGGCGGTATTTTGCATGCTGTTTGGAGCTATGCGCTTGGACAGCACCGAACGGCATGAAGGACTGGTAGCTGCGGTTGCATTTGAATCGCTGGTAAAACTCGTGGCTTTCGTGGGTGTGGGTTTGTTTGTATGTTATGCGCTTTTCGATGGCTTTTCCGATATCTTCACCCAATTTCTGCAGACCTTCCCGGAAAAAAACCACCTCCTACTTTTAGGTGATAGTTCCACCCCAGCGACAAAATGGTTTACCATGACCATTCTTTCTATGTTCGCCATCATGCTGTTGCCACGCCAGTTTCATATTATGGTTATCGAAAACTCAAACATTGCCCACCTACGCACAGCCATGTGGGCGTTCCCAGCATACATGTTTCTTTTAAACCTGTTTGTTCTTCCGATCGCCCTCGGTGGCCTGCTTCATTACGACGGCAACGTTGCTCTGGCCGATTATTTTGTCTTGAGTCTACCTCTACATAACAATGAATCCGCATTGGCAGCACTGGTGTTTATAGGGGGGTTATCAGCCTCTGCCGGGATGGTGATGCTTGAGGCAGTAGCCTCCGCTACCATGATTTTGAACAACCTAGTTATGCCCCTTATCTTGCGCTTTAATCTGCGGCGGCCAGATATTTCCGGCACTCTGCTCAACATTAAACGCCTGGCAATCGCTTCAGTAATTTTTTTGGGATATTTTTACTTTCATGTTCTCGGAGAAACAGAGGCTTTAGTAGATATTGGCTTAGTTTCTTTCATGGCAGCCACCCAGTTTGCCCCCGCTTTCCTTGGTGCTCTGTACTGGGAACGCGCCAATGGACGCGCCGCTGCAACTGGGCTTATATTCGGTTTTGCCATCTGGCTGTACACCTTAATTATCCCTGTCCTTGTCGATGCTGGTTGGCTGACGCAAAGCTTATTGCTAAACGGTCCTTTTGGCATTGAAGCCCTACGCCCGACTGCACTTTTTTATCTAAACAATCTGGACATGTGGTCCCATTCACTGTTCTGGTCTATTTTCTTCAACGCTGGTAGTTATGTAACCATTTCGATCCTCATCTCGCCCACTTCAGCTGAAGCGGCTCAAGCAATACGTTTTGTCCGCTCCACCACCTGGAAATCGGAAACCAAGGAGAGCAAAAGGATCAGCCGAGCACCTACAGTTATTGAATTTGTTGATTTAATGGCCAAATTCATTGGGGACAAGGCTGCCAATAAGGCCATTTCTGATTATCTTGGCGATCGTGAAATAGACGAAAAAGGAAGTATATCCGAATATGAGATTCCAAACCTGAAGCGTTTTACCGAAAAAACCATGGCTGCTTCGGTTGGTGCTCCAGCCGCTCGCATCATCATCGAAAACTATCTAGCCGCGCGCGGCAGCAAGATGGAGGATGTATTTAACATCTTCGGCACTGTGAGTCTAAGCCGCGACGCAAGCCGCGAACAACTTAGTGTTCTGTATGACGTAGCCAACCTTATAAACAGCGGTAAAACAATAGATTCCATGCTTGACACTGTTCTCGAACTACTCTACCGCCAGTTCCGATTTGATCTATGCGCCATCAGAATTGTTGACAAAGAGAATAATCTGTTGCGCGTACGCAGCTATAAAGGGCTGGATTCAGAGTTTCTTTCTCATGCAGATCGAGAGATAAATCTAGAGACTTGTATCGGCCACACTTTTATCAACAACAAGGTGGTGCTAGCCAACGATTCTGACTGCGTAGACAAACCCGCTTCAATGGCCATCGTGCGTGAACTTAAAATTAAATCTTTCGCTCATGTGCCTATCACAATAGAAGGACAACCTGTTGGGGTACTGTCATCCTATTCACGTTATGCAAAAGGTATATATACTGAGGAGTTCATCGAACTATATAAAAATATCGCAGCTCAAATCGGTATTGCCTATCGCAACTCCATTCAGACAGTGCAGCTCATTGAAGCCAGTGAACAACAAAAACAGTTAAAGATAGCCGAAGACATCCAACTCGACCTGTTACCAAAGAAGATGCCAGAGGTAGCCAATCTGGACATCGCAGGGATATGTGTACCCGCAAAACAGGTGGGTGGGGATTACTATGACTTCATAACCTCCCCGCATGAACTTGATATAGTGATAGCCGACGTATCGGGACACAACATCGGCGCTGCACTCCTTATGGCTTCAGCGCGTACCTTTATTCGAGCGCATAGCGAGCAGAT
>CAYPNO010000294.1:0-2795 GCA_964411865.1 uncultured Desulfuromonas sp. | reverse complement strand
CCTTCCTGTCGGCCTATCCTTTCAGCACTTGTAATATAAGGCATGTTTTTCTCCTTTTCATATTCTTTCAGATTTTCAAGAAAAATCTTCTCAAGATCTTCGGGCAAAGTCAATACCCAGTCTATAAAACGGTAGATGTTTATAACCTCTGCCTTTGAGTAGCCTTTTTCGTATAAAAGTTTTGTCAACTCTATTTTCCACTGCTTTCTTAAGGAGTGGTCCTTTTTTGTTTCAAGCGCTTTTAAGTGAGCCATTACCACAATGGCAAAGGGGTTATCCTGTTTTTCAAGATATGCCCATTTGTCCTTATAATCAAGTAGTTTGGTCTTTAAAAAATCAAGCCCCATGGTTGAACCCCACATTCCGTATTGAAATGATGCCGGTCGCCAGGAGGGGGAGTCATCCGCAAAAATTGCAATACTTGTTACCGGAATATGATACCTGTCGTAAATCCTGTAATTGTATACAAACATACGTTCTGGAAAATCTTTACCGCTCTGAGCCTGAATCTCTATGTGGATCAGTATCCATTTTTTGATGCCATTTTTTAGCTTTACCTCTATAAGTTTATCCGTATGTTTTTGGCCAACAAGGGATTTTTTTGTTAATTTCTGCAACTCTTTATCAAGGAATTTGATTTTTGTATCCCAATCGATATCCTGTTCCGAGCCTGGAACGAAAAAGGCCATGAACTGGGGGAAAAAGAACTCTACTATATCTTTCCAAGGGCTGTCATAGTCGTCCTGGGAGTTTTCAGACTTGAACGATTCTTGTGGCATTGTTTGCCTCCTCTGGGCTTTGGCCCAAGGACTTCAGCTTTTTTTATTGATAAGCTTAGTTTAATCGTAATTGGCTGACTATGCAAGTTATGTAGCACGTATTATTTACCTGCCCCCTTATTTCCCTGTCCCCTATTTCTTTTTAACAACATCGGATCGAGATAACGAGGATCTGTGGAGGCCTGACTGAGCAAAGAAGCGAGGTAGATGGACAGGCGTCAGATGAGCAGAGCAGGAGCAAGAAGAGCGAAGAGTTAGATGGGGCCGGGATCAGCAAAATCAGAGCAAAACCGGCCAAAATAATTGACGCAAACCAGACAAAATGATTGACACCTGACAGTCAGTAACCGTAAAATTCTTAAAGTGATGCTTTTGCCACCTAAAAATGGATTTTAAGAGACAAACCAGAGACTTTTTAAAGCGATTAGGTTTTTTCTTTAATAACAGCACCTTAGTGGGGTCAGAGCCGCATTCCAGCATTTATGACAGCACCTTGCTGGGGAAAGCCCCCGCATTGACAGCAGGGGAATATATTTCAACGCTGAATAGATACAACAAAGACAAAGATACAACAAATTTACATATTTATTTGATTTAGGAGAGAGGCATGATCAAGATAGGAATAGTCGGTTGTGGGTATTGGGGGCCTAACCTGATAAGAAATTTTGTGTCATGTCCTGATACAGATCTTCTGTGGAGTTGTGATAAAGATCAAGATCGGCTTGAAAAGGTAATGGCACCTTATCCAGGGGTTGATCGAACTGTGGACATTAATGAGATTCTGGCAGATGATCGTGTAGATGCTGTTGCTATAGCTACCCCAGTTCATACACACTTTCCCATTGCTAAAGCCTGTCTTGAAAGTGGTAAACACGTACTTTTAGAAAAACCTTTGGCATCAAGTGTTGAGCAAGGGGAAACCCTGGTGAAACTTGCAAAGGAAAAAGGGTTGCAGCTTATGTGTGATCACACCTTCTGCTATACCGGTGCGGTTCGCAAAATGAAAGAAATTATCGATTCCGGTGCGCTTGGTGAACTACTTTATTTTGATTCGGTCAGAATAAATCTTGGTTTGTTTCAGCAGGATATTAATGTTATCTGGGACCTGGCTCCCCACGATCTTTCCATCATTGATTTTCTCATAAATGAAAAACCTGTTTCGGTGAGCGCCCATGGGGTTTCCCATGCAGGCAATGGCTTGGAAAATATTGCTTACTTGACACTAGGCTATGACAATAATTTTATTTCCCATTTTCATCTTAACTGGCTCTCTCCGGTAAAGATCAGGAAAACAATTATTGGAGGCAGTGAAAAAATGCTGGTATGGAATGATCTGGAACCTGCCGAAAAAATCAAAATCTATGATAAAGGCATTACCATAACGCCTGGGGACAAAGAAGAACAAAGACGTTTAATGGTGTCCTACAGGTCTGGTGATATGTATGCACCTGAAGTCGGGCATGTGGAGGCCCTCTCCTTGATGGTCAAGGAATTTGCCGACTGCATTGAACAAAAACGACCGGCGCTTACCGACGGGGAAGCGGGTCTACGTGTGCTCCGGATTTTAGAGGCAGCAGACAGGTCCATCAAGGCAGAAGGCGCCAATGTCCGTTTACATAATTAGCAAATTAGCAGGAGCATAAGCCATGAACATGGAATTTTGCAGGATCGCATCTGATGTGAAACTTGGAAAAGATGTAAAGATTCATGCCTTTGTTAACCTTTACGGCTGCCTGATTGGTGATGGAACTAAAGTGGGCGCTTTTGTAGAAATCCAAAAAGGGGTTGCCATTGGTAAGAATTGCAAAATTTCCAGTCATACCTTTGTATGTGAAGGGGTGGAAATTCAGGATAACGTCTTTGTCGGCCACAATGTCGCCTTTACAAACGATCGCTTTCCAAGGGCCGCTAATCTTGACGGCAGTATCCAGACAGAAGAAGACTGGACCGTTATACCAACGATAGTTGAGACAGGTGCTTCCCTGGGTTCCGGCGCTACAATCCTGAGCGGGGTAA
>CAYPNO010000293.1:0-2809 GCA_964411865.1 uncultured Desulfuromonas sp. | reverse complement strand
AATCAAGAAAGGAAAGGATTCAGTTGGACAAAGTGTCAAATGGACTCCAGACTGGGTCAAAAAATAAATAATAGAAAAGGAGAGATAATATGAAGACAGTCCAAATAGTTTTAGCAGAAACATTGAGAGATGTTTTTCACTTTTCAATCAGAGAATCAATTTCCTCATCAATGGAAATCCTTGACATCTTGAAATCAGAAAAAATCAAGATTCCAAAAGATGCTCCATTTCAGGACATCAAACCTCATGAGAAGATGCCAGACAAGTTGGTTTACTACACCGATTCAAAAACCAAGAGAGTTGGTGAGATGTCATTCTCAAAACTCATGACAAAGATTATCTCACTTGACCCAGATGTCAAACCAAACAATGTCAACAAAATTGTCATCAGAATCACAGACAAATTCAAAAACAAATTCAGACCAGAAAATCTTTTCAAGTTTGAAGAGTGGAAGAAAGTGAGTGATGCCTACAAATCATCAAAACACTTTCCATCTGGTACACTGAAAGGATCATGCATGAATGACAAACCTTATTTGAAGATGTATGATGACCATAAAAATATATCAGTTGTTGTCATGTTGAATGAGGATGGAAAGATTGTTGGAAGAGCAATTCTTTGGAAAGACATTTTATTTGGTGGTTCAAAAGTGACATTCATGGACAGAATCTACACATCAAAGAATGAATATGAAGTTCCAATGAAAGAATATGCAGGAAAGAATGGATGGTTCAACAGGAAGGTTCAGCACTACACAGAAAAAGAACAGCTTGAGAAGAATGGTTCTGGCAAGAGTGGACAATTGTTGTTCTATATTCCACTTGATGAATATAGCACACATCCCTACATGGACACCCTTTCGTTTGCTTGTTACGATACGGACAAAAAGAAATTCTGTCTTTCAAATGTTTCAGTAGAAAAATTAAAATAAAGGAGAATATAATGAAGACATATGCAACAGTGAAAGCTAATATGGTTTTGTTCAAATAATCAAACAAGGAGACTCAAATGAACATACCACTGATTGAAACAGTTTCTGACTACAGAGACAGATTTGAGATTCTTTTTGAGGATTATAATGGAAAACCAAGAAAGTTTCTTGAGGGTTGCTGGGCGCAGGCTGAAATCTGGAATGCGAATGACAGGTGGTATCAGAAGTCAGAGTTTCTGAAGGAAATGGAAAGATTCAACACAGACATCATCCCAAACAGAAAAGCACTTGGTGAACTTGACCACTCAATTGAAACCCAAGTCCTTCTTCATAGAGCATCACACATTTTTGAAGATGCTTTGAGAATGGAAGGAAATGACCTCGTTGGAAGAGCAAGAGTCATGGACACAGGTTATGGTCAAACACTCTCAGTTCTCATAGATGAAAAGATTCCTTTTGGAGTTTCATCAAAGGGAATGGGAAGTCTTTCAAAATACAAGAAAGAAGGAAAGCAGGGAAATCTTGTTTCTGGATTTCGGATGAGGTCTCCTGGAGATGTTGTTTACAATCAGAGTGCACCTGATGCAGTTCCAAAAGCAATCATTGAGATGATAATGGAATATGACCAGAGAATGGATGCAATCTGGGGAACAGAAGTTCTTGATGAGTCAAGAAGAAGAATCAGAAACATAAATGAATATGAACTCAAGACTAAGATTTCAGATGAGTTCAAAAGATTGATAAATAAATAATGTAAGAGAAAGGAGAAATTCATGACAATCAAAGAATTGATGGAACAATTTGAACCAGAAGTTCAACAAGACTTCTATTCTGCATTCACAAGAGCACAGGATAGTGGTGACAAGACTTCACTCATTGAGTTCATAGACAAAACTTTTGCAAAACTTCCTGAATACCTTGACCTCAAGGAAGAACTTCTTGAGAAGTGTGGCAAGAAAGAAAGTGAAGAAGATCCAGACGACAAGGATAAAGAAATTGATAAGTTGAAGAAAGAAAATGATAAATTAAAAAAAGATATGGAGGAAAAGATGGCAAACGAAAGTAGATTATTTGAGAAGGGCTTTGAAGATTTCAAATCAGATAAAGTAAATCTTGATGAGATGATTTCTTCTGATGATTACAGAAAGGGTGTTGAGAAAGCAAAGAAAGAATGTTCAGCTCCTGATGTTGTGATTGAAAAGAAACTTGAATCATTCAAAAAAGAACTCCTGTCAGAACTCTCAAGTCTGATTGGAAAGAAAGATGTAAAGAAAGTCTCTGTTGCTGATGCATACAAGACTGGACTCTATGAAGGAAGAAAAGGAAATTCTTCAGTAGAATTTGAAAATGACAATGTTTCACTTGTTGAAGCATTCAAAGAAGGTCTCATAGAAGGATTGACAGAGAATGAAAAGAAAATCAAACCTCTCAAGAAACTCGCTGAGAAATGTGATGTTGAACTTGATGAGTTTGTTGACCTTGTTCTTGAAGGAAAAGGAAAAGAAGCATTTGAGACAATCATTGAATCAGTCAACGAATCAACTTCATCTAAAGTTGATGAGCTGATGGAAAAACTTGTTGTATTTGCAAACAGCAATGGATGTGAATTTCTTCTGTCAGAAGTGAAGAAAGAAAATGACATGGAAGATGAAGAGAAGATGAAAGTTGCTGAGAAAATCAAGAAGCTCAAAAGAGAAATGGATGATGAAGAGGATGAAGAAAAGAAAGCTAAAATCTCTGAGAAAATCAAGAAGATGAAGAAAGAGATGGATGGTGACAAAGAAGATGATGAAGAAGATGATGAAGAAGAAGAAGATGAAGAGAAAAGCAAAAAGTTGAAAAAGGAAATGGACGACGAGGAAGATGAAGAAAAGAAA
>CAYPNO010000292.1:0-2810 GCA_964411865.1 uncultured Desulfuromonas sp. | reverse complement strand
CAGACAGACCCAAGAATCCAGTATTCCACACAAGAGGCGTTCCATGTAGACAATGACGCTGGTATGGTAGATAACTTTAAGCACCACATTGTGGATGAGTTAAGTTCTATATCTAAGGTCTATAAGGCTATAGGCAAGGAGTTTTCAGAGGAAACCGACTTTCTATTAAAAGAACGACTTAGAGTGAGTAAGGCAAAATCGGACATTGACAAGTCTGAAGCCAAATACTTTAAGCCAATAAAAAAGATCATCGGCGAATCTGGTCTAACCGTTGAAAAAGTAGACGAGTTTCTATACGCCCGTCACGCCCCGGAAGCCAACGCACGGCTCCGCATGACCAATGCTAGACACTATCTGAACAAGCTTGCCAAAGCACAAAAAGGTGGTAAGTTGGAGAAATCCATTTCGGCAATGGATAAGGAATTTGACGACATGAACGCACCTACATACGAGGTGCAGTCAGCCTATCAGAAACTGCTTGAAAGTGAACTGGCAAAAGCAACAACAGAGAAAGAGTTAGGTGTGGCGAAAGACTGGGAAACCTTTAGCGCCAAACCTTCCGGCATGACTGATGTTGAAGCCACGAAGCTTAACAACAAGTGGAAAAGCAACAATGCGATGAAGGCCATTGCCAAGATATTTGACACAATGAATAACGACAGTCTTGATATTTCCCTTGCAGCTGGCCGTATGACAAAGGAAGAACATGCAGCCATAAAGGGAACTTTTAAATATTACGCGCCCCTTCATCGGGAGGGGCACGAAACCAAGCGGGCGTTCTCAGGAATAGGCCAGGGCCTTACAAATCTCGGGAGAGACACACAGGTCCGAGGTGGATCCACCAAAAGAGCTGTTCACCTGCTTGCAAACGCCATGGTCAACCACGAAAAGGCCATTGTCAACTCCAAGAAAGCAGAAGTAACAAAAGCGTTTGTAGAGTTTGTTAAGGCAAACCCAAATGAAGATTTTTGGAGTTTTGAGAAGTCCAAGACAAGGCCTGTTTACGACGGGGCGGGGAACATTCGGCGGCAACCAGCCCGAACAGTCGAAGCGTGGGAGGCGGAAGTCAAGGTTGATGGTCAGATGTATATTATATCTGTAAACCGCCATAACGACTACGCCATGAGGATATTAGAAATCATTAAAGGTGGCCAGCACACATCTGGACCCATTGTTGGTGCATTGATGAGGTTTAACCGGATACTGTCAGCGGTGAATACGACATTTAACCCCGAGTTTATAATTTCCAACTTTGCAAGGGATTTTCAAACTGCGGCCTACAACCTGTCTGACACTGAGGTTAAGAGCATGACAGGACAGGTATTAAAGAATGTGGGTAAGGCTATGAAGGGCTTGCACAGCTTCACCAGAGGTGACAGCTCGCACGAATGGGCCAAGGTGGCAAAGCAGTTTGAAGAGTCAGGCGCAAAGATCGGGTGGATTGATTATGGTAAAGATGTTGAAAGTAGAACTAAAAAACTTGAAAGTCAGATTGACCTATTCAGAGAAGGGCACATATCTAAAAAAAGCATCACTAATCTATTCAACACCATTGAAGATTACAACTCCATTGTTGAAAACGGAGTAAGGCTTGCGTCCTTCAAAGCCGGTTTGGATGCTGGCATGACCGAGTCTAAAGCTGCTTTCATGGCTAAAAATTTGACCGTTAACTTCAACCAAAAGGGGGCCATGGGTCCGCTTATCAATAGTTTATATCTTTTTGCAAATGCCGGGATACAAGGTTCCGTTAGGATTGTTCAGGCGCTTAAAAACAGCCCCAGAGCGAGAAAGATGGTTGGAGCAACGATTGCAGCAGCGAGTGTCCTGGCGGTAGCCAACAGGGGCATAGGTGGAGATGACGAGGATGGGGAGAATTACTACGAGAAGGTAGATGAACACTTGAAGGCCAGAAACCTCATCCTTATGATCCCCGGATCTAAGGGGAAATATGTCAAGATCCCTTTGCCATGGGGGTACAATGTTTTTTGGGCTCTTGGTACGGAAATAGGAGAGGCGTTCACGAGTGACAAGTATAATGCGCTTGAAGGCATGAACAGGATGATAAATACGACCCTTGACGCATTCAATCCTCTTCAATCTGCGACCCTACTGCAAACACTATCCCCCACAATCCTTGACCCTATAGCCATGGTGGGCGAAAATAAAACCTTTTATGGGGGGCCGTTGATGCCCGAAACCAATATATTTGACAAAACCCCCATGCCTGACTCACAAAGATTTTGGAAGAGCGTAAGGCCCGTATCAAAATTTATATCTCAATCGGTTAATGCCATTACGGGAGGCGATAAGGTTGTACCGGGGCTTATTGATGTTTCTCCGGAGACTTTAGACCTTGTTTTCGATACGTTTACCGGTGGGGCCGGTCGGTTTGTAGCAGATACTTTGTTCTTGCCTGTTTCTGCGGTTACCGGAGATTTAACTCTTAGCAAAACACCTATGTTAAGGAAAGTTTTGGGTACAGAGTCTGAGTATCAGGTGGCAAATGACTATAGGAAACACACAACATATATCTACCGGCTAAAAGAGCGAATGGAGGTATATCCAGAAAAAGCGCAAAAATATAGAAAAGACCCTGCCTTTAAATTGTATTACGCTGCAAAGTCTTTTGACAAACAGATCGGGAAGCTACGGAAAAGCCTGAAGGTTACAAAGAACGAGGGTACTGAAAAGCTTCTTGAAAAAAGAATTAACAAGCTTCAAAAAACCTTTAATAGACGATTCACCGAAGCGGGGGTTTAGATATGTGTTTGTCGTACAAAGGCTTTAGCGCCCATGCCCATGCAGCAGGA
>CAYPNO010000291.1:0-2812 GCA_964411865.1 uncultured Desulfuromonas sp. | reverse complement strand
ATAGGAGGTATACATGTTCATTCACAATTTATGTTTAATCATTCTTGGTGTACTGGTTCTTGTACCAGTGATTTATTTAGACTCAACAAGGAAGGAGCTGAAACGCGATGCTAATAGATAAACCAAAGCCAATATCCAATAAAAATCAACTGGGGCGGCCTGTTGAATTGACAGAAGCCGAGTTGATACTTATGCAAGAATGCTATAAGCACAACATTCGCGCAGTGGATACTGCTAAGCACCTTGGTGTATCTCGCCAACGTGTGTATTACCATTATAATCAGTTCCGCGCGCAGAACCTGCCACGCTTTCCACGAGTAACGCCAAGCGTGATAGAGTCATCCATAACCAGGAATAGCGAGGCTTACGCATGAGTGACTTGTTTGCGCTGAACCAATGGACAGATTGCCTTTCTGACAATAATGGCAAACGTCCACGGTTAAACCCTGGAACTGGCAAAGGTATCTCTCTGGCCAGGGCTAAGGAGTTGGCGTCTACATCGCAAGAGTCGCCACACTACGGTTTCATGTTTACTGAAGACGATCCGTATGTTGGTATTGATGTAGATGTTCACCCTGGTCAAGAAGACTCAGACACTTCAACCCAGACAATTCCGCAAGAGTTACTGTTATTTCTTGCGACACACCGCACACATGCGCATTACTCACCATCTGGCGCTGGACTGCACATCATTTACAAACTAACTCCAGATGCCTGCAAGCGCATGAATGAATTGAAGAAGAAACAGGGGGCTGTTTCTATACATAAGGGTGCACTTTTCTCAGGTGACTGGCGTTGGGCGAAGAGCTTTTTGACGTTTACTGAGAATTTGCACGACTTGAGTTCTGACATTCGTACTCTTAACTTTGACCAACTGTCGGAATTACTCAACTTAGATCCACCCAATTTAGCTCTACCACAGGAACCCTCTAATGTGATCCATATGCCTACGGGTCTTAAGATGCACACAGCTATTCCTGAGTTTAAAGAGTTACAGGCTACTCTTGATGAGCTACCTGCTACATTTAACCATATAGCACAACGTGCATGTGCGAGACTACATCACAGTCAACCACAGAGCAACTATGAGTATTGGCTACTTATCGGACAAGCTTGTGCACACACGGCGTTGAAGATGCACAGTTTGGGTATTGAGACTGTTGATGCCCTTGATGCCCTTAGTGCAGTTGAAGCGTTGTTTGTTAAATGGAGTTCACGTGACCCGGAATTTGTGTCTACAGACGACGTGTGTAATAAGTTCCGCTCGCTATTAAGGTCAACACACAACAAGATTGTAGCAAAGGAGCAAACAGCAACATACAGCACACTTACCCTTCTGGTCAGAGGGGCCACTGTTGTTTTTCCGGTTCTACGCGGCAAGACTCTTGAACCGGATCCGAATGCCTTGTTGAATTACACGTATCTTTTGGAGCATGACGGATTGGCTTTGTGGTTTGACACAATGGCCGGTGGGTATTCAATTAAAGGACCTGAAGAGATAATAGCCAAGTGGTTTTGTCTGACAGCAGACGACCCAAGGCCGCGTGAGGCCGGGACCAGTTATCCGCTCGACACGGCAACAGTCGCCACGGCTCTGTGGCCTTACTTTCAGGACAGGTTTAAGATGTCTATTTCTCCACAGCAAACAAACGCTGCGGCTAAGCACTTTATGGCAGGGGCCAAGCGCACAAATGCTTTTAAGGATTGGGTTGACTCGAAGCCCTGGGACGGCGTTCCTCGTTTTGAACGGGTATGTTGTTCAATACAGACTACAGACACAGATGAAGAGAACATTGAATTGTACCAACAATACATACGCAGTTCTCTGTATTCCATGATTGGTGTTCATTACTGGCCAGAGGATAACCCTAAGATATTAGCGATGTTAGTGTTGAAAGGGCGACAGCACACATACAAAACGTCATGGGCGGAATGGTTGCTTCCTAACTCCCTCAGGGACTACCTTGGCTCGGTTGGCACTGATGTAATGCTATCGGGAGGCACTGAGCGCGATAGGTTATTGTGTACACGTGCACTCCTGGTCGTGAATGAGTGTGAACCAATGTTTACTCCGCGGAATGAACAACGGTTAAAATCTTGTGTTGACCAGGAAGTGGTGACATATCGTGACTTGTACGCTTCGTCGCCTGTGTCACGACCTCGTACTGCCTTGATCATAGGCACCACGAACAAACCTGACCTCTTTACTGGCTCACTTGGTACACGTAAAATATGGCAGATTCCTGTTAAACGCTGTGACACAGACCTTATTAGAGCTCTTGACAAACAGCAATTGTATGCTGAGATCAAAGCTCTTCTGGTCAAGTTTAAGAAAGACAATCCACACAAACTTATTCAAGACATATGGGGAGTATCAGAGACAGCTATGGCCAAGATAGACGAAACAAACCGCCAGTCGAAAGGTAGTATGGGCTTACCTGAGCTTATGATAGAAGTGTTTGGTGATCCTATAGATGCTGCGTTTGACCCTGAAGACTACCGAGGCAAACGTGGTGTTGCGTTTAGGCGTGGCAACCCCTACTCTTTAGAGAACAAACCAAATGCCTGGACCTTAACAAATTTATTACGTTTTATGAAAGACCGGTTCCCAGATGATGTGATCTCGCGTAAAGAATTGAAGTACGCAGTGGTTGAGTACTGTGAGCTTTTTACTGGTTCACAAGGTCAGTCTATTAATCCGTTTAAAGACTTTTCTAATGCTGCACCTCTTGTAATACGCGGTGCTGCGAAAATCTCAAAAGCTCAAAGCTTGTACCTCTTACCTGCAATAGATGATGAAGTTCCAGAAAGT
>CAYPNO010000290.1:0-2836 GCA_964411865.1 uncultured Desulfuromonas sp. | reverse complement strand
TTCAAGCTCAGGGTATCCTGGTCATAACTGTTAGCATCCGCCTGGGTTACTGTGATAACCAAACAATGACGTTCCTGAGATATCCTCCGACCGCCTTTCCAAATCTCATTCTGTTTATGCCTGAATTCATTGGTAGGATCTATCAGCAAGTCCATGTAATCGATCAAGACTACATCCGGGACAAAGTTATCCTGCTGTTCCCATCTGTCCAGGACGGCCCTGATTTCTTTAATAGATAGAGTTCCGTTGTAGTAAGTGCTAAGTTTGAATTTGCCTCGTTTTCGTTTGATCACCTTACCCTTTGGTTTGAAGAACTCCCTGCGGACAGCCTGGGCTTCTTCTGCTGTAAGCGGTTTAGTAGGCTTGGTCATCTGAAACCAAACAGACCCTACAAAATCAGGACACTTACCCATCCCACAGGGTTTGTACTCCTTTCCAGGTCCATCCAGCAGCTCGTCAAGGGCTTCCTGGGATTTGCCAACCGTATCTTTGATAAGGGAATACGCTTGGTTGGCTTCTACCTTTGGATTGATACAACCTGATCCTTTCCTTTCATCTCGATCACATTCATCATTGAAATTTCTGCCGCAGTCCAGAACCGGCAACCGGATAGATTTGCAGTACTTAGGCTTATCTGATCTCCCTGCAAGGGAAATACAGATTCGCCTGAGCTGCTGGTCTTCAGTCATATCCCCCGCCTGGAAGAAGGCTACATTGGCTCCCTGCTGACATGCTCGAATGGATAGATCCATCAAGGTCCAGGTCTTGCCTCGTTTTTCACTTCCAAGGAAAGCCACGTAACCACCTCGTACAAGCTGGTGATTAAGAAACCTACCCAATGCCCCTGGGTAGGTGACAATCGGGGATTCTGCCAATGAGAAAGCCGTTGCTATGCGAGAATCTGCTTCCTGGCTGGATAGATCCAGATCATTATCGGTGCCTTCGGCCAGAGGACGGTATTCTGAGGCGATAGTTTCAGCTTCTGTCAAATCCCCCTGGGACACCATTCCGGTTATCTGATCAGCAAAGAGGCTTAGATTACGTTCTTGAAAATAAGCCTTAGTTTGGTCCATTAGATACTGGACGTTGAAATGAGTTCGGTCGTACTCGTCTGATAGGTCTGGCAGGATGTCTTCTTCAATATCCTCGGCAACATCCCGGTTCAGGCCTGCTTTCAGCTTTTGAAGGTAGATCCCCTCAATATCCTTGCCGGGAGCTTTCTCGTATTTTTCAAAGTACTCCATCGCCCAAGAAGCTATAGTTTGCGCCATCTGGGATTGTAGTATTCGGGCATCCCAGATCCGGGAGACTTCTTTGATGTAGGTATCGGAGACAATCAGGCCAATGACAATTCGCCGTTCAATATGCTTGTCTGGTTTCATCCTCTAATCCTATAATCTTTGTTGGTAAAATGCTTGATCCGGCACATCTCTTCAATCCGACTGGGAATACGATTATCTTCATACTGGTCGGCAAGCTCATTCAGACTTCCATTTGATGTAAAAATGGTTGTTTTCAGATTCTCATACCGGCTATCAATTATCAAATACAGAATGTTTCGGACCCAGTCCGTAATCTTCTGACTGCCAATATCATCAAGTACAAGGACATCAGTGCCGGTACATTGATCAATTATATCTTGAAATGAACCTGCATTATCGGCATTGAAACTGGCCCGGAGGTCTTCCAGCAGCTTGGTAACTTTGATAAAGCAGCCCTTGATATAATCAGAATGGTAGGACATGAATGACCTGCGTTTCAGTTCCATCAGGACGGCTGCGGCATAAATGGTTTTTCCAGCTCCAACACGCCCATACAAATACAGCCCGGAACTCATTTTGACATCCTTTTCATCCAGCTTGATTTTAGATCCCAGGGTGGTAAGGGTCTTTACAATCCTGGGAGGGAAGATCAGGTTTGCTTCTCCCCACTTGATATCATTCCATTGTTTCTCTTTCAGGCATTCCCGGCAGTATTCCCGGTTATCCGGGATCTGCTGGTCGCATCCAGGACAGGTTTTCATCTTCTGAAGTTCTCCTTCAGTTTAGGGTTCGGACGTTTGTCTGGGATCTGCTCCACAACCCCGATGGCCGGGACCCAGAAGTCAATCAAATATTCCTTATACCCTTTATTATACTGATCCCGGGCGTATTCTTTTAGGTTTTTATTCTGATCCAGCAGATAGAAGGCCCAGACCTGGGAAGCAAGGGAGAAGATTAGCAGGACAATGATGATTTGATTTTTGAGGTTCATTCCTGGTGGTCTCTTATTTAAAATCAAGGTCGAAGATACCTTTGAATCGTTTTTCAAGGTCATGGACAGTTTTTTCTCCGTAAAACCATTTATTATCTTCTATCTTTCCATCCCATTCCAGCATCTTTGCCCATAATTCAGGGCGTATCCGTCTTAATTCCCGCAATTCCCCAAGTCTTTGTAACGGGCAACAGAAACAAGAAACCCTTCTAAAGTGCTTGTAAAGACCACCCCAGTCAAATCCTCGATCATAGCAATATTGTAAACATTCAGCTTCGTCCATATCCCAATCAAAAACTAACGGATAGATACGCTCATGTCCGTTTTTCGATTCACCAGAACAAGCATTCCCACAACCAGTACGTTTTAATTCATCAGCTGCAAATCCAATGTAAGACGCGTAATTTTTCCCTGGGCCGTATTTTGATTTACAGTATTTATGAATGGTATTTATTTTCCGGCCGGTACACCATCGAAAAAATGTAGAAGGCCAGCCAAATCCCCGGCGCTTCTGTCCTTTATTCTTCCTCCTTGCGACAGTAAATTCTCTTTCATACAAAAGATATTCAAAAGATTCTGGTGG
>CAYPNO010000289.1:0-2864 GCA_964411865.1 uncultured Desulfuromonas sp. | reverse complement strand
GTCAATAAACCCTGGTTTGGAGGCCAAAACCATTTTCGAGGATCTTCAGCGAAAACAACCAGGCCAATTTGCCGATGGTCAATTGAGGACCCTGCAGCGGCGGATCAAGAATTGGCGTGCAACAAAAGGTCCTGCCAAGGAGATATTTTTTGCACAAATTCACAAACCAGGCGAATTGTGCCAGTCTGACTTCACCCATATGGACAAGCTGGGCGTTACCATAGACGGCGTTCCGTTTGATCACTTGATCTATCATTTTGTTTTAACCTATTCCAACTGGGAAGCCGGGACCATATGTTTTTCTGAGAGCTTCGAAAGTCTGAGCCATGGACTGCAAAATGCCTTATGGGAACTGGGTGGTATACCACATTATCACCGCACAGATCGTTTGGGAAGCGCTGTTAACAAGGAAACAAGTCCTGAAGAGTTTACCCGCAGATATCAGGACATTATGGACCATTACAAGCTCACACCTTGCAAAACGAACCCCAACAGCCCCAATGAAAATGGAGATGTGGAGCAGCGTAATTACCGGTTCAAAAAAGCTGTTGACCAAGCCCTTTTATTGCGATGTCACCGGAATTTTAAAGACCGGAAAGAGTATGAGGACTTTCTGTCCAAGCTGTTTGGACAACTTAATGCTGGGCGAAAAGACCGCCTTGCAGAAGAATTGAAAGTCCTGCATCGGTTACCCAAACGGCGGATTGACTCATGTAAAAAACTGGATCTAAAAGTCGGTCCCGGCTGTACCATACGAGTCAATCACAATGTCTACTCAGTGAGCAGCAGGCTGATAGGAGAAAAAATACAGGTTCGCCTTTACATGGAATGCTTGGAAATCTGGTACGGGCAAAAAAAGGTCGACACCTTGCCACGACTACGGGGTGAGGGAAAACACAAAATCAATTACCGGCATATCATTGACAGTTTGGTCAGAAAGCCGGGGGCGTTTGAGAATTACCGGTATCGAGATGCCATGTTTCCCACCAGCCGTTTTCGGATTGCCTATGACGGTTTAAAAAAACGTTATACTGCTCAAAGCGCTGCCTCAAGGTATCTGAAAATTTTATACCTTGCCGCAAAAGATAGTGAAGTGGCTGTAGACAGTGCCTTGATGGTTTTAATAAACGAAAGCCGTGAAGTCAGCAAAGATGCGGTTCAGCGCATTATGGAATCGAATACCCCCATTGCCAGGCCGGACGATATCGATATTCCGGCAATCGATTTAAGCATTTATGACAAACTTCTCAAGGAGGTGGCAGTATGATTAGTGATCGTGATCAAATCGTAGACCATCTTAAAAGTCTCCGCATGCCAACCATGCGTCGTAGCTATGAAGAAATGGCAGATAAGGCTCGGGCGGAGTCATGGGGGTATGAACATTATCTTTTGCAACTGTTGGATCTTGAATTTGAAGTGCGTCGGCAAAACCGGATAGAACGGAACCTGAGGACATCCAGGCTGCCACCTTCAAAGACCTTTGAAAATTTTGATAAAAAGCGCCTTCCTATAAAGGTCGCCAATCATTTGAATGTACTGATTGACGGCTCTTTTTTAAGCCGTTCTGAAAACATTTTAGCTTTTGGAAATCCGGGAAGTGGGAAAACCCATCTGTTGTGTGCCATTGGTCATGAATTGATTGCACAAGGAAAACAGGTCCTTTTCATCCCATGTGGTCACCTTGTTCAGGATCTTCTGATCGCCAAAAGGGAACTTGAGTTAACAAAAAAGCTCAAAAGTCTATCCAGGTTTGATGCAGTGATCATTGATGACATCGGGTATGTACAGCAAAACCGAGAAGAGATGGAGGTGCTGTTCACCTTCCTAGCAGACCGGTATGAGCAAAGCAGTCTGATGATCACCAGCAATCTTCCATTTTCTAAGTGGGAACAGATTTTTAAAGACCCGATGACGACTGCTGCGGCTATCGACCGGCTTGTACATCACAGCATTATCTTTGAATTGAATGTTGAAAGCTATCGCATGGAGCAGGCCCAAAAGGAGACAAAATAATGTTCTGTGAACTATCTACACAGTATAGCAGGGAAGAGATCGTAAAAATTGTCAAAATAATACGCCTGCATTTCTACAATAGAGGGCTTCATTGTGGTGCCCGGGCTATCAGAAAGGAAATGGAGAAGGAGGAAATCCAGCCTATACCGTCTGAGAGTACAATTGGCCGTATATTATCACGGCATGGCTTAACACATGGAAGAACCGATTTTTATAACAATCCTGTTTAAAAACAGGTGGATAATAAACGGTCGTTTTTTTATGCAAAAACTACCTATGTTTTTTGTAAAGCGTAGCACGGTTATCTATAGCCCTTTGATAGCAAGGCTTATGGGTGTTTTTTCTTTAAAAGGAGAGAGTATGCGTGGAGGATATAGAGGAAAACCAAAACCCAAATTGCCAGCAAACCTAAAGCGGGTTCATGTGAATGCCCGAATCCAGCAGTGGATGCTTGATGAGCTTAAAAGAAGAGGTGAGGTTGGGATAGTTTTGGAATATATATTGATTGAAGCAGGTTTTAAGTATCAACCAGAAAAATGAACAAAGGCAAGATGCCTCCGGCGGCCCTACGGGGTATTTGTTTCGCGCTAAGGCGCGAGGATTTTACGCATTAAGGACAAAAACATGGGGGAAAGGACAGCATACAGTGAAGTGCATACTGCCCCCCATGTCTTCGTCACCAGCCACGGCGCTCGGGGTGCTTCCCAGCAGTTGCCCTATCCTCCGGGCTGGCGTGGAGGATGTTATCAATGTTTTAAAAAAAAGCAAGGAGATAATGAGAAAAAAACACAAAATCAGTAGGTTATAAAGGAATGGAAACGGGAATTCTAATTGTCGTTGAAGGGAAAAAA
>CAYPNO010000288.1:0-2867 GCA_964411865.1 uncultured Desulfuromonas sp. | reverse complement strand
CGAGCCGGTCGAGAATGGCATCTGCCAGGGTAGGATCTCCAATGGCATCGTGCCAGGCAGTAACCGGCAGTTGACTGGTCACAATGGTTGAACGCTTACCGTAGCGATCTTCCAGCAGTTCCAGCAAGTCTCTGCGTAGCAACAAAGTGGGTGTCCTATAGGCGTGTATAGGGGGTATGGTGGCGCTTATTATTGAATAATATGCCACAAAAGCACAAAAGAGATCTTATGAAAACTTTATTGGTGTCCTATAGGACTAACAAAGACTCTATGAGATAACTGAATTATGGGGTTTGACGGCCATATCAACGCCCAGCGCGCTCATGACAGCAAGCATGGTTTTTAGAGTGGGATTACCCTCTTCACTGAATGAGCGGTAAAGCTGCTCACGTGACAGCCCTGTTTCTCTTGATAATGCTGTCATCCCTTTAGCTCGAGCGACTACACCCATGGCTTTTGCTATGTAGGCGGCATCACCTGTTTCAAGCGCATCAGAAAGGAATATGGCTATACTTTCTTTATTCTCCAGCGCTGCGGCAGGATCATAATCATAGATTGATTCATTCATAATATTCTCCACACTGTGTCACTAGCTGCAACGCAGTCTCTATATCTTTCTTCTGACTACTTTTATCACCTGCGCAGAGCAATAACACAATCGCACTTCCTCGCTGTTGAAAATAAACACGATAATCAGGACCGTAATGTATACGAAGTTCACTCATGCCCTGACCTACCGGCTTAACATCTCCTTGCAGACCATTGGCCAATCGAAAAATCCTGGCTGCAATGAGTGCTTTTGCCCGTTGATCTTTCAATTTGCTCTGCCATTTTCGATATGTATGGGTTTGTTTTATTTCGAGCATGCTCAAGTGTAGTTTACAAACAACAAGAACGCAACCATTTTTGAATCTTGCGCTGTTTGGTCAATATCGCATAAAGATTGTTATGTCTACAAAGTGGGTGTCCTATAGTACTCGCCTGGTTATGGCAATGCTGAGTGTTGCCAATGGCATCAGATGTGGGCTTCTGGTGTTTTTTCGACAGTTAAACGCACACCCATTGCCTTGCATACGCTTTGGATTGTGTCAAAGCGGGGATGACTATGAGGCCGAAGGGCCTTGTATAGCGCCTCTCGCTTGATACCGCTGGCTTTGGCTATTTCACTCATGCCTCGTGACTTGGCTATATGCCCCAATGCTGCAGCCAATTCGGCTCCATCACCTTCTTCGATCACCTGTTGAAGGTACTCGACGATATCGGCGTCGCTTTTGAGTTGTTGGGCCATATCAAATTCAGGCATGTTTTCGATCTTAAGGTTATTGGCCATTGTTATCCTCCTTTACCTGAGCAGCTAACAACTTTGCGGCTTTTATGTCTTCCGACTGGCGGCTTTTATCTCCGCCTCCGAGCATAATTATTATTGCGTCTGCATGATGCAGGTAATACATCCGCCAACCGGGGCCGAAGAACTCGCGCATCTCAAACACGCCTTCACCTACTGGGCTGACATCTCCCAATAGGCCGCGTTGCGCTTTCTCTAAACGCCGCAGCAGCCTGATGCGCGTAGGCCTATCACGCAGATGGTTGATCCAGTGCTCGAAGTCTTTTGTCCATCTCACTGTGTACATGAATTTAGCGTAATCGTTCGATTACATTGTGTCAAGATTTATCTATGGCTATGGCTATGGCTAAGTATTGCCCCCTGCCCATAATCCTTTACCCCGCATTAAACCCAGCACCACACACACGGCATTTTGCTCGTTTGGGGCCCACCAATAATCAAAGCCCCAGCAAGGCATGAAGCCAAGCGGGGGCTTTGAGTTGTGGCTTAGGGTTGGGAATACTAGGTTGCTTGCTTTCTGGGCGTCCTTAAGTGCTTTATTTCCCTGCGATAATACTAGCAACAACCAGCAGCCGCTTTGCTGCGCTTCAGCGCGCGCAAGTCAGCGGCATCAAATAGCTGACTGCGTCCCACTATCTGCGCAGGCCTGAGCTTGCCCGATTGTACATAACGGCGTAAAGTTGGAACAGATATTTCAAGATATTCAGCTGCCTCTGGAACAGAAAATGGTTCGTTATGCACAGATCCGAATACCTGATCATGGGTATAATCGTCCTCGCGAAATGCTCTGCTGGCAAGCAATTGAAAAAATCTACTCCGCTCGTTTGAAGGCATTTTTTCCATTTCGATATAAAGATCTTCAGCGCTCATCGGTATACTCATGACATTTCTCCTCAGTCGACATCCTGCTTCATGTAACGCTTTAGAGAAGCATAGAAATTCTCATGCGTACCTACCTGATAAAAATCAATTGTCAGAAACTCAGCTTCAGCTTCAGCTTCAGCTTCTTGCAATGGCAACCTATAGGCAATCAGATATTGCTGACGGTTGAATCGAAATTTATAGACTCTTATTCCAGACAAATCTCCGGTTTTAAGTTCACCTGTATCCGGGTCAGCACACACATCTTCAACTGCGTCTTCAATAGCCAGCTTTAAAGGCTTATGAGCTTTCTTGACAAATTGAACAAAAGGTCGTTTATAATTCCGCAGCATGATTAGATATTAAACCTTTTTTGATTCAATGTCTACCAATATCAGGTTTCAGCTTGATCTTTGGCCTTATGTCCCACATTCCGATTTATGTATCCTCAATGCCCTGCGATAAACCCCAATTCAAGTCATTACGCTGCAACCTTACCCGAGGGCAAGCTGGAGTAGAGTGACTGTCTAATTGTTCTGCGCTATGCGCAATCCGTAAACCTGGACGCCGGTTATTAAAGATTTAGGACGCATCCCTCAAGGTGACGGACAACTTGAAGCCCAGTGCGTGAATGGAAACTTTATGGGTGTCCTATAATAGA
>CAYPNO010000287.1:0-2884 GCA_964411865.1 uncultured Desulfuromonas sp. | reverse complement strand
CATCTGATTATCCTTTTTCTTTGTTTGTTTTTTTCTCGTTCCCATCATGTCTATCGGGTGCGGCTCTTTTAGGACACTGATAAGAATAGTTCTCGATAGCCATAATCTCCCTCATTTTTCGACAAGTTTACTTTATTATTCTAAGGTGACCTCTCCTGTCTGATGGTTGTGGGATTTTTGTAGATGGAACCTCTCCTCCTTGATAATGTTCCTCATGATTCCGTTTGTATTCGCAAGTTTCATGGAATTCCCAGTATTCATCAAAATCTTTACTGCTGCGCAATGCACGTAAACGTAGGACTGCTTCGGCACTTGTCAGTCTCCATTTTGCGCCGGTTATGTCCATTCGATCTTTAACAAGGTGCCGGCATGCTCCTTCAATGACCCCAGTCCCAATAGGAAAACCGGATTTAAGATATTCATCATATTTAAGGAAGGGTGCCTTGTTCTTCAGATAGGTTGCACAGCTTTCCACTGGCTCACGTTCCTTTGGAGTAAGCTTTTTAAGTGTGGCGCTCCTACGCATTCCACCTGCCATCAATCCGGCTTTACCTTCAAGAATTTTGAGCATTCGATACTGAACCCACTCTTCAAGTTCCGGGCCAGATTTAGGATGAAAGGCTCTGCCAGCTTTCCACAGGTATTCAATGACGTGGATAATGTCAACGATAATGGTAAGGCTAACCCCCTGTTTCTTGGCAAGGCGCTTCAGGATTCGAAGTTGGTGATTCTCACCGTCCACCAGGGCAACCCAGTGCTTTTCCTGTTTGGGATCACGATGAAATGCCTCTATAAAGGCAGATTCGATGACCTGCTCTGCGGGTTTTTCAAGGCTTGCCCAGACACGTTTTTGCTCAGGGATTGGATTTTTTTCTTTGTCTGTCTTGGTTTTGTTTCCCGGAAGAATATCTTGAGGAGTTCGCTCAACTGTATCGATAGTATAAACGGCCGCCACGGTTGCCATGCGTTTGGCGTTTTTCTTTTCTCCTTTAGACACACGGGTTTTCATGTGGGGTTGTCGTTTTTGTGCAGCCTTACGAGTGTTCTCCCTAAGATCCTGCTCATGCATAACCACCCCTTTACCATCTGAGGTAATAACTAAAACAGGTCCTGTGGATTTCCCAGATTCCGGGTTGTGTTTTCGTGTTTCATAAAACACGTCAAAGTCCTGGGCTGCTCTCTGTGCAAGTTCTTCTACCTGGCGTTTGTGAATACTGGCGCCAGTTGTCTTTTTTATGGTTGCCAAAGTTTCGTCAAAAGAACTCTTTGCAGCATTTTCTGCCACACGGCGACGAATTTCAAGGGAATACCGCTCAGAAGGTATATTGAGCTGGGCATCCAATGGGTGCAGGCTTGCCGATCCCTTGTCTCCATATCCGGCACGGTTTGTCGTTACTGTTCCAAATACGGTTTCTATCTCTCGATCTTGGAGTCTTACATTTAATCGATGAATTCCATCGGAACCACAGACTTCCTCTTCACAACGACTGGCGCTGAGCTTATCCAAATGTTGCTGGAGTAGAATGCGCATGAGTTCCCGACCTCGTTTTTCAAGTTCTTTTTCTAAACCGCTAAGTTCCATTGGTTTACTCTCCTTAGCACCAAGAAAATTAATAATAGCATTATAGTGTGTCTGCCCTTGATCAGTGGCATGATCATGGGTTTGTTCCACAACAGAAAGGGTCTGAGCCTGATTCATTCTCATCTGTCGCCCTCCCTGAGTTGGTGAACAGCATTTTTTACCAGCGGATATACCAGTATGGTCTTTACCTCGGCTCCATGGCGTTTATTCTCTCTGTCCATGCGTCCACGACCGGTAGTTTCGCCCAATTCGATCCAGCTCGAGGCTCGATAACAGCCACCGTAAAAACGCTTCTGATCCACCAGTGTTTCCACCAGCAGTGGTTTAACGGCATATTGCCGCTCCCAATCACCTTTTAGTTGCCCAAGGGTTTGAGACAGTATCATGCTCGCTAAATTCCGAATTGGTGCCAGAACCAGAAACCGGCTGTTATTCACTACCTGCTGTAATGCAACTTTGCGCCGATCATCTGTCCAACCAATCCATTCATCCCGGGCACGCATGCGCCAGGCAGGACTTGAAAATTGAACACAGCCTACCACCTCTCGATGGGGCCGGTTTACATAAATCAGGTATTGCACTCTTGCGCCAAAGGGCATGGCATATCCCAAATAATGATAGCGGCCAATGAGTTCCTTGAAAAGATCCCTCTGGCCTCGGTCTTTAACACGCTGGATCTCAAGGGGGGTAAACTCTTCCACGCTGCCACTCAGGGTGCTGACGGGTTGATTGAGTGGGATTTCAGGAACGATCTTTTGGGAATGGGAGACCCCTTTTCGTTTCTTTTCAGGAAGGATCAGCACTCCCTTAGATTCCAAAAGTTCCAGAAGATCACTGCATTCTCGGGCCTTGAGCCTGTCATTGGGCCGTTTCCACTCCAGGAGTTCACATACTGTGTGCGCCAATTCCCTTCGACTGATGCCGCCGCAGGTATCAACTACTTCCTGGATCAATAAAATTTCTTCGCCGGTAAACTCTCGACCACAAAAGGTTTGTTGCTCTATTGTCTGCATGTTATTCACCTCCGTTATTCTTCTATAACGGAAAGATGGCTTGCTGTCCAGCTAAAAAAATATTAGTCTTCAATTTGTTTCATCGTGTAAATTTGAGATATGCCAGTTTGAAAATCAGGCCAGATATCAATGGGTTGTTCAGCTATCTTGAAAAAATCAGTTTGAAAATATTTCAAATGACGCTGAAGCTCTTTATTTACAAGGGGACTTGTTTGTTTCAAAAGAGCCGCACCCGATTAATTCTGCGAATTTCCACAGGATCATCCGGGGAAACGGTAACTTCCATAAC
>CAYPNO010000286.1:0-2890 GCA_964411865.1 uncultured Desulfuromonas sp. | reverse complement strand
CCCAGCAGCGCGCGCCGACAAGTGTAAGCGTTGAATCAGGTATTCGGTCTCAGCCTGACGGATCTGTGCGTTGGTCAAATCCAAACCATCCAGCGCGATAGCCAAGGGTAAGCTAATTTCGGGCAGGACTAGAATATCCGCAGCGCCTGCATTAGGCTCGGCAAGCGCAGGGTCCGGTGAAGTTGGTGCGATTACCACCAGCAGATCGCGCAGCTTCAGAGGAGAAACCTGTAGGCCGTTGCCATTTAGGCTGGCGACCAAGTGCAACTCAGCAAGGGTAATTATCTGCCCATAGGCATCAACCCAGGTTTGCTGCACATGCAGATTACGAATCTCAACCGTAAACGGCAATTTGAGCGAGTTCTCCTCTGATACTGCAATAACATCGGCAACTGGATCAACAACTACCTCCGCAGTTGAATCCTCTGTCAGGGACAGCCTGACCCCCTGAGCGTACACCTGATCAAGGCAAAGCGTCCTCTCATTCAGGCACCGCCAATCCCACTTCCACTCAAGTTGCGGAATCAAAATGTCGATGCCAGTGCTCGTCCAGCGCAGATTGCTCAGGGTCGCCTCACCAAGCAGCGTCCCACTATCCAGCGTCACCGCAAGGCGCGGCTCTAGGCGGCTAACGGCAGCCAGTAACCAACGGTTGCCCGAATTAGTGCCGAGCACAGCAACGAATGTAGTCGCCACCACCAAGAACAGCACCACTGCCGCCATCGCTATGCGTATTATCCAACGTCTCGGTTTAAGGATTTTCGGCGCACCCATCATAGGTCAGGCCCCATGGAAAAGTGAATCATCCAGGGAGTCCCAGATTCAGACAGGGCAAAAGCCAGATCAAGGCGTAATGGCCCGACGGGGGTGATCCAACGCAGGCCGATCCCGCTGCCGATAGAGAGCGACTCACCAAAATCGTTGGTTGCGGTACCAGCATCGATAAAGCTTGCCACCTGCCACTTCTCCAGCAGCAGGTAAGCATACTCCAAGCTCCCGACCGCCAGATATTTGCCCCCAACCAAGAGCCCCTGTTCATTGCGTGGAGCGACTGCCTCGTATTTGAAGCCACGGATACTCTGATCGCCACCAGCAAAAAATCGCAGCGACGTAGGCACATCATAAATAGACTCAACCACAATGGCGCCCAAATCTGCGCGAGCAATAAACTTATGTTCGGTCCTGGCACCTGCAGTTCTAACAAATTTAGTCTGGCCAAGAAATTTGGCAAAGCGCACATCTGAACCCCAGATCGGGTCGGAAAGATCTAAGTGAAACTGGAGCCTGTCGCCCCACAAAACATTCAAGCCGCCGCGACTGCGACTACGGGCAAAACTGACCCCCGGCAGGATCAAACTCGACCACGCTCTTTGCTCTCCCTGGCGATAATCTTCCAGTTCATAGCGCAGCTGATAGGTGCGCAACCACAAGGGGCTCAGTTTACGTAGGCGCTTGGCCTGTAGCATATATTTTCGGCTATCGGTATCGTCATCATTTTTGTGTTTGTAGCCCATTTGCAGCACGCCATAATTTTCGGTGGTGTCTTCAAGTGGAATTTTATATGAAGCCGTAATCTGCTGTTCTGGCCTGGAAATCTCAAGCTCATTAATAAGAGAATGTCCATATTTATTGATTCGAGGCACCGTCCATTTCAGTGTTCCGCGCAGGCCGATATCCGTAGAAAATCCACCCCCTACACTAACTATATTGTTCGCATATGGGGTTGCCTGAATAACAACTGGGACCACTCCGTCAGCCCGCTTATCTAAATCGGGCAGAACCAGAACAGCCCGAAAAAAACCGCTGTCATTTAACCTAGTATTATAGTCGGCAAGTATTGAGGTGGAATAGGGATCATCGACCTTAAACGGCTGCGCTGCCAGAATTAATTCATTTAGTTCAGGCGCTCCCGCGATGGTGGCTTGGCCGAAACGATAGCGTTGCTTGGAATCGAAGTGCAGGTTTACCTTGGCACTGTGGTTCTTAATGCTGATTTCAACCTTGGCTGTGTCCCACTGGGCGTCGAAATAGCCTCTTGAGGTCGCCAGATCGGAAAAGCGAGATTTCAGCTCTTCATATTTACCATGATGGAAAGGATCGCCCAGTTGAAAGGGGTGTTGCCCCATCAACCTCTGAAACTCGGGATCCTGCTGCGCTTCGCCCACAATCTGCAGATCCAACTGGGCAATTCTTACCGGTTCCCCTGCAACAACATGAACCTCAACTAAATATTTCTTTCTTCCATTTTCAACCTTAACGCTTATGTCGGGCTCATAGTATCCGAACGCCTGCAGGGCTTGGAGGCTGGTTTTACCTAGCAGTTCTCGGTACCTATCAAGATCATCACTGTGTGGATCAGGTACTGAAGCAAGAAAAATCTCAACGTTATCTTTAAGATCCCCAGAAATACCGCGAACCGTAAACTTAGCTGCCAAGACAGATGCTGGGCAACTCAATGAGATCAATGCGAGCAATACCAGCAGAGAAAGGATTTGCCTGACAAATTCTGGCTGGGAGAATAGTATTCTCCACTTAAGTAAGATAGAAAAACACTTAGCCGACATTACAAAATTTCCAAAATTCAACCAAAAACTTTTCGCCCGTGAAAAACATAGTGGAATGGTATTTAACGCCTGGCTATGTGCAAAACAAATCAATATTTAGCATGCTCTACAAAAATCAACTTATCTGTATCAAATCCCAGAGCATGAGCGTTTACGATAAATTTAGACTTAATTTCTTCGTCAACGGTTGGGGATCTTGCTAAAAGCCACAAATATGAGTTTTTATATCCAGACACAAAAGCGTATTGATAATCCTCTTTATCTAATTCAAAAATCACATAGGAACTATAAAACGAACCGAAAAAAGAAACCTTCAAATATCCTAT
>CAYPNO010000285.1:0-2906 GCA_964411865.1 uncultured Desulfuromonas sp. | reverse complement strand
TTGAGGAATAGCGTATTTTTCAACCAAATATTGCGCTTGTGTACCCTTGCCGGCGCCCGGAGGCCCCAAAAGTATCAAATTCATAGTCAAACCACCTAACCTCTTCTACCTTTTATGGATGCTCCGCGCATGAATCCTTCATAGGATCTTGAAATCATATGAGACTCGATCTGCGAAGCTGTATCAAGCCCTACTCCAACAACAATAAGCAATGAGGTACCACCAAAATAAAAGGGTACATTAAACTGACTAATCATCACGGAGGGCAATACACACACTGCGGATACGTATACAGCACCAGCAAAGGTGAGACGACTCAACACAGTGTCCAAGTAATCAGAAGTCGCTTTACCTGGTCGAATCCCGGGGATATACCCACCTTGATTCTTAACATTCTCAGCCACATCTACAGGGTTAAAAGTTACAGCCGTGTAGAAGTAGCAAAAGAACACTACAAAAGCAACAAAAAACACATTATACAGCCAATGCGTAGGCGTCATCATTGAGGCCAATGAACGTACCCACTGAACCTCTACAAAGTTTGCCACGGTAGCTGGAAACATGATTATCGAACTCGCAAAGATAGGCGGTATGACACCACTCATATTAATTTTCAGCGGCAAGTGGCTAGTCTGGCCTCCCATATTACGCATCCCAACCACACGTTTTGCGTAATGTATGGGCACACGTCGCTGAGCGCGTTCCATATAGACTATAAACACAACTACCGCAAGCATAAGAAACAACAGGAATAAAACTGTAAATAAAGGCATTGCTCCTGTCTTTACCAAGCGTAACGAATTGACAATTGCAGCTGGCATATTCGCAACTATCCCAGCAAATATAATCAGAGATATACCATTGCCAATACCACGCTCTGTGACCTGTTCACCAATCCACATGATGAACGCAGTACCAGCTGTAAGCGTAATTACCGTCAGGACGATAAACCCAACTCCCTGGCTAGACACAACTGGGTCACCGGCAGGACCCCGCATGGACTGCAAACCAACGGCAATCCCCGTCCCTTGCACAATTGAAAGTATGACGGTACCATACCGAGTCCAACGCGTTATAACTTTTCGCCCCTGCGCACCTTCTTTGGACAGTCTCTGCACCGGTTCAGATACTACGGTGAGCAGTTGCAAAATAATAGAGGCACTAATATAGGGCATAATACCTAAAGCAAATATAGTCATTCGCTCTAGGGCACCACCGGTAAAGGCACTAACAAGCCCTAGCAGAGTTCCTTGAGTCCCCTCGAAGAAACTCGCCAGCACCTGGCTGTTAACCCCAGGCGTAGGGACATGACAACCTATACGATATACTGCAAGCATCATCAAAGTGAATAGTATGCGCTTACGCAGTTCAACTATGCTGAATATATTCTGCAGACTCTTAAACAAGACTAAAGCACCTCTATCTTACCACCAACAGCTGAGATCTTAGCAGCGGCAGTCGCACTAAACTTATGCGCTTTAACTGTCAGCGCTCTAGTGAGCTCACCATCACCCAAAATTTTTACGTCATCATCTAGTTTCTTTATAAAACCTGCGCGCATAAGAAGCTCTGGGTCAACAGTAGTATCTGCTGCAAAGGTTTCAAGATCTTTGAGATTTACGAGACTAAATATTTTTTTATTCAAAGGAGTGAATCCACGCTTAGGCAAACGCCGCTGCAATGGCATCTGACCGCCTTCAAAGCCAGGCTTAACGCCTCCGCCCGAACGAGAATTCTGACCCTTGTGGCCCTTTCCCGCTGTTTTCCCGAGCCCGGAACCTGCGCCACGTCCAAGTCTTTTCCTATTTTTTACTGATCCCGGTGCGGGACTCAAATTACTTAAATCCATGTTAATACCCTCTATTTGCCGTCTACAACTGCAACCATGTGGCTAACCTTGGCAATCATGCCGCGGATCTCTGGTGTAGCTGGAAGAACTACAGTTTTATGCAACTTGGTAAGCCCAAGACCTTTCAATACTTTGCTGAAATACTTGTCACGGCCTATGGCACTTTTCTTCAATGTTATCTCTAACTTTTCACTCATCTGGCGTCTCCATTACATATCGATCATACTCTTATGCCGCGACGCTCCATGATCTCTTCTCGGCTTTTGAGTTGTTTAAGTGCATTCATCGTTGCACGAATAACGTTGTGGGGGTTATTGGAGCCTAGACTTTTTGAAAGAATGTCCTCTACTCCGGCCGACTCTAGAACTGCTCGCACAGGTCCACCAGCTATAACACCTGTACCCTTACACGCTGACTTAAGCAGGACACTACCAGCTCCATAGTTACCAAGACTATCAAAGGGTATAGTAGTATCATTTAAGGGGATCTGAATCATGCTTTTTTTTGCCCGTTCAACCCCTTTACGGATCGCCTCTGGAACTTCTTTGGCTTTACCTTTGCCAAATCCGACCCGACCCTTACCATCTCCAACTACAACTAAGGCTGAAAAGCTGAATCGTCTACCCCCTTTAACCACTTTCGAACAGCGGTTAATCTGGATTACACGATCAATTAATTCTGCATCATTTTGTTCATTTTGTCGCAAAGGAACCTCCTACCAATATTTAAAAATCCAGGCCCGCTTCACGCGCAGCATCAGCAACTGCCTTTACCCGGCCATGATACACAAAGCCATTACGGTCAAAAACGACTGTTTTTACACCTTTTTCAATAGCAGTGCGGGCAATCTTCTCGCCTACAGCTTTGGCTGCCTCAACGTTGCCAGTATAAGCGAGTCCGTCAGCAAGACTTATTACCTGCGTTGATGCAGATGCAACAGTAACACTTTGTGTGTCGTCAATTAATTGTGCATATATATGTTTAGAACTGCGGAACACACACAGACGCGGCCTGTCAGCAGTACCAGTAACCTTGCGTCGCACGCGCGCTTGTCGTC
>CAYPNO010000284.1:0-2913 GCA_964411865.1 uncultured Desulfuromonas sp. | reverse complement strand
TTCAATAATACACAAACAGATGAACCCTTAATTTTCCTAGTGATAAACTTCAGCAGTTGCGAAGGGGCAGAGGCGGGTAAAAGCATCAAGGGCTTTGTGGTGCTCCTCCTTGATGCCAGCGGTAGCGCGAACCTCAAGCAGGAACTTCAGCGGCTACTGGAGGAGCAATAATGCCCATAGTGGAACTTGCAAGTGAATCTTTAGAGCAGTGCCCCGCAGGGATTTTGGTTCTGGACTGCAACCTGAAGATCCTAGTGTGGAACAACTGGTTAGTGCAAGCTTCTGGCATTGCCTCAAAACACATCAGAGGCAAAAGTCTCAAAGATGTAATTCCAGCACTTGAAGATTCATACTTACTCGAAGCCATAATCCAAGCCTTAGCGACTGGTCTGCCATCGGTTCTCACCCCAAAATTAAACAAGTTTCCCCTCCCTTTATACCGCGACCCTCTCGATAAAGAAAAACACAGCTTCCCGCAAAACATTCATGTTCTGGCAATCCGTGCTGGTGCTGACAACGAGCGCTATTGCCTAGTGCATATCAGTGATGTCAGCAGTGCCATACAACGGGAATCCCAACTACGTAAGCAGGCCGATGAGCTCAAAGAGCAAAAGCTCAACCTTACCAGAGCCTGGCAGGAAGCCAAACAAGCTAATGAGGCTAAGGGCATGTTTCTGGCCAATGTGAGCCACGAAATCAGAACACCCCTCAACGCTATTATCGGGTTATCCAACCTGAGCATGCAGGACGCTCCCGCTGGTCCGATCCGCGAGGATCTAGAAAGAATTGAGCAGTCGGGGAAGCTTCTGCTAACTCTAGTCAATGATATTCTCGATTTCGCCAAGATCGATGCAGGCAAGATGGCTTTAACCAAGCGCTATTGTGAAACTGACGATATTGTAGCGCAACTGCTCGATCTGTTTCGCGACCAAGCTAACGAACGCCAACTTTCATTAATCTTTGAATTGGACGATAATGTCCCATTGCAGATAAAAACTGACGCTCTACGCCTGCAACAAATTCTTATCAATCTCATAAACAATGCTTTGAAATTCACCGAAACTGGTGAAGTGCGAATTCATATACGCTGGACCGAAAAACCCGACAAAACCGATGTAGGCGTTCTTGAAATCAGTGTACGTGATACTGGCATTGGCATGAACAGCACCGAAATGGAACGTTTATTCCTACCATTCTCTCAGGCCGATGAATCTACGAGCCGCGTATATGGCGGAACAGGGCTAGGATTGGCCATCAGTAAACGGCTAGCTGAATTGTTTGGTGGCACTATTCAAGTGACAAGTAAAAAAGGTGGTGGAAGCACCTTTGCCCTCAAACTACCTGTCACTAGCAGCTGTACATCCACGATAGTTGCTCCGGTACTATTACACAGCAAGTCTGTATGTTATCTCAACATCAACCAGAAACAAAAGAGCGTGTTGCAACGGGCGCTACGCCCGTGGGATCTCTGCGCCATCGATGCCAACATCCTTACTGACTCCAATGATTGTGCTGTGCTGGTGTGCCCCGCCACAGCGGTAGACGCGTTGTCACCCCAATGGGAAAATATCCCACGCATTGAACTTACGCATGACCATCAAGATATAAACCGCAATGAACGCAACTATCTACTGCCTGAACCTATATGCGCGCAGCAAATTCGACGCAAAATTCAGCACAGACTGCAACAACATAAAGCTAACAAACCCGTTACTTTTGAAGCCCACTCACAACTACCGCTCCTTAATAAAACTATTATGGTGGCCGAAGATAATTCCATAAACCGCATGATTGCAGAAAAAATCTTACAGCGGATGGGTGCCACTGTTGTCAGCGCGGTAGATGGTGAACATGCGTTACAACAAATACAAGCACACGCTGTCGATGCTATTTTCATGGACATCCAGATGCCACGGATGGATGGCTATACCGCATGCCGAAAGCTCAGACAGGAACCCTACTCGTTTACTGGACCGATTATTGCCCTCACCGCTCATGCGATGCAAGACGAAGCACAGCGGTGTCGTGCCGCAGGAATGAACGCGCATGTGTCCAAGCCCTATGACCCTGAAGAGCTGCTAAAAGCCCTCCGCCACCACTTAGATGAAGAATCAGCAGAGACATCTATTACAGTACAGGATAGCGAAAACGCTTGGGACGCACTGCAGGGGTTACGCCGCATCAACAATGATATTGAACTGTTCAAGTTGCTGCTTGAACAGTTTATGACTCAGTTTTGCCTACCCCAAGGGGCCTGGGATAATTTTTTAATCAAAAAACCTGAACAGCAATGTTCCTGGATGCACAATCTGCAAGGGGTAGCTGCCAATCTGGGAGCCAGCCACCTGGCTCGCCGAGCGGCAGAGATCGAAAAGATGCTGAAAGATTCGGGATTTAAGCAAGACAATCCACACTTGAACGAACAACTACGTGCATTTTACCCGATACTTAGCAATTGCTGTTCGAGCATGGAAATCTGGTATGAAAAACAGGTCAAGCAAAAGGACTGGGCTCAGGAATCTACCAAAGATTCCCCTCAATATGTTACCCCCGGTCACGATATCCAACAGAAACCTATCGCGAAACTTCTGTCTCTGCTGGATAGCCAAGATCTAGCCGCCTTAAGTCTCTGGAAGCAAATTCGAGTCAATCTCATCCACAAACACGCGAATCTTACCCAATACCTCGATATCCATATGAAAAATTTAGAATTCGAGGCCGCCGGACGGCAACTCAAACAGTGGCTGATATTGCAGGCAGAGGCAGAAACCGAAATCTGCTCCAAAATCAAAGGAGTTGGGGCTTGAACACACCACAACCGACAATCCTCATCGTCGATGACGAAATCATAAACATCCACAGTCTGGCGCGCATTTTGCGCGACACGGCACGTTTATGTTTTGCCAAATCTGG
>CAYPNO010000283.1:0-2918 GCA_964411865.1 uncultured Desulfuromonas sp. | reverse complement strand
AGTCAAAAAAACTCGTACGGTACTTGATCGTTTTGCGCTTCGTATCGGACGTAGAACATGGGCTACGCCAGCTACAGAAGAAGGCTTGAGCGAAATCTGGCTAGCGTTAAGGCGTGTGGCGACAAGGCAAACCGCCGTTGCCTGTTACCGTAACGATGGTTATCGCAGAATGAAAATGATTTGGGTTGTGGGTTCCAAAAGCGCATTTGGGCCGGATGGTTCGGTTCCATGCGCAACTACTAAAACATTTCACTCTGCAGCAACACTTGAGCAATGGGTGCGCTTAGGCTGCCTCCTGTCATATTCATCTGGGTTAAGTCATGACTTCGGCAAGGTAATTACCTATTTTGCAGATCAGCTTGAATGTGCAGTGAAGAGCGCAGAAAGAAAGGCTGCGACGTTGCGCCACGAGTGGGCATCAATGAAGTTTGTTGAGTACAACAGAGAAGGTAAATTTAACAACGATGAGAAGTGGCCCAGTGGGTTCAAAACCAGCAAGGAGATTGAAAGGATATCTCTTTGCGAGGGTGGGCATAACATTTCCGCCCTACAAGAATTTCTAGTAGCTACACACCATAAGTTGTTTTGCAAGAAAAAGAATGGCGGTGTGCCCGATATAGAAGCGCACATATCTAGCAATAGCGAAAACTTGAAAATCCAAAAGGCTTTTGCGATACCAGAATCTTCATGGGCTGCTTACAAAAAAAGTGTAGAACGCCTTGGCAAATTACAACGAGAAGTAGCACCTGACGTTAAGTGGCGAGGTCTTGGCATCTTTTGTCGCGCCGCGCTGATTTTTGCCGATCATCAGATCTCAAGTCTTGAATATGAAGGCAAAACCTTAAAAGGTGAGCCGTTTGCCAATACCAAGAAGAACAAAACTTCTAAAAAGTCCGAATACAACCAGCCGTTATGGTGGCATCTTGAGAATGTTGCCGACTTAGCCGAGCGCACCTTCCGCAATATGACCAGGCTCAAACTTCAAGGTCTGCCAGAAGATTCTATTGCCAGCATACTTCGTCCTGCCCCTGATGGAATCTTTGATTGGCAAAATAAAGCAGTTTCCATGCTGCGTCAGTTACGCGAACGATCAAATGCTCCTGCCCTTATTTTCAATATAGCCGCTACTGGCGCTGGTAAAACCATCATGAATGTCAAGTGTGCTGCAGTGCTTGGCAACCCAGAACGAGTACGTTGTGCAATCGTACTTAACCAGCGCAGCCTTACATTGCAAACCAGTGATTCCCTTAGAGAAGATCTGGGGTTATCGAAGTCGGAACTGGCAACAATTATTGGAGACAGAACCACACTAACCCTGCACGAAAATTCAAAGACATCTATGGAAGACCCTGTAGATATGCCGGAAAAACCTTTTTCTTTTGAAGCGGACATAAGTGATCAGTATTGGCATATCGAAGACCTCCCTTCTTGGCTGCACCCTAAAGCAGAACGCTCACCCTCCTTCGCTCGAATAACTGCAACGCCTGTCTTGGTATCCACGATTGACTACTTGATAGCCGCTGGTGATTTACGCAAGCAAGGGCACCATGTAGATGCCCTGCTACGTCTAATCGATAGTGACTTAATTATTGATGAAACAGACAGCTATGACCCCCAGGCGTTGCCCGCAGTGCTGCGCCTTATCCAAATGACGGCGTTATGTGGGCGCAACGTGGTTTGCTCGTCTGCAACCTTGCCTGGGCCTATTGCGGCAGCCATTGAACAGTCTTTCAGAACTGGCATACAGATTAGAGAAGGAATGACAGGGGAGAAAACAGGCAGTCATGTTGCCATTATTGACAACATTGCCTTACCAGAGGTTTTCGCAGAGGAGGGGGCTGACTTCGAGGATTTCTATACAGACCACATCAACAAGATGTTTGGTGAAACAAGCCCTATCTTTCGTTTGCCATACATACAAAAGGTCGAGAAAGGCGGCAATGAAGAAGACTGGATGGAAAGCATTTGTACTGCAGTAAAAAACCTGCACTTGCAAAACTCTTGGGGCTTTGCTGGCACATCCAAAAAAGTCTCTTTTGGCTTGGTTCGAGTTGCCAATATTCATGTGGCGGTCCGACTTGCAAGATATCTGGCGAATGAACTACCCGAAGCTAAGGTTGCCTGTTACCACTCCGCAGATTTTCGCATTCAGCGTCACCATAAAGAACACCGACTTGATTACCTCCTTAAACGCAAAAACGGCAACAAGAACATCGAAAAAGACCAGGAGATTCAAAAAACGATAGAATGTTCTCAGAATCTCTCTACCCCTTTTATTGTTGTGGCTACGCCGGTTGAGGAAATTGGGCGAGATCATGATTTTGATTGGGCTGTCATCGAGCCTTCCAGCACGCAGTCTATAGTTCAGACCGCAGGTCGAGTTAACCGACATCGGCGTATACAGGTAGCAACACACAACATTGCAATTATGGAGATCAACAGCAAGAAAGCGCGTGGAGTTGAAGGTGAAGCATGCTTTATCATGCCGGGCCTTGAGTCTAAGTCAAAAGAACACAGGTACCCATCTCACAACATGAACGACCTGCTGGATTTCTCTGTTTTACAAAAACAAGGACTAGACGCAAGGCTCCGCTTTTCTGATGCACATGAAATGGCAAAAAAGGACAGTCAGATTATACGAGAAAGCCTTAAATCTGATGTACAAAAAATAGTAAATATCGACAATGAGCATGTGGAATGGATGCTCAACAGCTCCTACAAAGACCTGCGTGACAAGGGAACGCCAAAACAAACATGGCGATTAAGGATAGATGAAGTTGGGCATGAGATATTTGAACGACTTGAGAGCAAGGTGGTCGGGGAATACGCGGAAACTTACGTTGAACAGGATATTTCTATTAAGATTAAGCGAATAAAAAACGACTGGCTTTGCCTCGATACTGAACAATTGCCACAGG
>CAYPNO010000282.1:0-2923 GCA_964411865.1 uncultured Desulfuromonas sp. | reverse complement strand
GAGAATTGCCCGGAGTGCGCCACCACCGTGCCTTGGATGACGCGGAACTTGCGGCACGGGTTCTGCTACAGATTTTGCTGGAGAATGGCTCCGCAGGTTCAGGGTGAATCAGCGCCGCCGCTCAGCTGCGAGAAGGAAGGGAGCTTTGGCCGCATTGGGGCAACTGATGTTGATAATGTCCCAGCGCTGTTTGGGCAGCTCGGCAAAAAAGTGCATTAGTGCTTGCGCCTCTTCTGCTCCTGCGGGGTGGCCTGGATAGACCACGAGAATAAGACGCCCCTGTGGCAACAGCGCGGATATTCCCTGCTTTACGGCACGGATGCTGGTGGATACGCTGGTGGTGATAGTGTGGCTTGCGCCGGGGAGGTATCCAAGGTTGCCGATTATGACCTTGGGCGCACTGGGAAGATGGTATTCCAAATGCTGATGCCCACAATGGAATATATGTACTCCCATGCCTGGGAATGGCCGCGCTGGAAGGTGAGCGCCGGTTGTGATCTCTTTGGCAGCGTCTTCGGTGTGGATACGCACGGGGAAACCGTGCTCAGACAACAGGGCGGCGCTGGCGTTCAGGGCACTTAGTTGAATATCGAAGCCGATCACGCAGCCGTGCACCTGTGCCTCTGCGCACTGAGCCAGGTGCAGGAGGTCGTTGCCATTGCCAGCGGTTAGGTCTATAGCCATATCCCCTGGGCTGAGTACCTCGGCACACAGGCGATGACTCCAGCCGGTAATATCCGCTATTTGAGCGCAAGAGATATTTTTTTCTACGGTCATAAGCTCTCCCTTCTTGATTTTTCTCCCGGTAACGTTCCTGAACACGGTCTTTTTGTTTAATGACAGGGTTGCATCTTGGATAGTTTGCGGGATTTTTACTTCATGTCCAGTAGTTGCATGATTTGTGCGTCAGCCGACAGTTACAGATAATTGTTGAGTTGCCAATTATCTTCGATGGCGTTAAGGTTACGCGCATGAAAACTAAACAGGAAAACTCTATTACTGGAGCACCACTTTCTGCTGAAATGGTGCATAAATACTCCTGCGCCGTGACTTTGTCGGACCTGGAGATTTTTGTCCACCCTGAACTGCTTTACAGCCTGGTGCTGGCCAATATCATGTCTCCGTTGGTGTGGCAATGGCGTGAAGATCCCTGGTTTGCGAAGATAGAAAAGCTCAACACCTACCGTAAGATTCTGCGCCTCAAACAATTTATCATGGATCAGTATGATTTTAATCTTGATCTTGATTCTTGGGGATTGACGCACAAGGATGTTGAACTTAACCGTTTTCGTGGCGTCATGGATCCGGAAGTTATCACCCGCAGCAACGCGCTGTTTGGCTATACCGGCGATAAATACTATTTTGATATGAACATCCGGCGCCACTTTGGGCTGGATAAGTACGACAGCGATATTATCCCGTACTGGAAGACTGAAACCGTTGAAGCAATGGATGCCTTTCGCTATCGTGAGGGTTATGCCAATGGCGCGGGTGAATGTGTGTCGCTGTCAACGTTATACGCGGCGGCGCTATATATTGTGTGTGATATCCCGCTGGAGCAGATATATCTGATGGCAACTCCGCTGCATTCACAGAACTTTGTCGATGTGCGTGATGGAATTATCACCAATAATCGCCGTATTGTGACACGTAACATGTGGTTCAACGGCACCGCTCTTACCGCACGCGCCCAGCGTGCCCTTCGCAATGAGCAGGTCACCATGGTGGCGCACAACAGTGGTTATATCCATTCAGTTTATCCCGAGGCTTCCATTGATGCAGACGTATATGCGGACTTCAGCAACAAGCTGATCGATTTTATGCGCACCGATTTGGATGAGGAAATATTGTGCAACTTTTTGCGCCAGCATATGAATTTGCAGGAATGTTTCCAGATGCAGCACGAGCGCCATGGTAAGAGCTACTGGGTGGCGCTCGAAAAGGTTTATCGGTGTGAGCATGGGAGCTCATTTCGAATCGGTGATCGCGCCACGCGAGATAAACTGCTTGATGAGGTGGACGAATACGACTTTTTCTCCGAACCGCTGGAAGGGCGCATCTCCCTGGAACGTTTTGAGGCATTTTTTAAACGTTATCCACGGGCAGATCTTGATAAACAGGAGGTGCAGGATGCGCTTTTGCGCGAATTCGGCTGTTGCGGTAAATCTGCAACCCTGATTGATGATCTACGTAGCTTCATCGAGATTGCGCCTCGCCTCCCCGACTTGGCAACTAAGCATCCAGCGAGCTCATCATCTGCGGTTGAGCTTGCTCCTGGGATGGAACGCGAAGAGGTAATCCAGGCACTGCTCAAGCAGCGTGATACTAGCTCCATGGTGGAGATGGCTTTTTATACCTATCGCGACATGACCCTATGTAGTTGGGAGCCTTTTATTTTAGCAGCGCTGGAGCGGAACCCTGTGTGTATCGAGGGCAGTTCCAGCCTGGATGATGACAGCGTAGTAGCGCAACTGCAGCAACTCACTCCAGAGTCAATCTACACCGAACAGCGGTTGGCGCAGCCCGATGAGGTGTGGAATTTTCAGCGTGGCGACGGAGCGGAACGTGCTCTGTGTCTGGCGACGATTTTCAAACAGCGCCATCCTGAAAGGAAGATGGAGCTGACAATCACCCCGAGTCAGGCTGTGCTGAAAATGGAGACGCACGAAGTAATGTTCGAGTCAGCTAAAGGGTTGCACTTCAACGGAATCTTATAATGCGCTAAAGCGTACTATTTTTGTCAAGTATATTGACTCCAGCCAGTATGCTGCGGCATAATTGCATCTGAAAATGTTGCCGTATTAAATTATTATAGATGTGGCGTTCAAGCGCCAGAGTCCACCACTTAAGTACTTGTGGCCAGCATTAGTGTCTTTTTTTAATGATACGGCGACCACCGAGATCTACACATGGAACGAGTTTT
>CAYPNO010000281.1:0-2936 GCA_964411865.1 uncultured Desulfuromonas sp. | reverse complement strand
CATGGGCCTTGCAAGCAAAAAACCCAACACAATTACAAACCAAAATAAAAATTAGCTATGACTAACATTTTTGTCTTGACTCGTGGCAATATTTGATCTATAAGTTTTCCCGTCTTCAACTTTTCAATGCGGCAACAAAATTTGGCATACCAAAACTTAAAACAGGATTAACAACAATGACACTATTGAGCAAAGTAGCACCCGGTTGCAGCGGCAGCATCAAGCGAGTAACAGCCACGGGAAAATTAGGTCAGCGCCTCATGGATCTCGGGCTCTATCCAGGGCTCGCCCTCAAAGTGGTAAGGAACGCCCCCCTTGAGGATCCCATGCAGATCGAGATCAGCGGATATTTCTTAAGCTTGAGACACGAAGAGGCGGATTATGTTGAAATCAGCTCAACTTGCAAGGCATAAAAGGCTCATAGCACTGGCAGGCCAACCGAACTGCGGCAAATCAACCGTGTTCAACGCCATTACAGGGGCAAGTCAGCACGTGGCCAACTATCCCGGAGTTACGGTTGAAAAACTGTCGGCCTCAAGCAGGATCAACAAAACCCGGGTGGAGATCGATGACCTTCCAGGCACCTATTCCCTCACATCCTTCTCCCCCGAGGAAAAGGTGTCCAGGGACTTCATCCTCCACGACAAACCAGAAACCATAATCAACGTGGCAGATGCCGCAAACATCAAGCGAAGCCTCTACCTCACCTTTCAGCTTTTAGAGATGGAAACACCGCTGATCCTGAACCTGAACATGATGGATGTTGCAGCCAAGAAAGGGGTATCTATCGATGTAGAGGGGTTGTCCCGGAAGCTTGGCGTCCCGGTGGTGCCAACGGCCATCAAGCAGAACCAGGGTAAAAAGGACCTGATAGACACCATTGAAGCCTCGATTTTATCCGGATCACCTTCGGGTTTCAAGGTCGATTACGGCCCCATGGAAAAGGCCCTGGAGAACATATCGTCAACAATCAAAGCCTCATCCGCTGTTTTTTCCTATCCCTTGAGATGGCTCTCCATCAAGCTGATGGAAGGCGATACCGAGGTTGAAAAACTTATCAACACCACCATCCCCGAGTCCGACACAATCCTTGACCAGGTCAAAAAAGAGCAGGAGAGCTTCAGGCAGGAGCACGAGGAGTCCCCGGAAAAACACATCGCCTATGCCCGTTACAGGGATGCAGACCGTCTCAATGCCGAGTTTGTCACTCAGAAAGCCATGATGGGTAAAAGCATCACCGACAGAATAGATGCGGTGGTGTGCCACAAATTCATGGGGCCCATCATCCTTGGCCTGGTTGTGTTTGCCCTTTACAATCTCTCCATAGTCCAGGGGTACAAGGTGACCAACTACACCTGGCCCCTTCTGGCCAAGCTAAGGGTTTTTACGGAATGGATCATGCCCGCCCCGGACTTTATAACCGAACCAATGATCCGATCCCTCGCACTCTGGTTTGTGGACAGCGTAAATGCGCTGCTCAACTATATCCCCATTTTTTTCATCCTGTTTGCCCTCATCGCCATCCTTGAGGACACAGGTTACATGCCCAGAATGGCGTTTATCCTGGACAGACTCCTCGCACGCTTCGGCCTCCACGGTCAGTCAACGCTGCCCATGGTGTTAGGCGGTGTCTACGTGGGAGGGTATGCCGTGCCGGCCATCATGGCCACCAGGGCATCCCCGATGAAAAGGCAAGATTTGCAACCATGATGATCATTCCCATGCTCAACTGCCTTGCAAAGATCCCCCTCTATATCCTGATCATCAACATCTACTTTGCAGACCATAAATCATTGCTCATGATCTTTATCGCCACCATCACCCTGATGCTTGCCCTGCCCGTGGCCAGGATACTCACCTTGACCATATTAAAGGACAAACCCAGCGAACCTTTTATCATGGAGCTGCCCACCTATCATCTTCCCACTGTTTCAGGGGTTCTGAAGCGGGCCTTTGAGCGGATCTGGATGTTTCTCAAAAAAATCGTCACCATCGTTGCCGCAGTTGCCGTGGTGATCTTTGCCCTTATCCAGTTTCCAGGTCTCACCGAAGAACGACAGGCATGGTATGACGACCAGGCCAAGGCTGCCCTGGCGCTTTTTCACAAAAAAATGGCAGAAACCAGCTTTGACCAGGAGTTGAACACCCAGAATAAAGCCATGGATCTTATCCTGTTTGCTGACCGATACAGGAGCGCCAGAATGGGGGCAAAGAGCAGCGCCGCCATGGAGCGGATAAATAACCGGTTCAAATCGGAGAATGAAACCTTTTACGCCATAGCCACGGGCAGAGGAGGAAAGGAGGCAAAAACTGGAAGATCAGCCCTGAGAAAGCTCGACCGCTCAAGAAAAACACTGCTCATGGGTATAAAGCAGGAGAAAATAAAGAGCAGTTTTCTGGGTAAATTTGGCAAATCCCTTGAGCCTGTATCCCTTTGGGCAGGTTTTAACTGGAGAGTCAACATCGCCCTTTTGAGTTCTTTTGCGGCCAAGGAGAGCACGGTTGCCACCCTTGGGGTTCTGTACCAGCAGGAGGCGGGAGAAGAGAACCAGAGCCTTGAACAGAGAATGGAAAAGGGTGAAAAGGGTTTTACCCAGCTCCACGCCCTGTCGCTTCTTTTGATGATGGCCCTGTTCCCGCCCTGCCTCGCCACCATGATAACCCTGAAGATCCAGTCGGGATCGGTAAAGATGATGTTCATAAGCTTTGCCTATCAATCGCTTCTAGGCTTTACGGTTGCATCGGCTGTATTCACAGTTTCAAGCCTGCTTGGCCTGACCGGTATTCAGGCAATGTTCGGGTTCTGGTTTCTGGCACTTGCGGCTGCAATTGGCGTGGGGCTTATCAAGCCCAGCAAAAACATAGTCGACATGGCCGAAGTTAGCTATTAGCGGTTAGCCGTTAGCTAAAAGCTGTTTCTTATAAACCCCCATGTC
>CAYPNO010000280.1:0-2962 GCA_964411865.1 uncultured Desulfuromonas sp. | reverse complement strand
TGTTCGACCAGCGAATCCCGCTTTTCTGCTATTTCATCTTCAACATCAAAAATTTTCTGTTGTTGTCTGCGGCGCAAGGTTTCAAGCTTTTTCAGCTCAGCCTGAAGCTCGGCCTGTTCCTGCATGGTCGGAGCAAGTCTGACTTTTCGGCGGATATCGGCAATCTTGCGTTTGGTGTCATCCATCTCTTTGGCCGCCGCCTTTTCCATGTCCTCAGCCCACTTATCGAGCTGAATACATGCTTCTGACAGATGTTTGTTGTTGTCTTCAAGGTTTCTGGTGATTGTGGCCTTGATATGCCTTTCACTATCTGCACAGAGCCTCTGCCTTATAGGTTCAGGCAGCGATGTTTCTTGGCTGTCATAACCAATACAATTGAAGAGCTTTTCTATTGTCTCCTGACCAAGGTTCTCTCCGGCATCATCGATTGCCGAAAACAAAAGGTATTCTTCTGATTCAAACGAAGAGATTTTAAGCTTGCTGAGTGTAAGCCAGCCTGATCTTCCTTTGAGGCTTTCAATGACGGATATCTTCGTCGGATTATTGGTGATATCAAACACGACCGTTGAGACGGGACAGAGTAAATCCTTGCCGATTTGAATGACATGCTCTCCCAGAGGATGGCTCAGTCGATACAAAAACTCGCTGTTCTGCACTTCCTTGTTTTTTGTAACAAGATGATAGGTGCCCAGCCTCGTGCCGTTAGCCAGTGGTTTGTGGAGATTAAAAGAAAGCGTGGAATCATCAAAAGTCGCATGTTCGGATAGTACATGCCTGGTAACAGTCCAGAACTGCTTGCCGATACGGTCGAGTTTCTCCTGCGTGCCGATCAGGTTGCCTTTCAATCTTTCATGGACATCTTCATCGAAGTGTTCCAACAGGACTTTTCTGGTATCCGTCAATTTAGTCTGTATGGATTCTTCCAATTCTTTTTGAAGGGCTGCAAAGGCGCTTTGTATTTCATCTTCAGTCCGGCATTCTTGATAGATATCCAATACGCGTCGTTCAAAATCAACGCCAGATTCTATTGTTCCAAGAACTTCATCCGATGCACCAAAAACGCCGCTGAAAAGACTGAATTTATGCTCAAGCAGTTCATAAACACGCCTGTCTGCAGCATTTTTTTCATTGAGAAAATTGATAACAACGACATCATGTTTTTGCCCATAACGGTGACAGCGACCAATACGCTGTTCAATTCGTTGAGGGTTCCACGGGAGATCAAAGTTGATCACCATAGAACAAAACTGCATGTTCAAGCCTTCAGCACCGGCTTCCGTGGCGATCAGAATGTTTGCACTGTTTTTGAAATGATCAAGAATCGCCGCCCTTATATCAATTTGTCGTGAGCCGGTAATACGCCCAGTATCTTTATTGTTTTCCAACCAGTCGGTATAGATTTTCCCGGTTGAATCATCCTTGTTGGTGCCATTGAAGGTGATGACCTGATCAGAAAACCCTTGGTTATTCAAATGATTCAATAGCCAATCCTGAGTTCTTCGGGATTCGGTAAAAATGACTGCCTTGCGAGCAGCGCCCATCTCAGTCATTTTCTGAAAACCGACATCAAGTGCTGTGAGTAAAGCTTTGGATTTTGTGTCGATTCCTATGCTTCGCGCCCATCCAATATATTGATCGATCTCTTTTATTTCATTACTGAGACTGGCGATGTCGATTTTCTCTTCCCGAGCAGGCTCATTGTTTTCCGGGACAATGTCACTGATATCATCCTCTTCATCTTCAAGTATTTCATCCAGCAGGTCTTCATCTATATCCGCCTGTTCGATTAATAGCTCTGAGACTGAACGGCCTTTTTTTGCATTTTCTAAAAGCCCCAATAATCGCTCCCTTATGATTTCAAGGGTACCGGCAAGTGCGGTCGGTGAAGATGCCAGTACCTTTCGAATAAGTAGGATCAACAGGTGCTTTTGTCTGGCAGGAAAGGCATATGTATCATCACGCATTAAATATTTGGAGACAGCCTCATACAGCTTATGCTCCTGCTCTGTAGGCTTAAACGGGCGCGTGATCAGCTTACGTTCTGTATAAGGAACATACTCAATCACTTGACTTCGAAGTGTCCGCCAGCAAAAGCCTTGAAGGCGATCCCGAAGTCCGGAAACGTCCCCTCCATAATTGATGTACTGAGTTCTGAAAGACGCAAGATCTCCAAAAATGTTCTCATCTATAAGGGTTGAAAGGCCGTAAAGTTCGAGAAGAGAATTTTGCAGCGGAGTAGCGGTTAAGAGTAGTTTTTTTCTGTCTAATGTAGCTTGTCTGACAGCCTGACCAATCCGGTTGCTTTCCCTATATGCGTTTCTTAGTTTGTGCGCTTCATCAATGACAACAAGATTCCATGGGATGGCTCGAATGTCCATGGCCTTGCTGGCCACAAAGTGCATGGAGCAAATGATGATTTTTCGTTCATCGAAAGGATTCGGATTACCTGCTTTTTGTGAATCCCGATAGGTTTTGGCATCAAGGATCTGGCTGGGTAAATTGAATTTTTCCTCCAGCTCCACGGCCCACTGTTTACGAAGGGAGGCAGGACACACGACCAATAATTTCCGACGGTTTTCAGCCCAGCTTTGACAGATCACCAGCCCGGCCTCAATGGTTTTACCAAGACCGACTTCATCAGCCAACAGAATGCCCTTGGATAATGGAGATCTCAAAGCAAAGAGCGCCGCCTCGATCTGGTGCGGGTTCAGGTCAACACAAGCGTCAAACAAGGCACGGCCAAGGCGGTCTACGCCTTTGCCTCCAGCTCGAGTCAATTCATGAGCGAAATATTTGGAATGAAACTTCGTCATATTGATTTACTCTTTGTTATCTTCTTCTTTGAAATCTCTTGCTTTTCCATCACGAACCCAAGTATCCACCTCGTCTTTCTTAAATTTCCAGAGGCGGCCGATTTTATGGGCGGGCATGCCTTTCTCGCTTATCCACTTATAGACGGTAT
>CAYPNO010000279.1:0-2981 GCA_964411865.1 uncultured Desulfuromonas sp. | reverse complement strand
ATCAGGTTGTAACGCAGACAAACCAGTATTTGTGAAGAAGTGCCCTACAGCATGTCTATATTGTTTATTATAAATACCTTTTGTAAAGAATTTAAACATAATAAGCATTTTTTGTGCTGTGTTGAGGTCTTCCCCTAAAGGAATGACTTCTCCTTCTTTATTTAAAATAACATCAGACCATTTATTAACAAACTCTTCAAACCGCCCTTCTATTCGTGTAACAAGGTTATCTAAAAGGTGAAATACATTGCCCTTAGTTATACTGTTGTCCGCTGCATTATTAATCTCTGCAAATTTAAATGCAAGTGCATGCATTTCGGTATACAGATCGGAATTTCTTTGTTTGAAATCATAGTTACCTAATACAGCATTCATAACATCAGCGAAAAACTCTTTAAGAGTATTCAGCAATCCTGTACTCGTCTTTTCTTTTATTTTAATATCAGCAAGTAATTTCATCAACCCCGGGTTGGTTAGTGCATACGCCAAAAACTCTTCTTCTGAAGTATTCCCACTAAAGATATAGTCATAACGTTCTTTAGCCGCTTTTGGGTCTAGCTCAGGGGTTGCTCTCGCTAAATCCTGCCACCTGATATTCTGTATAGCAATTCTGCGCAGATAGAATAAACGATTACGTAAACCAGATACTTTAAATCCTGACTGTTGTAACGCCCATGCGGTCATCGTATGGATAACTTCATGCATGTATATCTCTTCGTTACTCATCCCGTCTTTCATCTTCGTAGAGATATTCAACAAGATATGATTCTTATCTAAATCTACCCACCCAGCTGTATGATTCGCATTTTCATTGATATACAGATTCATCTCACGAAAGAAACGCGGATGCATGCTGTCCAGTATGTCGTTGTACTGCTTAAAAACCTCATTTGTGATGCTATTATTGTCCAACGCGTGTAAGTCGGCTAGCATATTTTTCATGTCTCGTACACTGCCGTGGACATAATTCTGCTTCAAGCTTGCTCGTTTGTAATTAAATTTATCTTCAGTATTTGCTGCAGCCCCTAACAAAGACTTTATATCTTGATCACTATTAAACAGCTTACGCATACTATCAAAGAACGACCTTGCTTTAATCGCCTCTTCTTGCCGAGTAAGACCTAGTTTAGTATCTTTTACAGTATCGGCAACTGCTTCGAATGTTCCAATAAACCCAGGTATGTATAAACTATTACGTGTGGTTGGGTTAGAAACATTACTTCCACGTTCAAATGTATATGTCCACGTCTTATTACCACCTTTCGGAGCTACCTGGATAGTCAACTTGTCGTCAACTAGTTTAGCGGTCTTCAGAACTAGTGGTTTCCTGGGTGTGGTACTATTGGCGTTATATGCGATCGCACCATCAAACACATCTGTCAACTCTTGACGGAGAAGGGAGCCTGTAAGGCTGTTAATCAACTCACTCCTACTGTCTTCATCAAGTTTCGTAAAGTCCTCTTCATTTAGTCCTTGAAGAATGCTGCTAGTTACTTCTATAGTGTGATCTAGTACTTCGCCTTCCTTAGTAATGGCTATTTCTTTCCGAAGATCTACAGCTCGTTGTCGATCTGCAGCAACAGCATTTTTAACACGTTTAAAAGCTAACGTACATGCATCTTTCATGGTAATCTACAGCCTTTCCTCTCCATATCCTTGTTTGCGGCGTCAATTTCATTCACTGCCTGTTGCTCCGCAGTCTGGTTTATTTCTGCAACTTTTTCTGTGTCTTCATTTATAACATTTTCAAGAATAGCAGGCAAGCCGTAGCTCCCGCTAAATGCCTCTTTATAAGATAGATCTGGCCCAGTCATACCAACTTTGAACATGCTCGCAGGAGATCCTACCATATTTCCGTAATACGCCCCTGTAAGTTTTCCGTTGGGCCCGTAATACTCCGCCCGTTTTGTATCAATATTTCTGAGTTCTGCCTTCATTTTTGCAACAATACGAGTAGCGGCTTGCGGGAAGTTTTCTGTGACCTTGCCTTGTTTATCTGTTTCAGCTAATTTCAGGCCTTTAACTTTAACATCTTTAAATGTTTTAGCAAACTTCTCGTCTGTAAGAGTTTTTTCAACTCGTTCTATCAGCCCACCAAGCGCTTTAGATAAGCTATAGCCTACGTCCCCATCTTCCCCGGCATTAATCTTCTGCATACCTTCTTGGTAAAGGAACGTAGCCCTATCTGATTCATTTATCGGAGTAAGAACCGCATCATGAATAGCTGCTACCCCTTCAACCCCAAGGCTATTAATCAAGTACCCAATTTCAGCCCCATCGATAGCATGGAAAGGCAAAACCGAACCAGAACTAACAGCTTCTTCCATGTAGCGAATTAGTGGGGTAACTCCACGCTGGTCATTATCAAACCCTGTACCTAACCAGATTTGTGGATTAACACGAGCTCTTTCGATCTCAGATGGGGACTTGACTGCAGTTGAAGCGATAGTAATAACATCTTTTCGTACCGAACTTTTATTATCTGCCCCAGTCAATGGACCAACAATCCACGGAAAATCATCCCACAACTCTTCCAGAACTTGCGCATGGTCTTCTGCTGTAAGTATTTTATTTTCTTTTTCTAGACGCAGTGTAGAGAGTTTTTCCATCCGTTTGTGGTCAAAAATTCGAAATGCGATTTTATATGTATCGTTCATCGCATTTTGTACGTTAATAAATGCCTCAAACTCCGATTCAAAAACTTGTTTAACCGCCTCGCCGTAAGTAAGTGTAACTACATCTGCAAATAAGTCACCCAGATTCTTCGGGTACGTGTTAGGTTTCTGGCCAGGTTTGACAGAAAACGGTGTCTTTATTTTAATTTGACTTAGTGGATACTCCCGCAAAACTTTTTGCAATTCTTCCACTGTTTTAATTGGTTTTTCTACAGTACTACCTTTTTCTTTATAGCGTAATTCTCCAGCACTTTCCATTATCTCAGTAATGACATCTTTTAGGTCTGCATCTTTTCCTGCAAAGTC
>CAYPNO010000278.1:0-2997 GCA_964411865.1 uncultured Desulfuromonas sp. | reverse complement strand
AAACAACACATGAAATAATTATAGGCAGCTGCCCAATATCATTTTCACTCATAACGCGGTTCTCCCAAATCAATAAGATATTTCTCTTTCTAAAAACTCACTTACGTATACACAATCTCCATTTGGCTACATATAAAAGCATCGACTTATATTTCTACTTCCCAGTCTCCCTTCTAAAGCAGAAAATTCTAACAAGAAAAAGTTGCTACTCTATATATAAAAACATGCGTCAGCCCCTATCCATAGGACCGAAATCGCATACAAAACAAATAAAGTTTTCAATCTACATATTTTCAACAACTTTACGTACACAGCAAAACAGTACAGAAGTAAACAAAATGCGCCTTAAACCTTTTTTTGCTGGGTTTTTCCTTACTGCCTTACTATTATACAAGCCTTAGCCTAGTCTGTTCTGTACCCCAAATTTTTTCTTAATATCACCGCTTTATACCCGTGTCAATAAAGCATATTACATATGTTACTTTCTGCCCTTTATGTACCAAAATTCTTTGACAAGCTGCCAAGGAGTGACGGTTCTGACACCTCTTGCCACACAAACAACAGTGAGTTATAATTCGACTCCCAACGGGTCAAAATAGAGGTTTTTCTAATATGTATGTAACTGCAGTTATTTCGAGAGAGACGGTGAGAATATGAAACAGGACGTTACTGCGGGGACTGTACAATTCAACATTAAGCTTGGAGATATCGACGCCAACGTCGAAACCGCCGTGGAGGGGCTGCGCCGCGTTGCGACACAGAATGCTAAGCTTGCGGTACTGCCGGAGATGTGGAGTTGCGGTTACGACTATCGCAATCTGGCCAAACTGGCACAAGAAACTCCGCGCATTCTTACCTTACTTGAGAATCTTTCTGCCGAGTTAGGAATAGTCATTGTTGGCAGCCTACCTGAGAAAAAAGGGGAAAACCTGTTCAACACCCTGTATGTAGCCGATAAAGGCAGCATTGTTGCCTACTACCGCAAGTTGCACTTATTTTCCACCATGGGTGAAGACCGCTTTTTAAGCCCCGGAGACCGGACCTGCGTAATTCCAACTTCGGCGGGTCGCTTAGGGCTGGCAATCTGCTACGATCTGCGCTTTCCCGAACTGTTCCGCAAAATGGCCCTCGAAGGGGCGGAAATATTGTGCATTCCAGCCGAATGGCCAAAACCACGTCAGGAACACTGGCGCACCCTGCTGCGCGCGCGCGCCATAGAAAACCAGATGTTTGTTGCGGCCACCAACTGCTGCGGGGTGCAGGGCAAGCTGGACTTCTTCGGCATGAGCTTACTTATCTCTGCACGCGGTGAAGTCTTGGCTGAGGCAGGTGAAACCAATTCTGAACTGGTAGCCACCTTTTCACATGAAGAGATGATAAAATATCGCTCGCAAATCCGCTGTTTTCAAGACCGCCGTCCTGAGATTTATGGCACCTTGCCCTAGCCTTATGATGGAAGGGCTATTTATGGATTGCCCTTCCTTTTCCAAAACACCAACGAAACATACTTTCAAGCCGCCACACCGTCTTACTTCCCACTTCATTGCGTAACTTGGCGCGCCGATCTTCGCAACTCCGCAGGTATTTCTTCCAACCGCTGCGCAAACTGAATATTCTGCTGCGCATCTACATATATGTAGCGCAACTCAGCATCAATCGGAGTAGCTGTAGCGTACGCACCATTTTTCTGCGCGGCGCGCTCAATTTCTCGTTCCACCAATAAATTGATGGCTGGCGCTTTTTTATCCTCGGCAGGCGTGATCTGTCCTTGCTTCCTTGGCGCTGTTTGGGGAAATTGCTGGGAAGGCAAATCAAACAAACGTTGCCTGAAATCGGCATGGAATTTTTGCATATCCCTCATAAACGGATGCTCGAAACCACGATAACGCAACAAGATCTGGTCCATGACCAACAGCAGGAAAATAAAGATTCCTACCCACAAAAACCCGAAAACTAAACGCTTCATCGCAACCCACCCACTCTACCTATACATTACTCAATACTCGTCGATGCTACAGACGAGGCATCTCGTTACAAACATCAAAGAAAAATTCCTCTATAGCTCGAACACCCGTCGGATTTGGTGTTTTAGCATTCCTGCCGTACCCACGCAAGTTGCATACCTTAACCCAGCTAAAAGGCACACCAATATGGAGGTGCCAAGAAGGTTCTTGCAAAACCCCCATGAATGTCTTTACGTTATAAAGACTTTCCCCAAAATGAGTGCAAACCTAGCGCTCTTTCTGGTAAATATGATACATTTTACTCTATACGGATCGGGTACAGCAGTTGACCTAAAAGGGAGCTGAGGTATCAAGCGCCAAAACCATCCTAACGCACCGAAGCTGCTTGAGCTAAGCGGTGCCTGTTATGTAACCATGTCAATATTGACGGAGGTACTGATGAACATGAAAGAAAGAGCCGAAAAACAATGGCTATCTCAGCGGATTGTTATTCCTATTGCAGTATTGGCGTTGTTGTGGCTTGCGATGTCACCATCGATAGCCCAAAGCGCTCCTTTAAGCTCGGATACGGAGGCATGTATCGGCTGTCACCGCATGGTTACGCCTGGCATTGTGGGGGAATGGGAAAAGAGTCAGCATGCGCGGATGACCCCGGCAAAATCACTCGAACTTCCCAAAATGGAACGGCGTATGTCCGCCACTGATGTGGCTGAAAACCTGCGAGATTACGCCATAGGCTGTGCCGAGTGCCACACCATGAACACCGAGTTTCACCCTGAAGATAGTTATTCCCACAATGGCTTCACCATTCACACGGTGGTTTCCCCTGCAGACTGTAGCACCTGCCATCCCACCGAAACTGCGGAGTATAGTGACAACAAAATGTCACAGGCGTATGCCTGCCTGATGGACAACGAAACCTACGCTGTGATGGTGGATAATACCAACGGCCTGGATGAGTTCAACGGTTCAGGTTTTCATCACATTAAGGCGGATGAAACCAGCAATGCCGACTCCTGTCTGGCATGCCACG
>CAYPNO010000277.1:0-3062 GCA_964411865.1 uncultured Desulfuromonas sp. | reverse complement strand
GAAGATGTCAGCCAAATTGTTCCATTCTTTCTTATCAATCTTTCTACTTCATAATGAATTCTTGACCAAAACTCATAACCTTCTACTGTCTTTGACCAATGAAGACACCATATCACAGCTGAACACTTCTCATTCTCACATTTTTCCCAAACTTGTTCAAAAATATCAAGATATCTACTATCAATTTGTGGAAGAATTTGTGGAAGAATTTGTGGAAGAGCTTTCATATATAGTTCTGCCCCATTTGGCAATGCCATCAACTGACATCTTAGAAGCTCTCTCAATTTTGCCTGATAATCCATCTCAACTCCTCAAAAAAATCAATCAACAAAATCTATAATAATGAAAATTTTCCAAAAATCAAGTTTTTTCTTCACATGTCAAATGATGGTGCAGGAGGAATCATTTCACCAGCTTCAACAGGACACTCTCCCTCAGAGAAATCAAACTTGCTCATGACATCAACTCTGTAGAGGTCTTTTCTGACATCAAGCAACAACATTTCCAACACTCTGCCAGAATGTCTGTTTTTCCAGATGTTCAACACTTGTTTGTTTGCTTTGTATTGCTCTGGACTCTGAATGAGATTCGCAAAGAAGTCTGAGTTGTCTGGAATTGCTTTTGATTCTGATGTGTTCATCATGTCAGCTCCAATTCCTCCTTTCATGTTCTTTCTGTTGCCTTCTCTATCAGGTTGAACAGCTGAGAAGAATGGGATTCCATATTCCTGTGAAACACTTCTCAGTGCTATGACATTGTCTGCTCCTTTCTCATACATGTTTCCTCCAGGAATCTGTGACTTCATGATTCCTATGTAATCAAGAAAGACTGCTGAGATGTTATAACCTCTCGAGAGAAACTGGTCAAGTGTTGATTTGATGAGTCCTATATTGCACTGTGATGCTGGGAACTCCTGAATAAAAATCTTTCCACATTCGTTCTTCAACTGCATCTTGATTTTTTTGTAGACATTGACATCTCTCTTGATGAGTTCCTGAATCTTCTCAGATGACATTTCCATGAGGTGCATGTCGGAATAGATTCCAAAGTCTTCGTCTTGAATTTCAAGTGTGATGTAGAGAACATTGTTGTCAGGACTTGCTCTTCTGAATGATGATGCAAGTGACAACATGAATCTTGATTTTCCTGAGTGAGTTCCACCTTGAATGATGTTGATGCTCTTCTTCTTCCATCCACCTTTGAGAACATCATTCATCTCAGTCCATGAGCAAGCAAGTCTTGGAACCTGCAATGTGTGAATCTGAATCATTCTCTCAAGGTCATCTGTGTCAATCCATTTCTGAGTTGTGAAAGAGAATGAATTGATGATGTCTGTTTGAGTTCTCATGTAGGAAAGTGATTCAAAGGAATTCTTCTGAAAATCTTTGACACCAGTTTCAAGCATGATTCTGAACATTGCAAGTTTCACCCAGTCCTCTATCTGTTTCAGAACAACATCAACATCTCCTGTCTTGTAGTCCTCTTTGTTTTCTGGTTTGACAATTGCAAGTTTCTCTCTGATGACTTCTGCTGGCTGTCTCCATGGATTGTCTGTGATGACAATTTCAAGTGAGTCAGGAAACTTTGAATGAGTTCTGATGTGATTGATGATTGAGACAAGAATTTCTGAACAATGCGAATCAGTGAAATATTCTGGTTGAATGTGTTGTAATGCTTTTCTTTTGACTCCTTCGTTGAATATGAAATATCTAAGAACATTGACATCGGTGATTTTAAGCATTTTTGAGTGACCCCTTACTATTGATATTCATTTTTCCTGTTTCTTTGTTTTATCCGTGTTTCCGTAAGTCATTTGACTGGTTTTGAACGACTTCTCTGACCAGTTAAACACTCACAGTTCAATAATAGTTATTTTATTTTAAAACTCAATCCTCAGATGCTTCAATTTCTTCGACATCGTTGTCCGTGACAATTTCTGACTGAGGTTCTGCAAGAATCTCATCTATGCCTTTGTCCTTTGCTCTTTGAAGAAGATAATATTCCTGAAACTTGTTGTTAATGAAATCAAGTTTGTCCTTTATCCAGAACTCATCTGGTCTCATCTTTGCGATGTCTTTGGTGTCCCATTGTTCACCATTGTGTTTGAATGTGATGGTTGAACCACCCTTTGAACCATTTCCAACCCTCTTGATGAGGTCATGATTTTTGAGAAACTCCCAGAGTCCAGAATATCTGTCCATTCCAATCTTGAACTTTGAATAGATTTCAATCTTGGATATGTTCTCTGCAACAATTCTGCTCTTCTTTGGATTGATTGTGAAAACAGTTCCAACCTGAATCTTCTTTGCATCCTTCAGTTTCTTCTTTGTCAATATCAGTGTGACTGTGTTTGAGTATGCAACCTTTGCTCCAGATGATTCTTCATTAGGAGAAAACATGTCCATTGTCTTGTATTGATGATTGATGAGATTGACTGGGATGTGAAGGATTGCCAAGTCCATGACAATTGTTCTGAAGAGAGAACTGACTGCCTGTGCTCTTGTCATATCTCTTGGAGCTGACTCTTTTGTTGAATCATCTTTCTCTTTCTGAGATGCTGGCATTCCGATTGAGTCAATGTTCATCAGGAATCTTGCATCTGCAAAATCATCCGCCTTCTTTTTGATTTCTTCAAGAATCTTGTTTGTCTGAACTTTGATTTCTTCAACTGTTCTACAAGGGAACAAAAGAAGTCGTGATGCTTCTTCTTCTGTCAGATGTTCAAGAATCTGTTCTGTTATCAATGCACCCTCAGTCTCAACAAACAATCCAATGTTGTTCTTTCCCGACTTGATGTGATTGATGAGACAGTTCTGTGTCATGAACGACTTTCCTGTTGAACCACCTCCTGCCCACTGGACAATCATTCCAGCTGGAATTCCTTTATAGATGTCACCAGAAATCAATGCATTGAGAATATAGTTTCCAGTGTCAACAAAATATGGAATCTGATACACTTTACAAACATCAATGGAACCTGCATGTTCATTTCCACTCGCCTTGACAAGACCACGCAATAAACCTTTCTTCATTTCAAATCCTCCTCGTCTATTTCAATAAAT
>CAYPNO010000276.1:0-3066 GCA_964411865.1 uncultured Desulfuromonas sp. | reverse complement strand
TTTTAGTAGAGACTAAATTTAAACCTAATATGGTTCGATGTCAATTCGTTAAAAATAGCTAGATATAACGCAGGCTAAAATACAATGGCCAGCACAGCAAATATCGCCGAAACTGGTGCAACCTAAAGAGAGTAAATACTTTCCCGCGAGGCAATATGATAAAGTAACATTTTTTTTACATTTGTTACTTGTTACGAAGTTGTGGAGGCCTCTTTATGTCTGATCAGATTTATATCTTTGTCTTGATGTTTTTCTTTTAGGCGTGTTCACGGTAGTTGATCCTGCCTATGCTGATGATTATTATTCTTGGCGTGATAATAATGGGCGACTGCATGTTACTAATAGTCATCCTGGTTCACTCCATGACAAGGGGGAGGTTGAGGTTTATCATTTTAGTCAGGAAAAGACAGCTAGACGGGGTACCTCGGAAATATTTTATTCGTGAATTGCGCTGATATTTAGTCTGTGGGTATGTTGAGGAGCGCCATTCTATGGCGTGGACAGAAAAGATGACGAGTCATAAGCTTGAATGGCGTGAATTTGAAGATTTTACGGCGAAGGTTGTCCGTTCTTCGCGGCGCAAAACCGCTGAAATACGTGTGCGCGCAGGGGCCGTCTCTATCTTGGTACCGGCTCTTGTTTCTGTTAAAAAAATCGATGAACTCCTAGAAAAAAAGCAGCGTTGGATTGTCGAAAAAATAGCATTGCAACATCAGATCATTCCCCCTGCAGTTAAAAAATATGTCAGCGGTGAGATGTTCCGCTATTTGGGCGACGATTATCGCCTACAGGTGAAAAGCGGTCCTTTTGCACCGGTTAAATTGACTAACGAAATGCTGGTAGTATGTGTACCAGGTGGTAGTTCCCAGCCAGGTGTGGTGCGTAATACGTTATTGCGTTGGTATGAACAGCAGGCTCAGATCCAGTTGGCGGAAAAAGTGCATCGTTTAGCTCCAAGGGTAGGGGCGCAGCCTACATCGATAGAGATAAAAACCTTCAAAGCACGTTGGGGCAGTTGTAGTATCAAAGGTAAATTGCAGTTTAATTGGCTGATCATCCTTGCACCTGACCATGTAGTGGATTATGTGGTGGTCCATGAACTTTGCCATCTGCTGCAACACAATCATTCCGCCGCTTACTGGCGCGAGGTTGAGCGAGTTATGCCCGAATATCGTGAATATCGTGAGTGGCTGAAGGTCAATTCCGCAACGCTTAAGGTTTAGAGATGGCCGCTATTCATGTGGGGGTGCGTCTGTTATTATGTGAAACTTCTACATGGATGAGTATTTAATACTTGCGACGTTTAAGGAGAATTGGACATTGCGGGAAATAACAGTGGTCTTTTATGCACGGGACTTCGGTGGAGAATGGAAGTATCCCTTCGACGATGAATCCATCGCGCCATTCTTTGCACAGTTAAATCAAGAATTGAACGGAGCTGGGGTAAAATTCAGCTTTGCGCATGAGCCAAACGTATGCCTGAAAATTTTCGGTTACCAAGATATGCTTAACAGCGTGCGCATCAGTGGGCCAGGGTGCGGATTATCTAATCTATGTTTGGGTCAATTTATTGGGGCAAGCCCTGATGCGGATTTTCTTGCCGACGTAAAGCGAGGGGCGCGGCGCATGGCTTTTTCGCCAGAGAGTATTGCTCCTGCTGGCGGTGATGCTCTGTGCCATAACTGCGGCTGTGGCTGCTGAGAGATTACATGATGTTGGATAAAGTAGATAACGGGTCGCTAACAGGGCCACATACGGTTGAACTGAACGAATGGATCGGCTGCGCACCCTTTGAGCAGGCGCTCGGAATTGAGATTCTTCAGGTTCAGAATGGCTCCGCCGAATTGGTGATGCCCTTCACCTATATGCATGCCAATGGTGCCGCTATGCTGCATGGTGGGGCCATGACTAGCTTGGCGGATACTGCCGCAGTTTTTGCATTAAAGAGCTTACTTACCCCTGGGACCCATTTTGCCACCATCCACATGGAGGTTGATTTTCTTTATCCGGTAATGGAGGGGAAGGTTCTGGCCCGCGCTAAGGTTGAACCTGAGCTGGAGCGAAGCTGGAAAGCTTGCGTGCGTATATTCGACGAATCGGAACGTGAAGTGATGCGAATGCGCGCGGTGTTTAAGGTGGCGCGCCACCAACCAAATCTGGCCAAAGAGCAGACTGCTCATATCCCAGAGCAGAGTACAAATGAGTAATGAATATGCTGCTCCCTATCGATTTAAACATGGAAGCAATCATCTTGATAGCTGCGGTACTGCTCTGCGCCGCAGTTTTGTTTTTATGGTGGCATTGGCAGCGAGCACGCCATCAGAGAGAGATATTGCTAGGTCAATTGGAACAACTGCAACAACACCAGCGCGAACTTCAACTGCGTAATGAAACACTGCGGGATGAACTAAACACAAGCAAGGGAAAGCTCATTCAGGCGCAGACCAGGTTGGAGGAACAACAGCAACGGATGCAGGAAAAAGAAGAGTTTTTCCATCAGACCCGCGAGTCTATGCAGGTACAATTTAAGGTGCTGGCACAAGATATTTTTGATGAGAAGGGGCGTATATTCAAGCAAGACAGCAAAGCTGGTTTGGGCGATATTTTAGAGCCATTCCGTAATCAACTGCTGGAATTTCGCCATCGAATTGACGATATTCACGTTACCGACTTAAAAGACCGAACCTCCATCCGGCATGAACTGGAACAGTTACGCAGCACCAGTCATCAGTTGAACACAGAGGCGGTTAATCTCACCCGCGCGTTGAAAGGGGAGAATAAACTACAGGGTAACTGGGGTGAAATGGTGCTGGAGCGGGTGCTGGAACAATCAGGACTGCGTAAAGGGTATGAATACGAAACCCAGGTAAGTCTGCGCAACGCTGAGAATCAGTTGCTGCGTCCGGATGTGGTAGTACATATGCCGGAGGGGCGGAATATCATCATTGATTCAAAGGTATCCTTGACAGCCTATGAGCGCTATTGCAGTGCTGAGGAGGAAAGCACACAGGAGCATGCACTCAAGCAGCATGTGTATGCGGTACGCCAACATATCCTCTCTCTGGG
>CAYPNO010000275.1:0-3112 GCA_964411865.1 uncultured Desulfuromonas sp. | reverse complement strand
ATCCTGTTTTCAAAGGTCATAAAGCTCTCACCTGTTTGAATTTACTTTGCCGAGTTTCGAGCGTTCAGTCTCACTACGTTGTCCGGCTGTCCTTTCAGCGCCTGCATAGCCTCGCGCAAGGTGTCCGGCGTAAGGTGTGCGTACCGCTCTGTCATGGTTATGCTGTGGTGCCCCATAATCTCTTTGGTTGTGTAAAGCGGTATCCCCTGCATTGCCAACCTACTAGCGCAAGTATGCTGGAAGCTGTGAAAGCTCAGCTGCTGCCGTCGATCTTCTGAATAACGATCCACTGCCTATCCCTCTGCACACCGTGTTTTCTGGTGGGGTGTTCTCGATAAAATACATTCGGTGTGCCGCTCGGTATCAACTCGCCTTTTGTCGCCATTTCTACTGTCATATCTACTCATTGCACCTATCAGGTCTTCTGTTGTGATGGATTAACATTCTAACGAGTGTGTCAGATTGAACAAAATAGTGCTTGCTTACTGCAATTGCATAAATTAAGAACGGCTCTCGAAGGCTTTATTTTGCGATTTTCAGAAAACGCGCGTTGATGGCGACAATCACAGTGCTCAAAGACATGAGCACTGCCCCTATGGCGGGAGATAAGACGACGCCATACGTGTACAGGGCTCCTGCTGCAAGTGGGATAGCGAACGCATTGTATCCGGTGGCCCACGCCAGATTCTGCATCATCTTGCGATAGGTTGCGCGTGAAAGACCCAAGATGGCGACGGCGTCCTCAGGATTGCTGTGCACTAGAATAATATCGGCGGTCTGAACCGCTACATCCGTCCCGGCACCGATGGCGATGCCAACGTCCGCCTGTGCGAGTGCAGGGGCATCGTTGACACCGTCACCAGTCATAGCGACGATCAGATTGCGTGCCTGGATCTCCTTGACTTTTTCGGCTTTATCTCCGGGCAGTACCTCGGCAAAATACTCGTCAAGGCCGATCTGCTGTGCGACCCACTTAGCCACCAGCTCGTTATCGCCGGTGAGCATCATACACTGGATTCCCATTTTTTTAAGTTTGGAGATCGCCTCTTTGGATTCATCCCGAATAATATCCGCCAGGGCGATGGCGCCTTTAAGTTCAGCATCAATTAAAACAAATACCACCGTTTTACCCTGAGAATTGAAGGTGTCGATGCGCTCGTCCTCCATCGCCATGTCGTGTTCCTTCAGAAAACCAGGGCTGACGACCTTGATTTCTTTGCCGTCTACCCGCCCCTGTGCACCCTTGCCGGGGATAGCTTTGAACGCTTCCACCGATGGTGCTTTTTCGACCATGGCAAAGATCCCCCTGGCTATGGGATGTTCTGAATGGGCTTCAATTGCGGCAGCGTATTGGAGCAGCTCCTTTTCATCCATACCCTCGTCAAAGACAATGGTATCGGTGACGCCGAATTCCCCCTTGGTCAGGGTGCCGGTTTTATCAAAAATAAGGGCCTGAATGTTGCGCGCGCGCTCAAAAGCGCCTCGATCCCGGATGAGAAGACCGTTTTTGGCGGCAAGCGCGGTTGATACGGCAACCACCAGCGGTACTGCAAGCCCTAACGCATGGGGACATGTAATCACCATGACCGTCACCGCCCGCTCTAGAGCAAAGGGGAAATCCTTGCCCGCCGGGAGCAGCCATATCCCCAGCGTGATCACACCTGTGCTCAGGGCAATAATGGTGAGCCAGAAGGCCGCCCGGTTGGCCAGGTCCTGACTTCTGGATTTGCTTTTCTGAGCCTGTTCGACCAGCTCGACCATCTGGGAGAGATAGGAGTCCTTGCCTGTTTTCTGCACCTTGGTGGTGATAGAGCCCTCACCATTGATGGAGCCGCCGATCACCTGCGAACCGGCCTGTTTTGCTACCGGCCTGGATTCCCCGGTCAGCATGGCCTCGTTAACCGCGCTGGTTCCTTCTACCACCTCGCCGTCAATCGGTACCTTTTCCCCCGGCTTTATCAGCACCTTATCCCCCGGTTGCAGGGTGTCGATGGGTACATCCTCGGTGCTGCCGTCCTCCATCACTTTATGGGCGTCGGAAGGCATCAGTTTGGCCAGCTCCTCCAGAGCACGGGAAGCCCCCATGACAGACTTCATCTCAATCCAGTGTCCCAAAAGCATGATGTCGATCAGGGTGGCCAGCTCCCAGAAAAACATTTTACCGCTCAAGCCAAAGACCACCACGCTGCTGTATGCATAGGCGGTGGTAATGGCGACGGCGATCAGGGTCATCATGCCGGGCTGTTTTTCCTCTAATTCATCGACCAGCCCTTTAAGAAACGGCCAGCCGCCATACACAAAAACAGCGCTGGAGAGCCCCCACAGAAGGTAGCTATCGCCGGGGAAGCTGAGTGCCTGCCTGAAGCCAAGAAAGGTTTGAAGCATGGGCGAGAGGAACAGAATAGGAAGCGTTATCCCCAGTGAGATCCAGAAGCGTTTTCTGAAATCTGCCACCATATGGGTGTGGTGGCCACCTTTCTTATGCTCCGCATGTGTCCCATGCTCTTTGGTTTGTTTATGTTCGCCATGCTTGTGAAGATCCGTTTCAGCCATGTTTCAGTCTCCCCGTATCTGTTTCGTTTTCGGTAGTTTTCAGCATTTCTGCAATAAATCGCAGTTTATGGCACGTTGAAATGGCGTAAGGGCAGCATGGTGCCGACCTTGTCTTCTGCCTGCAATGCCTGGTAGGCAAAAGGTGGATTACATCCATTCGGGATGCGGTAGTTTAGAAACTCAACATCAAGTTTGTTCTTTAAGGTGTCCTTGACATCGATTTGGGTTAAAATTCCGAAGCCCTCCTTCTGCAGGGATTCGGTTACCCGGGCGACAGCCTCCCCAAAGTCTGCATGGATTGTCTTACTGAAGTAATAGGGCATAGTTAGCTCCTTTCGTTTCGGTCAAACATTGATCAGGCTTAGTCCTCGATGTCTTTTTTGAGTTGGTCAAATTCTTCCTTGGTTATCTCGCCCTTGGCGTAGCGCTTTTTCAGGATTTCTGTTGGACTTTCTTTCGTCGAACTGACTGACGTGCCAGCTGTTTTGCTGCGATAAAAACCAAAGTAGACGATGGCACCCACAAGAATTAGCATAAAAAGCCACATAAAAATTCCTCC
>CAYPNO010000274.1:0-3146 GCA_964411865.1 uncultured Desulfuromonas sp. | reverse complement strand
CTCGTCGGGCTCATAACCCGAAGGTCGGAGGTTCGAATCCTTCCCCCGCTACCAATAAAAAAAACAAGAAAGCCGGTTCACATTTGTGGGCTGGCTTTCTTGTTTTAATCGTTTCAGGTTATGCGCTGGCATCTTTGTGGTTTTGCCCCTCCCACAAGTTTTTAGTATTTAATTTGTATTTACTTGAAATAAAGAAGGAGTTTTGCTTGTGAAAAAGGTAGTTATGTTTGTCTTCAATGGTGAATCGATGTGTTTTGTCCATGTGTTGTTGAATGCTCTGGACATGAAGGATAAAGGGTTTGAGGTTAAAATAATCCTCGAAGGAGCTTCTGTAAAGTTGGTGCCGGAATTGGTCAAGGAGGGTAGCCCGTTGAAGGGCTTATGGCAGAAATGCCTGCAAGCCGGTCTTGTTGAAGGGGTATGCAAGGCATGCGCTGCTAAACTCGGGACGCTATCGGCAGCTGAGGAGCAAGGGCTTATTTTACTAGATGATATGTTTGGGCACCCTAGTATGGCAGCGTATCGCGATAATGGTTTTGAGATCATTACCTTTTAACTGATAATTCAGCAAGTTTAGCTATTTTCTATAGGAAGAGAAGGTTTGCCAATTTGTTTTCCTGTAGAACCGTCCGCTAGAGCCTATGTTTGACTCTGGCGGACTATTCCCTTTGTGGCTTAATATGCCGAAATCGAATCAGTCTTGCCAACCGATTCGAGAATCTTCTTTTACCTTGAATCTGGTCAGCATGGCACGCATATGCCCAGCTTGGCTGGACAATTCTTCAGCTGCTGCAGCTCCTTCTTCGGCACTCGCGGTATTTTGCTGGGTTACTTGATCGATCTGGTTTAATCCCTCATTTACTTGAGAAATTGCCTCGGCTTGCTCGTTGGCAGCTGATGCAATCTTACCTATCTGATCATTCATTTTTGAAATCCCCTGCATGATTTCCTCTAGGGAGTTTGATGTTTGTGCGGCAATTTTGTTGCCGTTATCGGTTTTTGATACGGTGCCAGCAATCAGCGTTGCCGTCTCCTGGGCTGCCTTGGCGCTCCGTGCTGCTAGGGTACGAACTTCCTCAGCAACAACAGCAAATCCTTTGCCATGCTGCCCAGCGCGCGCCGCTTCAACCGCAGCATTCAAGGCTAAAAGATTAGTCTGAAACGCAATCTCGTCAATAACCTTGATGATTTTAGAGATATCCTGCCCAGCTTGATTGATCTCTTTCATTGCTGCGACCATTGCTTTCATATTGGTGTTGCCCTCGTCGGCTGACTTGATTGCTCCACCAGATAATTGATTCGCCACCGTGGCATTATCAGCATTCTGACGTGTCTGGTAGGCAATTTCAGTCATGGAACTGGTGATTTCTTGTAGGGAGGCTGCCTGCTCCGTCGCGCCCTGAGACAATTCTTGGCTGACGTCAGATACTTGCATGGAACCAGAGACGATCTGTGCGCTAGCTTCATTGACTTCAGAGACTAGGTCGCTGAGACCTGACACCATCTCCTGAAGAGCTTTACCAAATTCATCTCGATCTGAAGTTAAGTGAATCCCAGAGGCCAGGTCACCACTGGCAATCTTTTGCGCCAACTTAACCTTGCTCGACAAGCTGCTACACATAGCATTTAAGCTGTTTGAGAGAGCCCCCACTTCATCTTCACGCTGGATATTGAGCCGCTGGCTCAAGTCGCCCAGGGCAATTGATTCTGTGACACCTACCGCCATGCTGAGAGGCTTGGTGATGTAGTTGGTTACGAGCACAACAATTGAACCAATTAAGGCCAACAGGAATAGCGCAGCAAAGATACTCTTTTTCTCAATGGACGTCATAGAAGCTTCGCCAGCGTTCTTTATTGATACTAGACTTGCCAGCATTTCAGTAATGTCTTCGGTCATGGCCATCACGCCGATCTGTGTACCAGAGAAGTCCTTAATGGGGAAAACAGTCAGATAGTAATTACCTATTAATTCCGAATGCATTGAAGTTACGCCGGCATCCAGACGATCAAGGTTAAGCAGGCTGCTGATGAGACCTTGATCCGTTGATGCACATAGAACGTATTTATTGCTAATTACTGGATATGTTTTTCTGTCCCGAAGTTTGGTGGCAATCGACAACAGGTCTGCGTTCATGTAAACGGAATAGTTTAGAGTCACAGCTGTTTTGGAAATTTCAAGCAATGCATTAAATGGCAGCAGAACTTCTGCTGAGCCAAGATGTTCGCCCGTGATATTCTGGATGGGTACCAACCCGCGGATGGCAAAACCGCTGCGTCCAACTTCGATCCCGCTGATTGGTTTATGCTGTCCACTGTTGATTTCGAGCACCGTTTTACGGAAACTGCTCAGATCGTCTGAGACATCTACTTTTTGGCCATTGCGCTCGACCTGCCAACCGTCCCTCCACAAACGAACCAGGCTGCGCCCAGTAGGTAGGTGAAAATGTAACTGCAGTTGTGTCTGGCTGGTTTCCTTTTTGTAGCCTTCGATAACTAGGCTAAATAGTTCACGTAACTTTTCTCGCGCCTTCTGTCCAGAGGAATCGTTTTCGTTGTGCAGGTCGCCACTGTGGGCAAGTTGATAGGTATCAATAACCCCTGGAAGCTGGCTAAGGATCGCCGACAGTTCCAGTGCCTTATGCCCCATACGTTCAATATTGCCATTGATATCCTGAACTTTAGATTTTGCGTTAGCTGACAGAGACTGTTCGGTAAGTTGCTGAGCTGTCTGCAATTGATTATCGACCAATGACATAATAGCCTTTTTCATCCCGAACATGCCGACGACAAAGCTGAAGATCAAAACACTAAATACTGGCAACAGAAATTTAGTGCGGATTTTCTTTATACGCATAGATATTTACCTTCCGAAAAATGGTTGTGTTCTTTCTATGTTTTACATAACAATTAATTAGAATTAACAGATTGCTATGGATGCTTTTTGGGGGCTTTTCCCCAGTTGCAGCCAGAGGCTCTGAAGAATCAGACGCATATTTTAGCATAATGTTATGCCACACAACCGAAAGAAATGCGCCGATAAGTCCAATCAGTAGGGCCCACAACCCCTTGTGGACCAGGCGATATTTGCCCAAAAATATATTTCATGTGGGTAGGCGTCATAGAGTTTGTCTCGATCGGTGATGGTT
>CAYPNO010000273.1:0-3151 GCA_964411865.1 uncultured Desulfuromonas sp. | reverse complement strand
CTGAACCTGATCAAACAACAAGGCGGGAAGGTGGTATACAGTTTTGGCCCGGGCCTGGTAGTACTGCTGTTGGTATTAGCCTTAGGGCTGTTCAGTCTAGCGTTGTTTGCAGGACTGCGACGACGTAGGCACGCACCGTTGCTATTGATCGGCAGCGCTGTCCTTTTAATAACCGCAGCTTGTAGTAACAGCAGCAGTCACTCAACCTTGCGTATTGAATGGCCGGGAGCTGAAGACACCGCTCCCGGCGTGGCTCTGATTCGTGCGCCCCAGGTGTGGTTCGGCACTGGCAGCTCTAAGGTTGCCGGAGGAACCATGGGAGAAGGGGTGGTGGTGGGTATCATCGATAGCGGTATTAACCCCCGCAGCCCTTCATTTGCTGAAACCGGAGATGATGGCTATACCCACACCAACCCGCGCGGGCGTTATTACGGTGTGTGTGATCCATCCAATGTTGAACAGTATAATCCGAACTTTGTCTGTAACAGCAAGCTTATCGGCGCTTGGGCTTTTGCTGAGGACAACCCCAATCCAGTAGATTTCGAAGGACACGGCAGTCATGTTGCGGCCACAGCGGCGGGTAGTTTTGTGGAAGAGGCCATAATTCATTACCCTTCGGGATTGAATCTATCTGCACGGATCTCTGGCGTTGCGCCACGCGCCAATATTATCGCTTACAAGGTGGAAGATGCCGCTGGCATGCTGAGTGAAAGTGCCCTGGTAGCTGCAATTGAGCAGGCGGTTGGGGATGGAGTAGATGTGATCAACTATTCCATTAACACTGCTGACCCCTCTAGTCCCTGGGACGAAGATAATTCAAGCGATGCGCTAGCCTTTCTGGGGGCGCGTGAAGCTGGAGTGTGGGTTGCTAATTCTGCGGGTAATGATGGCCCCGAAGAGGCAACCTTAGGTAATCCCAGCGGGGCACCATGGCTAAGTGTAGTGGCGTCCAGCACCCACGATGTGGTGTATCGGAACAACGTCACCCTGTCCGGCCCCGTGGAAGGGATGGAAGAACTCAGCGGCCTTGGTATGTCGTTAGGCTACGGCCCTGCGCAGCTGGTGTATGCGGGTGACTACGGAGATCCGCTGTGTGTGGGGATATTTACTGCCGAATTCAACGGTGAGATCGTCATCTGTGATCGGGGTGAGTATGATCGACTGGAGAAAGGGCGGAATGTAAAAAATAACGGTGGTGGTGGGATGATCCTCGTGGAAGTAGAAGAAGGAGATCTCACGGAACCGATGCAGGACGCACACTACCTCCCTGCGATACACATCAGTAAGTCTGATAGTGACAGCCTCAAAGGCTGGCTGCAGGAATGTCAGGCAAAGGGGGAAAAACTTCAAGCTACTCTGTCCGGTACTCTGGCGGTCAGTGACCCGAACGCAGCGGATATTATTTCCGACTTCAGTTCCCGTGGCTTCAACCACTCGGTTCCTGCGCTGATCAAACCGGATATGGCGGCTCCCGGTTCCAGCATCTTTGCGCCGGTGGTGGATGGCTTAGGCTATGCGCTCTACGATGGCACCTCCATGGCCAGTCCCCACGTCGCGGGGGCGCTGGCACTTCTAAAAGCACAACATCCAGACTGGACTCCGGCGCAGGCGCAATCTGCCCTGATGACTACAGCTAAAACAGATATCCGCCGCAACCAAGAGGGCGATCCGGCCACCCCGTTTGACACGGGGGCTGGGCGTATTGACGTATTCAATGCCATGGCTGCCGCACTGGTGTTGGACGAGAGCGGCGAAGGGTATCGTAACGCCAATCTGGAATTTTACTGGACCAGCGCAGCTCATGACAAGGGTGATCCCGCCAAGCTGAATCTGCCGAGTCTGGGGCAGGGATTCTGCCTCGATCGCTGCGAGTGGACCCGCATCCTGACCAACGTTTCAGCCCAGCGCACCAGTTGGCAGGTTGAGATCAGCGCTGACTCCGGTCTCAATCTGGAGGTGGAGCCGCGCAGCTTTGATCTGGCTCCGGGGCAGCATCAGACCCTGCATGTGTATGCTGATTCCAGCGCTACACCCTTTGAAGAGTGGGCTTTTGGCCACATATTCCTGAAAGAACGGAATAACGTCGCACCGGATGCACATCTGCCGGTCGCCGTACGTAGCATGGCATATAAGCTACCGGAGCGGTGGGAAATTAAAACCACAGAGTTACGCGGGAGCCAGAAATTGTATCGCTTTGAGACCGCAGGCACCGCCAACATTACAGCCTATGGGCTGCATGCTCCTGTTAGGGTAGAAGAGCGTTTGGAAGAAGATCCCACACCGGACGCTTATAGCAACGATGATGGCGGAGTTCATTTCCACCATTTTGAAATTCCACAAGACGCAGTAGCCCTCCTGATAGATTTGGCTTCTGAGGAAGCAAGGGATTTAGACCTGTTTTGCGGGAGGGATGAAGACTATTCCAGCTATGAAGAGCTCAGCGCCATCGTCGGGCCACAGGAACAAATAACCATCGCATATCCCGAAGCAGGTTCGTGGTGGATTGCGGTGCATAACGCTGCTGGGAGTGGGAATGAAGCAGGAGATTTATTCACGCTGCAGTACGCCATTGTTACGGGGGATAACCCCTCAGAGGATGAGCCAGTGGAAACTTCGGGCAGCCTTCAGATCACGCCTAAAACCCTCCAAGGTGGCCAAGTGATTGATTTAGCTTGGGATGTAACCGAGTTGCAGCCCGGAATGTACTGGTACGGCGCCATGGAGGTGGTGATGCCAGAACAGGAACAAATGGTCGCCATTCCGGTTCGTCTGGGGTATAGCGAACCTGAAGAATAAACTAGGGATAGGGATGTTGCGTATGGAGACGTTGCATGCAACGTCTCTACGGATTATTTGAATATATTGGAGATTGATATGGTGGAGTTCCGCCCCCCGGCACGGCGCATTAGCCGCACTGTTTTGCCACTGTTTATTGCTCTAACTTTTATAATTCCCTGCTTTGCTGGGGAGGTTGCTCCACCGCAGCCGGAAAAACTTTATGTAAGCCAAAAGGGGAGTGAAAACAGTGCCCAACGCAATGTCCACATTATTCGCCTGCAGGCTGAGCCTGTAGCCACATATACTGGCGGAGTGCCTGGATACGCCGCCACCAGCCCACGCGCAACAGGAACAACACGCCTGCAGATGGACA